>DATNBZ010000060.1:0-43521 GCA_035607285.1 Blastocatellia bacterium | reverse complement strand
TTGGCGTCAAGCGTTGTTGGGCTCCTGCAACCGCGTAGTTTTTCAACTTGTTCAATCGCCAGATTCAGCCGCTTGGACCAGCGGTAATAAGATCGCAACGCGAAGCTGAACCCCATTTGGTTGACACGCAACGGCCCGCTGTTTATAGTGGGACGCTCTCACGTAGTGTCGTCTTGTTTGTAAAAAATGCTAGGCACAGGGCACTCAATCAGCGACGAAAACCAGTGATAACCAAGGAGGACGTATGCTACCAGCTTCGAGTCTTGACTTTGCTCTCCAACTGGCTCAGATACAGCCGGGATTCTTTCTCGACCGAGTCTTCAACCTGCCTCAAGGTGACGCCTATGTGCAGATTCTCCTGAGAACGCTTCATTTCCTTGCCGGGATAATATGGATTGGTCACCTGTATTTCTTCAATCTGGTCAATGTCAATCTCATGAAGGCGCTCGACGGTCCGACGAAAGGCAAAGTCATTCCGCAGCTAATGCCCCGAGCTCTATGGTGGTTCCGTTGGGGGGCGCTGATCACTGTGTTGGTGGGCTTGATGTACTATGCCATGTATATTCTGAAGGCCGACTCCAACAACGCAGGTAAGAATGTCTGGATGGTCCTGCTTGTCTGGCTGCTCATTCCTGTGGTTATCTTCGCGATCGAAATGGTTGTCGTAAAGAAGGTAAACAACGGATGGGTGCTTGCCGTGGTGATCGCCATTCTGATGATGATTATGGCGCTTATCATCATCGCCTGGCTAAAGTCGCAGCTTATGGGCTACGCAAGCAATAAAACCTATTCGATCGGCATCGGTGGAGCGATGGGATTGGTGATGCTATTTAACGTGTGGGGTATCATCTGGCCGAACCAAAAGCGAATAATCTCCTGGACGGCCGACAATGCCGAGAACGGCACAGCCGTTCCACCTGAGTCCGCGAAGCTTGGCCGTATTGCATTTCTGGCGTCTCGCACAAACACCTGGCTTTCAGTTCCAATGCTGTTCTTCATGGGGGCATCGTCGCATTTTTCAATGTTTGGCGTGTAAGCAAAATCCAGTACTGGAAATTGATCGGCAAAGCTGGGAGCGATAAAGACCAGCGACAACCGAGCGCCCCAGAGTAGTGTCCTGAGGGAAGGGCATCCTGGCGGGCTTGGTTTCGACCACACAAGAAGAAGCGACAGTGAATAGTGGAATGATCAGCAACACCCCAAGTTGCTCAGGCCAAGCTGATCATCGGATCCGAAGTTCTTCAGTTGAGTCCTGACTGCAATACGCAGCGGCGGTTTTACGGAACACGCGCTCAGGCCACCTTCCGATCAATGACACGCATACTCAACATCCCGCACCTCCTTGCGCGAGTTCTTTACTAAATTGACGATAGAGATGATTAAGCTATGGGTTTACTTGAAAGAAAATTCCTGAGAGGTCGCCGAATCGACTCGTAAGTTTTAACATTAAGGTTGGCGATTGATTCGCTCGCATTAGCCGGTTCATTTAGTTGGAAAGGGGTTCATGAGAATGTCTGAAAGCACTGTCCAGATTGCTCGACGGTCCGTTCTTTACGAAAGCGAGAGTAATATCGGCGCGACATTCGCGATGGTCCACGGGTGGGAGATGGCGTCTGCGTACTCCAGTCCGGGGCAGGAACACGCGACCGTGCGCTCGCACGTGGGCCTGATCGATTTATCTTTTTATGGCGCGATCAAGGTTCATGGCGGAGAGGCTGTTCAGTTCCTCAACGGTCTTGTTACTAACAACGTCAAAACCCTCGAGGTCGGGAGGGGAATGCGAGCGGCAATGCTGACCGGCCACGGCAAAGTGAGAGCGCTGTGCCGGGTCTTGAATCTGGGGGGCGCCTTTCTTGTGATTACCGATCCCCAGACTCATGAGAAAGTATTTAAGTACCTGTTCCCGTTCTCCTATGCGGGTGATTTCAAGGTTGAGGATGTTTCTGAGGAGTATCGAACGGTCTCGGTTCAGGGTCCTGAATCGCATCTTGTGATGAAGGAAATCACTTTCGAACCCCTGCCGCCACTATCTGAGTACGATTGGTTTGAGACTTTGACTGCTGGGCACCGTGCATTGGTAACGAGAGCCTCGCATACGGGTGAGGAAGGGTTTGACATTCTTGTTCCGGCATCTTCTTTGAAGGATGTTTGGGATTTCGTTTTGCTGAAGGGCGCATTTCATTCGATATCTCCTTTCGGTACCGAAGCCCTCGAGTCGCTGAGGGTGGAAGCCGGCATCCCCGTGTATGGCCAGGACGTAGATGAAACCAACATGATGCTTGAGACTGGACTTGAGGACGCCGTCAGCTTCACCAAGGGCTGCTACACCGGGCAGGAGGCGGTCGCTATGGCTACATATCGCGGGCACGTCAGCAAGAAGCTCGCTGGTCTGGATGTGTCGGGGAAAGTAGTGCCACGCCGCGGCGACGTCGTAAAAAAAGACGGCAAGGAAATCGGGTTTGTTACAAGTGCGATTCAATCGCCGAGCCTCACTTCCTTAATAGCTATGGCGTACGTGAAGCATGGATTCTTTGAGCCTGGCAATAAAGTTGAAGTTCATATTGAAGGCCAGGACGTTTCAGCCGTCGTTACACAAATGCCTTTTTATTCCCGTTCTTAACGGACATAAGCTAGCGGGAAATCTGAGCTTTAAGAGGTGTAACGCTTTAAGAGTATTTTCTTAATAGAGTATCTTCAAGTTCGGGACTTCCGACGGCGGGCGTCGTGAGGGGCGGCCCTTATGAAGAAATTGATTCCGAAGCCGACTATAGGAGTGATGGGTTCGGCCAATCTGGCGTTGAACAAGAGCGCGGCGGCGAATCTGAAGTCTCTAGCGACCCGCTTAGGCCGGGCGATCACCGATCACGGCTGCACCTTGATTACTGGCGCCACGACCGGCTTTCCGGATCTGGTCTCCAGGGCTGCTCGCTCTGCCGGCGCTATCACTATTGGTGTCTCGCCCGCTCAATCGAGAGAAGAGCACTTATCCCGTTACCTGTTGCCGGAGGACGGTGCGGCCGTGATTATCTATACCGGCTTCGGTTTAAAAGGACGGAACGTAGTCAACGTCAGATCCTCCGACATCGTTATCATCGTCGGAGGCGGGATCGGAACGCTAAACGAATTCACGATCGCATTCGATGAGGGGAAGGTGATCGGGGTACTCGAAGGAACGGGTGGCGTCGCCGACCAAATCAGAGAAATCGCCCAGCTATCCGGCAGAAAAACAACCTCGGAAGTAGTGTTCGATTCAAACCCTGAAAACCTTGTTGATACCTGTCTTCAAGTGTTAGGCAGTCGCCAATCACAGGCCGCCTGCTGCTGACGTCATGAGACAACGCCGGAAGAAGTTTTGGGTGTGCTCCAGTACCGGCCGTCGTAATAATTTCGAATACCGCTGATTCCATCCTTTAGTAGTTGCCTGATCGCGGCATCGCCTTCAACGGCAGATGTAACGCTGATCTTCCCGTCTTCAGACGGCTTGATCGAGAGACCGCCTTTGGGAGTGATCATTTCGATCAGCCCATTCCACACTGATTCGTCCATAACAATTACAAATCCGTCTCCGCCGTACGCGTAGACTTTGTCATCGCCGGCCTTGACGTAGGATTTGTCGTGTTCCGTATGGAGCCAGTTGATTAGGTCCCCAAGCTCAGCAAGCTGCTTCTTGAAAGGACCATCGAACTTTGTACTCGTCGCAGTTTGTGTCATTGTCTCAATTTTGCGAAACTTTTTGGAGCCGGACGACCGCCCGGCATCAGTGGACGGTTCAGCCCTTGCCTTCCCAACCTATCTGTTTGAGGCGCCCATCCTCGACTATTACCGGAACCGTCGGGTCCCCATTGCTAAACGAAAACATCTCTGCGCGAAGCTTCAGGTCGTCCTGCGCGTTCAAATCCTCGAAAGCTATACCTTTCGCGTTATAGAACTCTCGTGCTTTCGCACAATAAGGACAGCCCGGTTTTGTGTATATTTTTACTTCCACGCTAAGCTCCCCGGCTTCTATCGATTTGATTGCTTACGACACGCGTAGTCTACCAAAGCAGTGAAAACCTGCCAAGCGCGCAGCCTTGCGTGAATAAGAGAATCAGCAGTGCATTTGATCAACGTCAGCAGCCGATGATATCTTTGCCGCGCTAATCGAGGGCAACCGAAGAATGACAACGACGCAGGACGAAGCCAAGAGAAGAGCTGCCGAGCACGCCATCGGAATGGTGAACGACGGTCAGGTTATTGGACTCGGCACGGGGTCAACTGCGAAATTCGCTATCGAGGGCCTTGGCCGGCGTATTCGCGAAGGGCTTTCAATCAGGGGAGTTCCAACTTCCATCGGCACTGAGAAACTGGCAAGGGAAGCTGGAATATCGCTCGTGGAGCTGAACGAAGTTCCAGTAGTTGATATCACCATTGATGGCGCCGATGAAGTCGATCCCGATTTCAATATGATCAAGGGCGGTGGCGGCGCCCTCACAAGGGAAAAGCTCGTTGCGCTTGCGTCTAAGAAGCGAGTCATACTAGTCGACGAGAGCAAGCTGGTTTCAAAACTTGGCGAATCGCGTTCGTTGCCCGTAGAGGTTCTTCCATTCGCCTGGGCCGTCTCAGCCCGGAAGTTGTCTCAGCTTGGCTGTACAGCCGGTCTTCGCGAGGTGGCGGGGCTGCCGTTTGTGACCGACAACGGCAACTACATCCTCGATTGTGATTTTGGAGCGCTGGCGGATCCTGCGACGCTCGAGAGCCGAATAAAACTTCTGTCCGGTGTAATCGAAAGCGGATTGTTTATTGGCATTGCCGACACTCTTGTTATCGGATTCGATGATCACATCGAGGTCAAGAAACGACCGTGACAATTCTCTTTGCCTGATTGGACGATGCTCCTGTAGTATCAGCCTCAAGCCCCACATGTCTTACGCGTTTCTCCCGGAGGGTTCCCTTGAATTACCCGGAACTAAGAGAAGGACTATTTGAGAGTTTCAAAGATCTCATTGAGATAGAGGTCTGCCGCAATCGTGCGAGCGTACCTGAAAACAACAAACTGCTGCGCTGCTTTCAGTACATCAAGATGGATGCGGTTTCGATTGGTGACTACTGCTGGAACGGTGAATGCACGAATTGTCAGATCTGGTACCAGGGTGACAACGGCGAAGTCAAATCGGGCCTGGCATGCCGGTTATACGTTTGGCCCGGGATGGTAATCACCGAATTGAGCGCCGCATTGAAAACAGATTTGGCAGACTAGAAAATCACGACTTGGGCCTGAACACAAACCGATGAATCATGTCGGCGAGAGCGTCGATAGCGCGCTCCTTATCAAATTCGCAACAACCAGTCACGTAATCCTGGGAGACGTCAAACACTACCCTCTGAACGATGAACGCCGCGGCCTCGACGTCGATGTCCCAGGTTAGACCGGCCTTCTCGGCAAGCGAGATCAATTCCTGAAGCTTCGCCATCGAGCGCGCCATCACGGCCTTGTGCCGAGCCCCGAAATCCGCATCTTTTAGCAGGAGCTCACTCACCACTCGATGAAGACCGGAGTGCTTTTGCTTATCGATTATTGTATTCGCAACAGCTTGCTTGATGCGCCTTCGCAGATTCGAATCGAAGAGATGCTCCGGCTTCAGTCCGTCAAAAATATTCTTATAAAGTTCGTCGGCAAGCCTATCAAAAATCGTGAGCAGCAACTGGCGTTTATCGGTGAAGTAAACATAAAAAGAGCCAACGCTGACGCCGGCTTCTGAAGCTATATCGTTCGATGTGGTCTTCTCATATCCGCGCTCCTGGAACAACCGTATAGCCGCCTGAACTATTTTTTCTTTAGTCTTTTTGCTGCGCGCCTGTTTCGGGTTTGCCGGAACACTCAGCGCTATTGATTCGCCCATTCATTCCTCCGTGATCAATATTGGATGATTGTTGCAAAGACGAGAGGAATTATATCAGCCTGTGAGCGTCCTCTCAAAAATAAAAGCACCCAACTCCGGGGCGTTTGAAGAATCTGCCGTGATGAGCTCACCTCTGTCTTTGCTCGCCCATGGACTCGATGCTATTCTTCTCATCCTTTCAAGGCATAACAATCATCGAGAGGGGTTAATAATGAAAGCGGCGGCCATCGACGGACACGGCGGGGTGGAAGTCTTCCGAGTCACGGAGCTTCCAGAGCCAGTCATCAACGACAATGAAGTGCTTGTGCGCGTGCGGGCGTGCGCGCTAAATCATCTCGACGTTTGGATAAGGCGCGGCCTTCCCGGCCCTCCGCTCGAGATGCCTCACGTCCTCGGTTGTGACATATCCGGCGTCATCGAAAAAGTTGGCCGTTTGGTAACGACCGCTAAAGAAGGCGACGAGATACTCCTTTCACCCGGGCTCTCCTGCATGCACTGCGAGTACTGCCTGTCAGCGCGCGACAATTTGTGCGCCGCCTATGACATTCTGGGCTATCGAGCGAACGGCGGTTACGCCGAGTTTGTAAAGGCCCCCTCGGTTAACGTGATCCCAAAGCCCGGGAATCTCACCTTCGAGGAAGCTTCCACGATTCCACTTGTGTTCTTGACCGCGTGGCACATGCTCACCGGGCGAGTTCAGTTGAAGGCCGGCGAGACAATGCTGGTGCACGCCGCCGGTAGCGGTGTCGGATCCGCCGCCATCCAAATCGGCAAGCTTCTGGGGGCGCGAGTGTTGGCCACGGCAAGCACGGACGAGAAGCTTGCCAAGGCCAAATCGCTCGGCGCCGACGAAACGATAAATTATCAAAAGGATGATTTCCTCGAAGCAGTCAAGCGCCACACCGCAAAACGTGGAGTGGATGTTGTATTCGAACACACCGGCGAGGCAACGTGGGAGAAGAGCGTTCGCAGCCTCGTGCGCGGCGGCCGGCTCGTGACCTGCGGAGCTACATCCGGCTTCAAAGGTAACCTCGATCTCAGGTACCTGTTCTCTCGACAGATTGCCCTTTACGGATCGTATATGGGAGCCAAGATAGAGCTGCTTGAAGTGATGAAATTCTTCGAGGACGGCAGACTAAAGCCAGTCGTGGACCGCACGCTGCCGCTTGAACAGGCGGCTGAGGCGCATGAGGTTATTGAGGATCGAGCGCAGTTCGGAAAAGTCGTTCTTGTTCCCTAGTGGGGTGTACCAGAGAATTCGCTAGTCCTGTATGGGCGGTCCTCCGTGGCCGCCCCTCCTTCGAGAAAGCGCTTCCTCATTAAGGGGCGGCCACGGAGGACCGCCCATACAGGACTACCCTCAAAACAGTATGGGAAAGAAGTCGCCAAGCTAATTCAACACTGGCAGGACCGTAAACTTGGATTGCTCCTCTAGCGTGCTGGACGAACCATTTGTGTGGATCGGATTGTAAAGAGTGTCTCGCTCGATCGGCACGCGTCCCGCGCCGCGGACCATCTCTTCGATCCCTGCCTTCGTCAACTGGTTCTCATTGCCCTCGGCCAGATAAGACTCCATCAGCGATCCGCCTTCGTTAATTGTCCCGTCGAGATCGTCGGCGCCAAATCGCAATGCTACCTGGGCGAGATTCTTGCCGAGCATTACCCAGTAGGCTTTTATGTGTGGAATGTTGTCGAGCATCAATCTTGATACGGCGATTGTCTTAAGGCTGTCTATCCCGCTTGGCCCCGGCAAGTGCGACAGATCTGTTCCTTTCGGATGAAAAGCGAGCGGGATGAAACACATGAATCCAGCCGTCTGGTCTTGAAGCTCGCGCAGTTTTACAAGATGATCCACACGGTCTTCATAGGACTCGATGTGTCCGTACAACATCGTGGCGTTGGTATGAACGCCGCGCCGGTGCACTTTCGCCGTTAGTTCGAGCCATCTTTCTCCCGAGGTTTTGTGTGCGCAGATGCGGCTGCGAGTTGGATCGCGAAAAATCTCCGCGCCGCCACCAGGGCAGCTATCGAGGCCCGCCGCGATGAGTCCGTCTATCACTTCTTCGTCGGTCATTCTGCAGACTCTTGTGAGATGGTCGAGCTCAACCATCGTGAAAGCCTTCAGGTGCATGTCCGGGAAATTGCGTTTGAGCTCACTGAGAAGGGATGAGTAATAATCGAACTGAAGCCGGGGATGCAGTCCGCCGACGATGTGTAGCTCGCGCGCTCCTTCCTGATAGGCCTTGCGGGCAGTCTCGATGCACTCTTCAACCGACCACTCATACGCTTCAGGATGGCGGACACGCCGATAGAAACCGCAGAAGGCACAATCAGAGATGCAGACATTCGTGTAGTTCAAATGGCGATTTACGTTGTAGTAGGTCAGGTCGCCATTGATGTGCTCGCGTACTTGATTCGCGAGTTCCCCTACTGTGAGCAGGTCATCACTTTCAAACAACGTCAACCCGTCTTCGAACGACAGTCGTTGTTGGTGTTCAACCTTCTCTCTTATTTCCCTTAGCGCAGTCGGAAGGGAAGTCGCGCTCATATGTGCCTCCATGGCTTGAGTAACTTCGAATTGCCAATTGGATTATACAAACAACGCGATGTGTCACCAAATGAAAGGGCCTGTGATTAAAGCGGGACTTGCAACGGATAACGCCCACGTAGTAACGACCTGTATGGGCGGCCATCCTTAGAAACCACCCGACTCCGCGAGCTTTGCGGTCCTTTGCGAGCTTTGCGCCAGGAATCCGCTCGAGAAAGAAAGATACGTTGAAACGCAAAGCTCGCAAAGTACCGCAAAGCTCGCAAAGCGGTTTCTTCACGGTATCGGCTCGTTAAGACGAGTTCGGTTGCTACGTGGGGAGTCCGGCTCTTAATCACACCTCTACGAACCCGAAGGTGACTGGACAATGCCCTTGAGCTCGGAGCGTAGTCGTTCAATCTCGGCGATTCGCTGCGAAATGCGTTCGAACAATGTTGCCTGCGCCTTCACGCCCTCGCTAATCAAGAACGCCGCCGCTTCTGATCTGCTCTTGAAGATCCCCGACTGGACCAGCGCATCAAGGCTCTTCAACGAATCCTCATTCACGCGGACCATCACGACGTGGTCACGAGCGGAGAGCGCCGATTCAATCGCCTTGCCTATCGACTCCGTAGCCTTATTCAGCGCCTCGCCCGTTTTCTGGGCTACCTCTTTTACTGAAGAAGCAATCTCGTCGAAGCCCGACCTTTGCCGGCTCTCGTCATTAGGAATCTCTGTGACGACAATGTCGTCCCCGTCTAAATCCTTCTCCTCGATGATCACATCCCCTGCCGTTCTTCTCTCATCATTCATGTTTAGCCACCTCCTTACGTATATTGTCGTAATCTCATTACGACATTGCAAGGCTTCAGGTTCCACCTTAGCCGGGGAGATGAAGCGACATCATAACTTTGTCGAACTAAATCGTTGCGCAGGCAGCGGCTCTACAATATGATGGAGGGCTTTTGGACTGATCAGATTTTCTATCAAACCACTTTCAGGCGGTCAGAATCATGGAAACAAGAAGCAAGCCAGCGCCGCATTCTGCCGTTACGGTGCCGGTAATTCGCAAACTGCTGCATCGAGGAGCCCGCTCACGGTTGGCTCGAGTCCTGACGAAGGCTTATCCGGTTGATGTTGCGCGTCTCCTTTCAGCTTTGAAGGGGGCCGAACGCGAACAAGCGTTTTCCGTGCTGCTCGAGGAGAGCACCACTTCACACGTGGCAGACGTGATGAGCGAGATGTCGCCTGGCGACAGCTTGGCCCTCCTAAGTAAGTTCAGACCCGACCAGATCGCGAAGTACCTGAGCGAAATGTCGGCGGACGATGCGACTAACCTGGCCTCGCGGTTGCCTGACCCTCTTGCCGCCCAGGTTCTCGCGATGATGGAGGCCGAACCTGCTGCCGATGTTCGGGAATTGCTCGAGCACGAAGAAAGAACCGCTGGGCGAATCATGACGCGCAACTACTTCGCACAGGACGAAGAAGTCACAATCGCCGAGGCTGTTGCCGCGCTGCAAAAGCGATCCGAAGAATTTGAGATGGTGTTCTATGTGTACGTCGTCGATAAACGAGATCATCCCGTCGGCGTTGTGAGCTTGAGGAAACTGCTGACTACGCATCCGGCCACTCAATTGAAGCGGATTATGGTACAGGACGTAATAAGCGTCCGCACCGACGACGACCAGGAGGAAGTGGCCAGGCTTGTTGCTGAATACAATCTTCTGGCTATACCCGTCGTGGATGATGAAGACAAGCTCGTAGGTATCGTAACCGTAGATGACGTGATCGATGTGCTTCAGGAAGAAGCCGAGGAAGACTTGCTCGCGCTGGCGGGCGTCAGCGCTGAAGAACGCGTGTCAACAAATGCGCTCAGGTCATTGCGGTTACGAGCGCCGTGGCTGCTCGTCAATCTCGCGACAACTTTTCTTCCGGCCTATGTGATTTTCCTTTTCGATCATTCGATCCAGGTCTTGCCGGTGCTCGCGGCACTGGTGACTATGCCGATGGGAATGGGCGGGAACGCAGCTACGCAAACGCTCACCGTAGTCATTCGAGGTTTGGCGCTCAACGAGCTGTCGAGCGTAAGCAGCGTGGCAATGAAACAGTTACTGGTTGCCTTCGGCAACGGGCTTATCAATGGGTTGGTTGCTGCTGGACTTGCAGTATTGATCTCACGGAGATGGATGGTGGGCCTGGTGCTCGGCCTTGCGATGATGATCAATATGATCGTCGCCGGCGTTTCGGGAGTTTTTGTTCCAATCGCTCTCAGAAAGTTGCGGATTGATCCGGCCGTCGCGTCAACCGTGTTTGTGACTACCTTTACTGACGTTGCCGGCTCGTTGTCCTTTTTGGGGCTGGCTACGGTCCTGCTGAAGCTATGGACGTAGAAATGAAATTATGGACTAGACATGTAGGGGCGGCCCTCCGTGGCCGCCCCTCTTTGCGCGCGCAATGTATCGGGAACCAAAGAGGGGCGGCCACGGAGGGCCGCCCGTACATGCATGCTTATGGTGTATTCGTCTTAATCGCGCCAATCCGTAGCTCTAACTCTGCCAATTGAGAATCGGCGTCCTTCTCTCGGCGGTCAACTGCGCCGATCGCGCGATCGATCGCTGCCTTTAGAGCTTCAAACTCTTCGCGCAAGCGCGGCTTGCGATCAAGCGCCCCATCCACTTCTTTTTTCGCTGATTCCAGATGTACCACTGCCTCCTGCGATTTATTATTCTTGAAAGCTTCCCTGGCCATCGAAAGGTTTAGATAAATGCGCTCGATGTCGCCCTTTAACGTAGGCTGAAGAAGCGGCGAAGTAGATGCGCCTTGTCCCGGCCGATTCGCTTGATCGGCATTCGCATTGTCTTCGCTCTTAGGCCCGGTCGCACAAGCCGCCGCAAAAAGCGTTGCGAGCAATACGACGGACAGCGTCATCGCAAACTTGAACATCTCGAGAAAGCTCCTTTTGATTTGTGACATACGTTGTTTCAGAGCAACCGCCTGAACAAGTTGAATCCTATGCTGAACTTGTTCGGGGGCAAAGCCTGGTTGCTGGAGTTGTACCGCGCAGTCGTGGTCGCTTGCGTGTTCGAGAACGTCAGCGAAAATACGTGACGCCCGATTCGCTTCTCGATTCCGAAGGCGATCTCCGCTTCGGTATCATTCTTGAATCCTTTCAGTTGGCCGGTACTCGTATCGAAGTCGGGAACTAGCTGGCCCATTTCGAAACCGACTCGCGGCGTGTACTCGAAGAGCAGCGAAGTAGTCGGGCGGACCCGCGCGTTCAAGCCGAATCCAAACGAACCTGTGTTTCGCCCAAGCCTCAGGCTCTTGACCAAAGGCTGAGACGCCAGGAAACCTTTGAAGCGATCGTTTCCGTTTGAATTCACGTGCAGAGCAGGTGAGAAAAACAAGTTGACGTACCTGGTCATGCTTCGCCCGATCATCGCCTGGAAATTATAGGTGTAACGCTCCGTGAAATTGTAATCACCCTCGACGCTCGTGTATGCAGACAGCGCAATCGGAGACCTGCCCGCTTCATCCAGCAAATGATACCCGAGACCCATCTCAATCGTCTTGCACAAGCCAGGTTGACATAGCGGCGAGCGATACACATTAGCGTATAAGCGATCGGTTATTCCATAGGTCACACCCAACGATGAAACCGCCGAGCTGTCGAGTCCCAACAGGTCCTTCGAGATGCGCGCGATGTGCTCAGAGCCGTCTTCTTCCTGGAGCGGCGTGATCGTCTCTTGAAAACGATGAGTGAAGTACATATTCAGACTGTGACGCCGGACCGCTTTCGGCGTAGGCACGTTGACAATGTGATAATCATACGGTTCGTAAGCCCTGCTACTCTCACGTTCCTTCGAAGCCACCTGCGGCGCGGGTTCTTTCTTACTTTCCTGGCTGGCTGTCACCTCGGAAATCCGCTCGACGGTCCTGGTGGATGTATTGATTCTCAAACGTTCGCCGGCTGATTCGACGATGACTATTTCCGGTGCGCTCTGATCAAACGTGACGTTTATCTTTGAGCTCGGAGAGGAGCTCGGCGAGACCGGTTCGGACTTTGTTCGATCGTCAAGCGGCTTTGCCGCGCAAAGCGCCGAGAATGCCAAAACGAACAACGGCAGAGTGATTAGTCCAATGCTTTTCATTCTCATATTCTGAACTCCTTCTGAGCTTTTGGAAGGGATGGTATCAAATCTCGTCCGTGCGACCTTGTAGAGTTTTTTCTCCGGCGAGTATAGACTGCGCTACGCGGTTTTCCAACGGTGGTCTCTTTATGGACTCCTCGGCGTCCTCGGCGGTTGATTCCCAGCACTGATTAAGAGAACCGCAGAGGACGCCCAGGACGCAGAGGAGTTAATCAGCCCAGCGCGCGTCACCTGAGACTTCAAACGCAGACGAAAAACCGTATAGTTAGACAGAACCTTATGGCCAAAAAGTCGGACAAAAAGCGTACTCGCAAATCTGCCGGCAGCAGCAAACGCTCTCGAGCGTCGATCGTGGCTCTCGGACTAATAGCGGTGGCAGGCGCCGTGTTTCTCATTGTCATATTGCTGCGCCAGGGAACTCCCACGCAGCCGAACACAACCTCGAACAGCAATCAAAGCACAAGTGTCGCGCGTGCGCAGCAAGTCTCCTACGAAGTCGTCAGCAGCTATCCGCACGATCCGACCTCCTTCACCCAAGGCCTGCTGTGGCACGACGGCTCTCTTTATGAGGGCACCGGCCTGGAGGGTCAGTCCAAGCTGCGGCGGCTAGAGTTCCCATCCGGAAAAGTCCTGAAAGAGATTAGTCTCTCAACCGAATATTTCGGCGAGGGTCTCGCGCTTGTGAACAATCGTCTTATTCAGCTCACGTGGAAATCACATCGTGGATTCGTCTACGACCTGGACAGTTTCAAGCAGCTTCAGGAATTCGCTTACGACACTGAGGGCTGGGGACTGACCTACGATGGCAGCAATCTGATTCTGAGCGACGGCAGCAGCAACTTGTTTTATCTCGATCCTCAAACCTTCAAGCCGATCAGAAACCTTGCGGTCACGATGAACGGTCAGCCTCTCACCGAGATAAACGAATTGGAATTCATCGAAGGCGAGATTTGGGCGAACGTTTGGCAGACAGACAAGATCGTTCGCATCGATCCATCGACCGGGCGCGTGACATCTTTCTTGAACTTAAAAGGCATCCTGGCGCCATCGGACAGGACGGGAAGGGAAGACGTGCTCAACGGAATCGCCTACGACGCAGAGAAGAAACGAATCTTCATCACCGGCAAGTTATGGCCTCGCATATTTGAGATCCGAGTTATCAAGTGACCCATTTAGTTTCATGTACCCAGCTTCACTTGGCATAGCAGCCTCGTTTACTGAATTAGCGGTCCGTCTTAATCAATCAACTAACTGAGGTTTGGCTTACCACTAGAGGTAGCTGTGAGAAAGCTCGGCTGTCGCCCGCTATGCGGCTAGCGTGGGACAGATACGAAGAGGCCCAGGGCTCGCGGACTCGCCCTGGGCTACACGCCTTCGCCGCTGCGCGGGCTTTGCCTGGCCAGTTCTCTCTACGCAAACGTTGCGTTCAAACTTGCGACAATGTAAGTCAAACCTCCGCCGGCAAGGGGCACTTCTACTATCGAACCGCTGAATGCAACGATGGATTTTCCCGACGGCGCGGTGTAGGTGAAGGGTATCTTCGACGTGGCGCTCGTCATCGTGCCGAAGGGGCCGAAGACTTTTCCGCCGGCCGTCTTGATCGTGATCTGAAGCACACATTGCCAACCGTACCAGATGCCCGTATAGCCTGACACTTCGGATATCGTATCGCCGGCCGGTATCGCAACCGTGCTCGGATTGCCTCCGTTGCCGCCGTGCTGCAGCAGGATGTAAGAGACGGGATCGCCTTCGAAAGAGCCGCTGTTCGTTGCCTGGATCGCGTCCAGGACTTCTCCCGAGCGCACGACCATCTGCGAGATCGTCGGATTGCCGGCGGCTCCAATGATCGGCGTGTCATCAAACGTAGTGCCGGGGATGCCGTTCACTAGCTGAGAGAGGATCATCTGCTGGGCCTGCTCGTACTGGAAGTCGCCGGAATTCAACCGCCATTGAGTGGAGATGCCATACTTGATGCTTCCACCGGTCATCCCCGAATAAGCATCCTGAGCATTCTGGTACGGAGTGGTGTCGCCGTTGCCCTTCGACTCGAATTTCGCGCCATACGCCAATAGGCTTTGCTGTATTCCGATGCCTGTATAGTCGCCCGGGCCCGTGCAGTCGCAGTACAACTGCATATTGATGAAGTCGATCGTGTCATTCACTACTGAACCATCCAGGTGCTCGTTGGTGGCCGGTGACAAAGTGAGGTAGTAGATCTGGGGTTGCGCGTTGAGCGCAGTGCGAAGAGCTTGAAGCACCATGCTCATCATGCTCTTGGGTGTATCGGTACTGAAGTCCCATTCCCAATCGATATCAAAACCATTCAATCCGTAGTTCTTAAGGTAAGCGACCACGTTGTTAGCATAGGCGGTCGCCTGGGCCTGCCATCCGCTTTCGGGGCCGGAAAAGATTTGCGTAAACTCATCGTTGGCGTAGCCCAATGTGAGCAGAATCTTGATGTCAGGATTCATCTTGCGCGCATCCTGAATTATCCACTTCATATATTGGTCGTTCGTGTAGCCGCCAGGAGTATGTATTTTCGGTTGGAGCTCGACAGTGTGCGTAGAGCCGTCACCGGTGGGCACCGTATGCGAGCCCGTCTTCACCGTATTGGCGAAACAGATGTTCACCATATCGAGGTAGTTGTAAACACCATACGTGATCAGATTCTGAAAGCTGCTGGTGGGGGACTGGTAGTTGGTTCCGGACGGATCGTCTTCACTTGGCAAGATCCACGCGTTTACGCTCTTGGCTGGTGTGTTCATGAATTCTCCTTTTCCCGATCTGAATTAAGCAACCTGATTCTGAGTGATGAGGCACAAGTTACAACATGCTGTGGCGGTTTGGAAGTAGATCTTAACGCAAAGCCGCAAAGACGCAAAGACGCGACAGGGAAGAAGCCTGACAAGCCTTGCGTCCTTGCGTCCTCGCGTCTTTGCGTTAATTCGTTTTCGGGTGTGATCACTCTTCAAGACGAACGGCGAATTGCTCGACCGTCGTCGCCGGCTCGAGACAAGTGTAGTTCCGGCAAACATAGGCTGTGGCTTGCCCGTCGATTGCTGTTCTCTCGACGAGCAGGGCGATCTCGGAAGCCGCGCGGTCGTCGTTCGGTTCACACGCGGCGACTACTTTGTTTGGAATGTATCGCGAATACACCTCTTCGACGAATGCGCGCACTTCGTGCGATTCCAGCTTGCCTACCATCGCTATTTCCTTGGGTTCCGACAGGTAGAAGTCGAGCGAGCTTAGCATGTATCCAAAGGCGCTCGGGTACCGGCTCATTGCCGGACGCATCGCGCGCAACACAGTCACCGCGCGATTAGTGTAGTCGCGATTCTGAGTAAGTACGCCGAGTTTCAGTAGCGCCGCCGCCGCGACCGAATTGCCCGACGGCGTGGCGTTGTCAAAGTAATCCTTCGTACGCGTGATCAGCTCTTCGTGATCCGAGGATGTGAAATAGAACCCGCCTTCCTGCTCATCCCAAAACTGCGCGATCATCGTGTCGGCCAGCTCACGAGCCTGAGTGAAGAACTTCAGCGCGAACGTTGCCTCGTACGCCGCGAGCAGACCTTCGATCACGTACGCGTAATCCTCGAGATAGCCGTTCAGCTTTGCCTGACCCGATTTGTAGGTGCGCAGCAACCGGCCGTCCTTCATCAACTGCGTTGTGATGAACTCGGCGCTACGGATTGCAACCTCGCGGTAGTCGTCGCGTCCCAGGATGTTCGCTGCCTCAGCAAACGCCGTCAGCATCAACCCGTTCCACGCTGCCAACGACTTGTCATCGCGGCCCGGTCTCACGCGGCTCTCGCGCGCGTTGAAGAGCTTTCGCTTGCCGGTGTTGATCGGTGTGCGAAGCTCATCCACCTTTAGAGTCTTGGCCGCCGCGAACTCTTCAATCGATCGCGGCGTGTTGAGGATCGAGTTGCCGTGTTCAAAGTTTCCTTGCTCTGTCACATCAAAGAATTCGCAGAATACCTGGCCCTCCTCTTCGCCGAGAAGACCAATCACTTCGGCCTTCGTCCAAACGTAGAACTTTCCCTCCACGCCTTCGCTGTCCGCGTCTTCCGAAGAGTAGAAGCCGCCGGTCCGGTCGGTCATGTCTCGAATGACGTATTCGAGAGTCTCTTCCGCGATTCGCCTGTACAGCGGATTCTTCGTCTCCTGGTACGCGTACAGATAGATGCGTGTGAGCAGCGCGTTGTCGTAGAGCATCTTCTCGAAGTGAGGCACCAGCCATGCTGCGTCAACTGAATAACGAGCGAAGGCGCCGCCGAGATGATCGTACATCCCGCCGCCCGCCATCTTCTGAAGCGTCGTCTCGACCATCTTCAGCGCTTCATCCGACCTGGTTCGCTTGTAGTGGCGAAGCAAAAACATCAGCGTCATCGAAGGAGGGAACTTGGGCGCGCCGCCGAAGCCGCCGTTCGCTTTGTCGAAGCTCGAGGCCAGCGCGGAGAACGCCGCGTTCAACACTCCTGTTGTCAGCATCTCGTTTGACGCAACGAAACGATCGCTCTTCTTGAGCTCGGCGGTGATGGCGTCCGCGCTCGACAGTACCTCCTCTCGCTTGGTGTGATACGAATCTGCGATTGACACCAGCACTCGAGGAAAGCCGGGCATGCCTCGTCGGTCTTCGGGCGGGTAGTACGTGCCTCCGTAGAACGGTTTCAGATCGGGCGTGAGAAACATCGTCATCGGCCAGCCCCCGTGCCCGGTCATCATTTGGACGGCGTTCATGTAGATCGAATCGAGATCGGGCCGCTCTTCGCGATCGACTTTTATGCAAACGAAGTTTTCGTTCATCAATCTAGCGATGTCTTCATTCTCGAAAGACTCGTGCTCCATCACGTGACACCAGTGGCAAGCGGAGTAGCCGATAGAGAGCAGTATTGGCTTGTCTTCAGAGCGCGAGCGTTCGAGAGCCTCAGGCCCCCACGGATACCAATCAACAGGGTTGTGCGCGTGTTGAAGCAGGTAGGGACTGGTCTCGTCGATGAGTTTGTTAGTGTGTTTGTGTGTGGTCATTGTTGTTCAAGTGCGCTGACGTTAATGGTTCAACTAACCGGCCCGACGCTTTTTGCCTTGTGGGGTTGAGCGCGGCGTAGGCCGCGAGCGCTTCGGCAACTCCTCCCTTATGACCTGGCGTAATACGGTCTCAGTAACTGGAGGCTCGCTCTCTGCCAAGGACGCTTTGAGCGCTTGGTTCATCATTGTTTGATAACCCGTGCCGGCTCTCTCCGCGCGTGCGCGGAACTCATCGAGAACGGCGTTATCGATATAAATGGTTATGCGCGTCTTGCCCGCTTGGGGTATCTATTTTCATCGCAACCGTGGAGTAATGCAACCCACATCAGATGAGTCTTCGCGCTGTCAGTGTGATTTGCAGGGTTTGTTCGCCGCGACGCACGATGAGCTTATGCGAACCGGGCTTCTCGAATGTTTCATGCAATAATGACAGGGTTAGTTCGGAAGCCGCCTGCCCGTCTAATGATATGAGTAAGTCACCCACTTGGAGCCCGGCCTCCGTGGCCGGCGAGTCTTCGAGCACGTCTTCCACGCGGAACATCCTGTAGTCCGCTCCTTCAGCTAAGACCCTCAAGCCACTCGACGCCGGGGCGATAAGATCTTTCAAGCTGGCGTTGGGTTCGAGAATGATCCGGTCGCGAGCGTAATCGAGAAAGACCTTGAACTTCCGTAGTATCTGCGCGCCGATGTTGCCTTGCAGTTCGCGGCTGGCAAAGGCTCCGCCCTTGTCTTCGGAAAAAAGAGTAGGAGTGTCGGGGATCTGGAATCTGCCGATACGTAACTCGGCAATGCGACCCTGGCGTCCCGTGACTTTGCCGCCGGTGCCGCCGCCGCCCATCGCTCTGATGGTTTTTTGATCCGGCAACGGGAGATGTTCCTGTGCGACGAACGGCGCGTGAAGCGCAAGAGCGGCTCCCGATCCGATATCGATCACGAACTTCCCTTTGACTGCGGGCCTTCCCGTCACTGTAAGATCAGCTTCAATGACTGGATGACCTCCTGAGTTCAAACGCATCGGGATGCTTTCACCGGGACCCGCGTATGTGAATTTGGCTTTGTCATGAAGCCTCAGCACGTGAGCCGGGTAATCAATTTCAACCACAAATTGTTTTATGAAGTCGCCTCCGATGATGCCGTCAATGTCGTGTCCAAAGTTCGGCTTCAATATGTCCAAAGGCAGCGCCAGCACGACCGGCTGCGTGTTTCCCTCGAGTCCGAGCACATTGACTGAAGCGTCTTTGACGGTCGACCCTTTCAACACACCGGGGCCGGCGCCGCCGACGTGAACTTCGTCTTTCAGGTTTAAGCCAAGCGACTCGGCTCGCTTCAGATCGACGATCGCGACCTTGTCGCCCGTGTCGAGAATGAAGGACAGCGGCGCCGAATTATTGATCTTCACCTTGATAACTATGTGTCGAGTGACAATCTCGAAGGGAATCACGACGGGCGAGGGTTGTGGCAAATTCTGTCCGGCGGCGTCGATCTGGCGCGATGCGCCTGCCAGGAAAGTACCCATCATCAGAAGCACTGCGATTGGTTTTCGGTTGTTCGTCATTTCTCACTCTCCCGATCGGCAAACTTGACGCTCATCGAAGCTTCTCTATTATACCGAGTCAACTCTCCGAAAAGCGCAATGCAACGACAAGAGAGAAACAAACCACAGATGAACACAGATCAACACGGATGAGGAGCCCGATAAATCGGTCTAGATCGAGTCGCTTTATCACCCGTCGTTCGCCGGAATCAACAGTCGTCGATCATATCGCTGTGAATGTTCTTAGAACCATGCTTCAATAGAAATACACGAAGTTGAGAAGGAAATACCACGAAGTGAGCGCGAAGCCAAAACCAAAGCGACAGCGTGAACGCACCGACGACTTGGAAGTGCTCGACGCCAGACAAGCAACCGGGGGCAAAACAGTACGGGCTCGTGGAGACTCCCTATCCGCTAAGCCAACAGACAATGGTAAGGTCCCGCGCCGACGCAACCCAACAAACAAAACCAAGAAGAAGGCTAAGACCGCTAATGAACTAATGCTCGAGGCATGGAAGTATACCTGGGAAAACCGTCACAGGAGACTGACATAACGTTAGTGACTGCAACGACAAACACCTCTCAACCTGTGTTGCTTTATGACGGGCTTTGCGGTTTCTGCAGCAAAGCTGTTCAGCGCGTTCTTCATTTTGAGAAGCAGAAGACCATGCTCTTCGCCGCACTGCAGAGCGATTATGGCAAATCAATACTCGCTCTACATCCGGAACTGGAGGGCATAGACTCCATGGTGTTCGTGGAATCTCTCGTTGACGCAAGCAAGGGGAGAGTGTTCGTGCGATCCGATGCGGTGCTGCAGGTTGCCAGATACCTTGGCGGGGTGTGGAACCTGGCCGTCGCCGCCTATATCATTCCGCGAAGTATTCGTGATTACCTTTACGATCAGTTCGCCAAACGCCGCTACCGATGGTTCGGGAAGCTCAATGCTTGCATGGTACCGTCACCGGAAGTGAGAGCACGTTTCCTGGATCTTCAATGAGACGGGAACGCGTTTGCGAGCTTTGCGGTCCTTTGCGTCTTCCCAACCCCGTGAATAATTCTTCAACGCAAAGACGCAAAGGACCGCAAAGCTCGCAAAGAAGAGCAGGACCGGTTACGCGACTCCTATTCCTTACCCTTCAGCTCTTCTATCTTCTTACGCACGTAGTCGATGGTTGGAGAATTGGGCGCCATCTCCGCGTACTTTTCATAGTACTGCCGCGCTTCCGTGGTCTTTCCGAGCTTCATATAAGCATCGGCCAAATTGGCATAAGCCACCGCGCGCTGTGGGTCGATCTCGATCGCTTTGCGAAGCCAGACAACAGACTCTTCGTACTTCTCAAACTTGTACAACGTGAAGCCCAGGTTGTTGGACATCGTTGCATTCTTCGGGTCGAGCTTCACTGCTTGTTCAAACTCGATGACCGCTTCGTCGTACTTTTTCTCCCGATATAGTTTGAGTCCCAGGTTGTGGTGCTCCTGCGCCTGCGCAGCTTTTGATTTCGGTGCTTCCTTGACGGGCGTTCCCGTCGTGCCCTCGAGCTTCCTTCGTTCTTCTTCGACTTTTTCGCGCAGCCTCGAATTGCGTTCGCGTTTGGCGGCGATGTCTTTCTGAATGCGTTCAAGCTCGTCGTTGAGTTTGATCGCCTCTTCGTCGAGTTGCTTGCTGGCTTCGGTCAGCGATTCTTGCTGAAGCTCGAACACGAATTCGCCGCCTTCGCTGCCGAGCAAATTTCCAAAAGCAGGAGTTTGATGAGAGAGCGAGGAGACTATCGGACTGATGTAGGCCCCCAGTTCCGACGCGGTGATCGCGGAATTGCCGTCGGTGTCCGCGAGTCCCTGCAATCCTTGCAGCAGCGTCCACGTGAAGATCGAATGTCCGCCCGGTCCGTTGTCGGCGACTTGTTGGTCGGCCCCACCCGCGGTGAGTATCTGTCGAGCCATTCGCTTTGTGATCTCTTCCAAGTAGTTTGCATTCTTCGAAGAAGCGCTTCCGGCCCTGGTAAGCGCGAGCCCGCTATAGCAGGAATCGATCACGAAGTAGAGGTGCTTGGCGGGGATCAACTCACAGAATTCCTGGAGCTGCGTCATGCTGATTGACTTTGCCTGAGAGGCTTCGGCTTCGGCGTCGACCGGCACAATGTAGCCCAGCTCCTTGCCCGAGGGCAGTCTTCGCGTCGCGCCGTGGCCCGCAAAGAAAACAAACACGCGATCGTCCTTGCTAACCTTGTTCGCATCCGCAAGCTGATCCCCTAACGCCCACACGATCCGCTCGCGCGTCGCTTCATTGTTCAGCAGTTTGATTATGTTGCTCTTCTTGAATCCGTACTGAGTGATAAGCATCTGCTCGACCGAGTCCGCGTCATTGACGCAATAACGCAGCCTGGGCCAGTTCTGGTAATCGTTGATACCGACGATGACAGCCCAGCTCTCGCGGTAATAAGTCTTCTTCGGGTTGTCTGCGCCAGCGTGCCCGGCGCTTGTCGCATTTGCGCCGCCAGATCGCGCGGTGCTCGCCACCACGGGAGGATTAGACGGCACAAACTGATCGCCTTGAAGGATCAAAAAGTTGTAGCCCTGCTTGCTGAGTTCTTCGAGGATGCGCGGCAATGCGACGACACTTTGCTTATGAATGTCGTGCATCAACAGGATGCCCTTCTTCGCGGCGTTGACCTGAGCTAACACGCGTTGCGCGACCGACTCGGGAATAGGGTCAGCCCAATCCATCGAATCCAACGTCCACAATATCGATTTCATCCCGAGCGCTTCGACTTCTTTGAGGACGGTCGCGTTCTTTGCGCCGTAAGGCGGACGAAAGAGCGTTGTCTTAGCGCCGGTGAGTTTCTCCAGAAGCAAACTGGTGTTGGCTATTTCTTTGGACCGTTCTGCCGGAGACAGTTTGGTTAAATCCGGATGCGAGTAGCTGTGATTGGCGAGCAGGTGGCCGGCTTCGAGCACGCGCCTGGAAACGTTTGAGTTCGCCGACAGTTTGACGTCGTTTTGATTGACCGCGCCAAGGTTCTTCCCTACGTCGAAGAAGAACGCCCGGGCGTTGTACTTTTTCAGAATCGCGAGAATCTCATCGGTGTATCTCGGATGCGGGCCGTCGTCGAACGTGAGCACGATGCTCTTCGCAGGCAAATCGTAACCGAAGATTTCAGTCTTGCTGTCGTGCCGCGCGCCTCGCGAGGTTTCGTCCTGCTGCTCTGGCTTCGCGCGGCCGTATTCGCCAAGAACCTGCTCGCGGCTGAACAGACGTTTCAGGAAGGTGACGTAATCCTGCCACTTCTCCCGCTTCTGCTCTTTGCCTCGAGTGCCGAGGCTCGAGAAAACGCGCGAGACTTCTTTCTGATAAGCAGCCTGCACCGACTTCAGATCGTCGTTGATCTTTTGCAGCGCGCTGTGAGTCGCGGACTTATCCAGGCCTGATGACCGCTCCTCTTCAGACACGACCGCGAGCAATTCGTCGGCAAGATCTACGAACGCGAGACGGTCGACGTCTCGCAGAGTCGCGCCGCTGTTGAAGTAGGAGATGAATGAATCCACGCTTGCGGGCTTCTCTCGAAATCTGGTGGCGGCTGCCCGGCGCAAATCATCCGTGAGACTCTGCGACAGTTCATCGAGGAGTTGCTGCTTTTCGTGATTGATCTGCCTTCCGACATCGATGCATCGGCTTCGCACTTCTTCGGTGAGATTAGATTCGTCGTCAAGCAGGACGATGATCTTGCGAAAGGATTCGACGACCCTGTCGAAACTTGCCCTGAGGGCGGCTTGACTCGTCGAGTTGACTTGCGCCGCCTGTTGCTCGCTTTGTGGATCGCGCGGTTGGTGTCCAAACGCTCGAACAGGCGCGAGCGCCACGACAGTTAAGATCGTCATTAACAGCAAGCCGCGAGTTCTTGTCACAGTTCGCACCTCCGGCGGACAGGTCAGTCTAGGGCGTGATTAAGAGCGGACTTGAGTCGAGAACCGCCCGCGACTCTTCGCCGGAAGAAGTGTCCTGAGAATTCCAGGGAACCCCGCAGTGGTAGAATGTTTATAGTGGCGAGCTCCATATGGCGCCAACCCCGTAGGGGTGAAATGTTCCTGCGCTCAACTCTATGCCGCACCTAACGGAGCTAGGAGCCCACGTCGGCGTCTGTAACTATAAACATCGCACCCCTACTGGGTTGCCGGGCGGAACGCTCATTCCTCGCTCTGAGTTCCGGGTAACCTAAGTCCCACCCAAGTCCCAGTTTTTAATCACACCCGGTCAGTCTAGTCGACACCGTATGACGTGTCCAAGCTGTACTTTGCCAGCTCGAGGGCGTCGACTTTGTCGGTTGATTGCAAGTGGCGCAGAAGAGCCTCTCTACGACTTCGTTCTCGCTCGTCATTCGTCGCGGCGGCAATCAGGGCCCGCAAATCCTTTTCCGTTTCTTGTCTCGTGTCATTCTTGAGGCAAAGCAACACTAATCCGGCAAGCTGGAAACGCTCGAAGCCTTCCACAAGAAAATCGCGAAGTGCCGGGCTCTTTCGCAAGTGATATCGAATTGTTTGCTCGACGCTGCGAACGGGATACTGTGGAAACGCCGCCGAGTGAATGATCGCCGATGCGAAATTATTTAGAAGCAGTTCCGCCATCGTTTTCACTTCATCGAGACTTGCGGTGTCTCCTGCTGTCCAGGCCTTGTTGTCGTAAAAGTAAGGGCGCAGGTACGGCCTCTCGACGAGAATGCTCAGATGATCGGAGGTTTGATCCATCGCCCGTTGCACTAACTCAAGTTCAGGTTGTTGCCTGGCGCTTTCAAGTTGCCTCCGCGCGGTTTCGAGCTGCTCTCTTGCAGCGCGCAGTTGCCTCACGAAGACAGAGAAGTTCAAAAGGCCGGTGACGACGAGCAGGAAAGTTCCGCCAAAGGTGAGCAGCGAGATGAGCACTTCATGACTCACACAATACCTCCTCGTTTTGAGAATCGAATCAATCGAAATAGTAAAACGCTGAGGGCTAGTTTAGAGGGAAGGGACGCAACTTTGAAAGCGGGCGTGCGATCAGAGTGGCTCGCTGGCTCTCGCGGCATCAGACTTGTGAGGGGCGCCGGCGGTTCATCCCCACTCAGTATTCGCGTTGATATTAGTGATTCTTCACTTGAGCCGTCAGAGAGCCCCCCGTAGCTGATGTGATTAGCACGAACCCGATAGGAGGAAGTCCCTTCCTGGTAACGAAGAACTCATTTCCGTTGGGATCGGTTTTGGCTAAATCACCGAGAAAGATTGGTTGCTGATCTCCGGCAACCGGGGAGGCGACCGCGCCTAGCGTTGCGTTGGGGTTGTTACTGGTCACATAGACGATCAACTTGCCGTTCGTCTTTTGCCTGGCTACCTCAAGCGTCAGAGTGTCAGGCGCCAATTCAAAATGTGCCTGTTGGATATCGCCGGGGAACGCATTTGTGTTCGCCGGGAAAACCTCGATGTATTGCGCTCGGAGAGGGTCGCTCTGGCCAAGTGGGTAAATGCCGGTTTGCAGGAGAGTCAAGTAAGTTGTGGCGGTGCACGGTGTGGGATTTGTCACCGGCTCGGAACAAGCGGCGCCCTGCCCTGTAGATCCAAAATAGTTATTGGTTTGAAAGGCCGCCAGCGTTCCGAGCTGTTGCGCCGTCTGAATCACTGCCGGCGACGCCGCTTCGCCTGGCATCAGGAAGTTGAATTGTACGACCAGTCTTCCGGCGAATTTTTGAGCGGCTAACGATAGCAGGGGCGCGTTCTGATCCGGAACTGTGCCCTGAATGATCGAACCGTCCTCGGCGATTCGAGGAAACGGATTCTGCGGAATGATCGCAACGCTGTAAGCCTTATCCGGAAAGCTCCTTTGGAAAGAAGTGGTGATACTGTCCCATCCCTGTAGAAGTAATGAAGGCCGATATCCCGCCTGTTGCCAGATCGTGATAGCGTTGCTGACGCACGCAAGCCCTGTGCTTTGCGGCGTCTCAGCAGGCAGCCGCATTTCGTCCGTGGTGCGGTTTATTCCGGTCAGTCGCAGCAGCGTAACGGCGTTGTAGGTTCCGGCGCTCTTAAGATGAGCAGCCAGTGCAGCAATGATTGAATCCCAGCGGCTCAAGAACGCGAGGTCCCAGGGTGCAGCCACAGTCTCCGAATCACAGATACCCGTAGCGCCGCCGTGCGGCGAGACCGTGAAGTTCAATGGCGTTGCTCCTGCGCCGCTCGGCGCGGGCGTGAACAACCAGGACGGGGTATCGACTCCGGCGACCAACGTCAGATTAATTCTCTTGCCCGACGAAATCGCCAGGTTCATCCACTGATCCAGCGTCGCCCACTGATACTGGCCCATCGCGGGCTCGATCGAATTCCAGCCGATCACCAACACGAGCCCATCAACTCCCGGTACGCTTAGTGACCTTGTTACGGTCTTCGCGTAGCTTGCTGAGATCGTCGAGACATTGCTGCTGTAAACGTAAATGCCGCGAAAATCGGGCGACGTGCTCTGCGCGTGGCACAAGCCGCAGAACAATAACGCCGCGGTAACCGCGCTTGTTAGGCTGTGATGTCGAATACTAAAACTCATTCACGGCAGTGCTTCGCCCGAATCGTCGGGCGGAACCAGCAGTCCAAAATCCACCATCTTTCGCACCAGCGAGGGATCCAACCTGATACCCTTTTCCGCGGCAATTGACGCAAGGGAGTCGCCAGCCGGGCGGCCGTCGAAGTAGTGCAACGATTCCATCACCGAGCTGGGAATATCAACCGGATCGAAAGCGCTATAGGTGCTAACGCGAGCGACATCGCGTGTGATTCGCACCAAATGCATGAGACCGGCCTTGAGGGTATGGGGTATTTCCTGCGAGGTCAGGTCACGATAGGCGTCCTGGGTCAGCCGGGCCCACGCTCGCACTTCGGGTCCGGTAATCGAAAGCACATCACTCCACGAGAGCGGGTTAACCAGCTTCGCGCATTCGATAAAGAACTCGCCTTCGCGACCAAGCCAGTTGCCCCAGAGTCTGCCATAACTCTCGCGGTCAACTCGGTTGTCGATTGCCTCGCCTGTGATCGAATCGGACTGGGGCTTTGACTCACCTGCCAGAAGCCGCCTCAAGGCTTCGTCATCGAGGGCAAGCTCTAACAAAGCCCAACGGGCGAGATCGTTTTCCACGCTCATCAACAATTGATGAAGCGACTGTCGCCAGAAAGCGTAACCGACCGAACCCCTGACGTGCTTGCAAAACCATGTCGCGCAAGTCGATTCGCGATGCCGCCAAACGCCGCACCGTCCGGTGTCTTCGAGGTAGTGTGGGCAGCGCAGGTTTCGGCTGCGACCAAACGCGTTATTACTATTGGCGTAAAGCAGAGAGAATACCGGCGGATGTCCGAGCCCTAACGGTGTGACTGCGACGCCGTCCTTAATTCTGTTCTTGACAGAACTCCGGCCAGCCTCAGCGGCCGGGTCGTCGTCCGCGAGGATTCGTCCCACCAGAAAATTATGAAGCACAGGGACGTAGCTACAGCACTTGATGACCGGATCGAAGAACTCTGCCTGCGGCCCCTGCTGCTCTTCGCCGTGTGCGCACATCGCGCAATCATCGCACGTTGCACGACTCTCTCTCGGAATGGGTCCCCCCAGAACCTCAGCTATCCATCCAGCGAACAAAGGCGGCAGCGACTCGTTGATGCTATCCTGGTCCATCATTCTCCTGGGATCACAGACATTCTCCTGGGATCACAGATTACCGGATCTTTTTCCGCCATCTTTCTTGGGCGCATCTGGTTTGATTCGGTGTTGAGCGGTTTTGCCTTTGCGTCCGTGCCGCGTCTTGCTAAGGCGCTTTAAGCGGCTGGTTTCTTTCTTCGGTGTTTGCTGGCCAATACTCGCGCTCGACGAAGCGCCCCCGTTCGGCTGGACGATGGCATCAGCTCCAAGCGGAGCCGCCGCGGTTGGGCTCCCGTCAGGCAGAGCAACTCCGCCTGCTGCCAGCAATGTCAGAAGAATGTATTCAGATATCGGCATACTTTGCCTCCTCTGCAGTGATTCGATGTTAGCTCTACATTAGTGATCAACCATCCTTCTTCGGAGTATGTGGTTGTTTGACTGTACGATGACGGACCTTGCCGGAGCGGTGACGTCTGACCTTGGTCTTCGAAAAGACCTTGAGATGTGTGTCGTCTTTCTTATCCTGCCTGGGCGCCAAACTCGATAATGCGCCTCCGTTTGGCTGAACCATGGCATCAGCTCCCAGCGTGGCCGCGGCCACTGTGCCGTCAGGCAAAGAAACTCCGCCCGCCGCAAGCAAGGTCAGGAGAATGTATTCAGATATCGGCATATTGTTCGCTCCTTCATCGCCAAGTGTTTGTCACTGAGTCCGTTTGTGTATTACGCATAATCGTTTCCGTTCGGCTGTCACCCAACACAACTGACTACTAACTGACTACTCTACAATCTATCTATTGAGCGCTGTTCGCCTCATACGATATAGGCCTTCATTAGACTGTTGTCACCGGGTATTTGCCTGGTGTTGCGCAGCCTTCCGTGAAGTGTCTGGTCCCAAGCAGAGGCCTTCGATCTTGTTTCCAGAGAGTGGGCGCTGCTTGACCGGTTTTCATCATCGTCACATCCTGACCAATCGATGCGCTACACATCGTCTCAAAAGAAATACGCGATACTGTAGAGGGATGTCACCGGGCATCTACCTAGCACGGCGAAAGACCGTAGTGTCCTCAAGTTGTGTTGGTATTCACGAACGCATGACAACGACCTCAGGCCGAGTGACGAACATATTTGGAGTGCGGCGCGGTCTGTGCGTACGCGCCGCTTTGGCTGCTTTGAATCGCCACCAAGAGCCAAAGCGGCGCGTACGCACAGACCGCGCCGCACTCCAAAAAGGGAAGTGTTAGACCAATCGATTGCGAAGCGCCTTGGCGACGGCTTCGGACTTGGAATGCACTTGCAGTTTCTCGTAGATTTTTTGCAGATGAAATGAAACTGTCTTGGCGGTGACATTCAGTTTCGCGGCCGCGGTCTTGTAGCTGTGTCCTTCCACGAGCAACTTCAGCAGCCGCAGCTCGTGCGGGGTGAGTCGATAGTCTACATCGTCGGGAGGGCTAATCTCCCGGAACAGCGTCAGCACTCGGCGCGCTACTTCGGGCGACATCGGCGCACCGCCGGCAATCGCTTCATGAAGGCATTCCAGCAATCGCGCAGGCGGAGTCTTTTTTAAGAGATAACCTGACGCGCCTGCACACAACGCCTTGAAGATTCGCTCATCGTCATCGTAAACCGTGTTGATCAACATCAGCAGGGAAGGATAACGCCCCTTCAAAATCCTGACGCCCTCGACTCCCGACATTCCCGGAAGCCCGATGTCTATCAGCGCGACGTCCGGCAGATCAAACTTGATCTTGTCGAGCGCTTCTTCCATCGAGCGAAAACTGCCTACACATCGATAACCTGGCGTGTTGTTGAGCAGGAACTCAAGGCACTCGCGGAATTTATGGTGGTCTTCGACTATCGCGACCTTTATTGCGGGGTTGCTCGCGCCGCTAGTTGGTTCGCTGGCCCTGTTTCCTTCGTCGTGGCTCATTAGACTTCTCGTCGGTCGTCCTTAACCGCTCAGCATAGCTCGACCGGGCCCTGTAGAATCCAGGTAATCTCCTAGCCATCGCGCAAGACCCGAGACCTTGGCTCGCGGCCGCGCTCCAGCGGAACCCTCAGAGTCAGGTTGGTTCCGTTTCCATTCGCGGAACTCAGATCGAGACTTCCGCCAAGCCTCCTCGCGCGGAGGCGCATGCTTGCAAGTCCGTTTCCTTCGCTGTCTCCGTTCGAGTCGAATCCGCATCCGTTGTCACCAACTTGCATGACAAGCCAGGGATGCTCGAGTCGCAGATCAATGACAGCAAGCGTACACATCGAGTGGCTAACGATGTTGTTGACCGCCTCTTTCAAAATCAGGAAGACCTCGCGTCGAACGTCTGCCCCAAGCTTCACGTCGCGGCTCGTGTCCGGCGCCCGAAAGTCGAGGTCGATCCCGCGCGCGGTCAAAAGGTCTTCTGCAAAACGGCGCATTCGTTGAGTGAGATCGCGTAGATGATCTCTCCTGGGATTCACAGCCCAGACGATATCGCTCATCGCATCAACGGTGTCGCGTGAAGTGGTGGCAATGGTCGAGAACCATTCCTTCATTCGTTGATCGTCGCCCTTCAGATTCCCACGCGCTACCTCGCTCAGCATCGCTATCAATGACAGATTGGCGCCGATGTCGTCATGTAGATCCGACGCGAGACGAGTTCGCACTCGCTCGAGCTCGATCAGACGGGCGACGCGGCTTCGGTGCGCGGCATATATCGCCAGCCCGACAAACATGACGGCCAAGGTCAGAAACCACCATCGCAGCCAAATCGGCGGCAATATGCGGAACCGGAATGTTGCGGGTTCACTGATGCTCCCCTCTTGATTGATCGACCGCACCAGGAATTGATAGGAACCGGCCGCAAGATGAGCGTAATTGATTGATCGTGTATCCGCCGGAGCGCTCCAGTCTGCGTCCACGCCTTCGAGCCTGAATTGGTAACGCAATCTGTTCTCTCCCTCGAAACAGAGCGCGACATATTCTATCAACAGGTTGTTGCGCGAGGCTGAAAGCTCGACGTCCGGCAAACGCAGAGCTCCAGTCTCCGGCAGCGATACATCTTCACCAGCGACCTGCACCCGGCTTAGATAAGTTGGAGCGGGCTGATCCACTTTGCGCTCCAGGCGCGGGTTGAACCTGGAGAGTCCGAGAGTAGTGCCAACCCAGATATTACCTTCACGATCCGTAAGCAAGTAGTTGATTATGTCACTGGCGAGGCCGTCGTCGGTATTTAAGTGGCGGATCCGTCCGGACTCAAGATCAAGCTGATCCAGCCCCTTGCCGGTGCCAAAATACATTCGTCCGAAATCGTCTTCGGTGATTGCCCAGACCGAGTCGCTTGCCAGTCCATTCGCGGTCGAGTAGTTGATGAACTTCGGGGTCACGCCAGTTGGATCTTTGGTGACCGAGACGCCTTTGTAACGCAGTCCGATCCAAAGCCACGCCCGGCTATCCAGGAAGAAGGCACGGGGCCTGGTTTCCGGCAGCCCTTCAGTCGGCTCAAGGATTACGACCTTACCGCCTATCGTTTTTCCAAGTTGCTCGTGCGCCGCAAGCCAGAGGTCTCCCGAGCGGTCGCCGATGATCTGATGCACGCCGCCGACTGGCGCAACGTCGCTTGATAAAAAGTGTTTGAACGTGAGCGGCCCTTTTCGGGCCCGATCCACGTAATAGAGTCCCTGGTTATCCGGGTAGACCCATACCTTTCCGGTTTGATCTTGATAGATCTCCATGATCGAGGCAGCCGGAATGCCGTCAGCGGGGGTGAACTTGTGGCCGCGGCGCAATTGCAACTCAGGCCCTTGAAAAAGAAACAGACCCGCGTGCGTTCCGATCCACCAATCTCCGCGTTGATCCTGGAGGATGCGCTCGTTGATATCCGTGAAAGGCGCCGCCTGAGATTCCGGGATGGCTACGGCTTTCCCTTCAACGATCTTGATCAGCCCGCCATTCTCAACGCTCGCGTAAATATGGCCCGACGGATCTTCAATCACTTTTCGAACGTTCTGGTTCGGCAGACCTTCAGTTTTCGTGAAGCTGACAATCAACTCGCTTGAGAGTTTGCACACCCCGCCTCCGTTAGTGCCGATCCACAGATTGCCGTCGCGATCCTCGGCCAGGGGCGTGATTGAGTTATCGCTCAAACCCTGAGCGCTCGTATAGAGGGTTTGCTTTCCCTGCTGATACTTGATGAGACCGTTCCAGGTGGCGATCCACAGCGCCCCGCCGGAATCGACCAGCATCGCGGTAACACCTTGATCGGGCTTAAGGGTTAGGGGGCATTTGCGCCATTGTCCGCGATCTTTGATCTCTGCAGGCTCGACAAACGTGAACAGCTCACGTTGATTGGCTACGAGCAGTCTTCCCTGACGATCCTCAACGATGCTCTCGACCTTGTCGCCGCCAACTCCATCGTCGCGGCCATAAATCACAATCTGACCATTGACGATTTCGATCAGCTCATTCTCGATCCCGAACCACAAACGCCCGTGACTGTCGGCGAATGCCGCCATCCTGGTCTCGGTTTTACGACGTAAGATGACCTCGAACTCGAGCGCGTCGTCGTGTCCAGTTGAGGCGCGATAGAGCCCACCGTCAGTAACGCACCAGAGATTGTTCTGGAAATCAAACAGCAGCGCATTAACGCGATTCGAAACTGCCGAATCGCTTACTCGGAAACTGACGAACTTCGGCCGCGCATTAGCTGAAGGCTTGCCTTGAACATAAGGCGTTAGCGATTCATCTATCAGGCGCGCTACGCCGGCGCCGTTCGTTGCGACCCAGAGACGGCCTTGCCGGTCTTCGGTTATGTCGTTGATGATCGGATCGCCCAGGCCGTCGCGCTGCCCATAGTTGGTGAACCGGTAGCCATCAAACCGGCTCAGACCTTCCCAGGTTGCGAGCCAGAAGTACCCCTTCGCGTCCTGATGCATCGCCGCGACGTGACTGTGAGCCAGACCATCAGAGACATCGTAATGGTGGATGGAAAGCTGCTGCGCCCCAACCACGGGAGCACGTGGTGCGAATGTCAGGCACAAAATGGCCGCGACAGCAGCGGTACGAATGAGCGAGCCCCGCCGCATGATTCCTGATCGCCCCATCGACGTACCGAAAGCGGGTCTGGAGGAGCCTATGGGCGCAGGATCAACCAGCGATCCTCTACCGGCGAAGGAAGCACCGTAACGAACCCGGTATGGACTCGCCCATATCGTACTTCGACGATTCATACTACCGGCCTATTCCCATTCAGGAGCTGGGCGTTCTTTCAACCACAAGATGAAATCGAGAGTTGGAGGCGTGCCACCCAACGACCGGAGTCTGGTTGCGCCTTGCGCCCGGTGACCCTGGCTGTGCAAGCAGACCTGCATCATTGCTTCGGCCACCGAGTAACTGCGGCCAGGGACGAAGGATGTCTCCACTTGACGCGCCATCTCATGCTCGTCGACTTGAGATAACCATTTCAGCTCTTGCGCGTGTGTGTCTCGAAACTGGTTCGCGATCGCTTCGAGCGAATCCGGAACCCGTGATTCCTTTTCGACGTCGAATGGAAGCCCCAGGCTCAACATCAACCAGAATCGATTCGCCACAACGATATGGTGCAAGAGATTCTTCAGCTCCAGGTCTTGAGCGGCTGGTTCGTGCTGACGAATGGCTCGTATCAAAGAGGCATTCGCATACCCCTTGTGCAGAATCAGGTCCTTTAGCATTAGGAGCATGGTTGAGCGCCGCCTTGATTTGAATGTCCGACAAACTTCACAGTTTGTCGTTGTGTTCGACTATTTCGACAAACTGAAGTTTGTCGGACAGGGAGAGTGTTCAAAATATAGGAGCAAGAGCCGCTGAGTCACAAGCTTTCCCTGTGTTTCGGCGTGCTACGCGGTCTGCTTCATTTCTTCGGGTGCGCCGCCGCTCAAATGCTGAGCAAAGTACCAGTGATGGCCTTCAATATCTTCGGCCCCGTAGCGGCGGTCCCCGTAGAATTGGTCCTTCGGTTCCTCGATTATCTTCGCGCCCGCTTGCTTCGCCTGTTCGTAATGTTTGTCAACGTCGTCAACAATCACGTATAGGCTTTGAGTTACGTGACCAAGCCGTTTGGGATTCTGATAATCGGGCCCGGGGTCTCCCATCATAATCACTGCGTCGCCAAGGGTCATACCAGCATGAGCGACGCTTCCATCAGGGCCGGACATACGGTTTTGCTCGTGAAAGCCAAAAGCCCGCGACAACCAGTCGAGGGCGCCGGCAACATCTTCGTAGTACAAATAAATGGTTATCCGCTGGGCGTTCTCCGGTTGATTCGTAGCCATTCCAAATCCTCCTTCTACGGTGCTTCTCTCTCGATTTGAATCTCTCGTAACAACAGAAACAACGGTAACGCGAGCGACACGCCAACCGCCAGGTTAGCGATGATACAAACCCACCAAAGGTTGATCGATCTCTTGCGTATCTCCCGGAACATAAAAATCCACAGTACCAGAGAAGAGACGATCACGTCGGCTGCGAAAAAAGCAGTCACTGGATTGCCGAACACTTGATTAACTAAAACCGAAAGCCGGAAGCCGTGGTCCGAAACAAATCGCCACAAGAAGTAATAAGGCACGACAAAACCCAGAACGGAAAGCACCAAATACAATCGTTTCGTGTTCATGAATTAATTGTAGCGAGAGTTCAACCCCGCGGTTTTCTAATGGCACTGTGACGCGGCGCCTCTTCAAGTATCTCGGTTGTGTTTTCGGTCACGCTTGGCAGGTTTAGGATCTGACGTGTATCGCGACGCTCGATCTGACCTGTCGGATCTGAGGCCACTTCTTTTCTGATACGCCCTGACCTGAGCCTTAAGTCGAGGGCAAAGCCAAAACTGATTGCCTGATGAACCGCAATCACAGAACAGCAGGCGGCGGCAAGGTAGACCGACCACTTTGCTTCAGGTGTGCCCAGATAGGTTGCGTAGAGGATTATCGCGGATAAGAGCGCCATTACGGAGTTCAATCCGTTGAAGACCATCATCACTTTCATCCGCTGCTCGGGCTTGGTTGAAGATTCCGCGAGCCATTCACCGCAGCGTCTGCAATACGATTTTGAATGCTGATCAGAAGCTCCGCATTGTGGACAGAACATAAGACAACCTCTATGCCAATTCAGACCCGCCAATAATCCGTCAGCCACGCGACGGTTCGCAAGCCACGGAGCGGACTCGACGAGCGTCACCGGGCGTTCAGAGTACCGACTTTAGTCGGGCATTTTGTTTTGGTTAGTCGAGTACTGTGGGCGCGCAGAGTACTACCCGACTAAAGTCGGTACTCTGAACGCTCGCTTGTAACGTCATCATCCGAACTGCGAATCGGCGCGGCGATCACCCACAACGAGGCGAGCGTGAAGGTCAACGCCGCTCCTGCAAGCGCCGCGCGTGGGCTGGCTAGTTGGCCAATGATCCCGCCCGCGAGTGCTCCCACTGGCATTGCGACTACGCCAAAGACGTTCGCAGTCGCGCTCACACGTCCAAGCAACCGGTCCGGCACAAGCGCCTGCCGCAGGCTGGTGTCGTTGACAAACGCCATCGTCAGCAACCCGTCCCCAAGTATTTGAGCAGTGAGCAGGAAGAGAGCGGCTTGCAGAATCGTACCGTGAGCAAGCGGCACGAGACATTGAAACGCGCCGCCCAACGCGAAACCTAATACGAGGGTTGGTTTGACACCCAGCCTGCGGAGCGCCGGCCGCGCGAGCATCGAGCCGATCAACGAGCCGAAGCCTCCGCAGCCCGCGATCACTCCCGCTGCAGCGGGCGAGAGGCCGAGATCGCGCACCGCGAAGAGCATGTACATCGACGCAAAGACTCCACCCGCAAGCCGGAAAGTAGTCGAGCACGCGATCAGCGCTCGCAAGGTCGGATCGTGCCACACGACGCTGATTCCCTCTACCGCCTCTTGCACGGCGCTCTTGCGAAGGCTTTTCGAAATTGGTTGAGGCTCTGGTGTTTGTATCCATCCGAGCGTTAGCGCCGACACCACAAACGTCAGGGCGTCCACGAGTATCGCCAGCGGCCCGCTCAGAAATTGTACGAGAGCCCCGGCCGCCGCAAACCCTCCCATCTCGGCTACGGATGAGGTAGCGGACAGTTTCGCGTTTCCTTCTACGAGATTGGCTCGCCCAACCAGCGTCGGCAGGTAAGCCGGGTATGCTGCATCGAAGAGCGCGGTGAAGATTGCGACTGTCGCGGCCACGACGTACATCTGAACCATCGTCAACCTGCCTGCGAACGCCGTTGCGGGGATCGTTAAGAGCAGCGCGGCGCGCGCCAGATCTGCGACGATCATTACCGGCCTGCGTCGAAGCCTGTCGACCCAAACACCGGCGAACAGTCCGGTAACAAGCACCGGGCCCGCTTGCACTGCTTGCAGGAATCCCTGCTCGAGCGGGCTGGAGTTGAGGGTCAGCAGCGCAGTCAGCGGCAGCGCGATCAACGTGAGCATCGAGCCGAACAGCGAGACAGTTTGCCCAGCCCAGAGCTTCGTGAAATCGCGATGACGCCAGAGGCCATTAAATTGAGGTCGCATACGAGAACCGCCCAACGCGGCGAGCGTCCATTGTCCGTGAAGCGGGCCTACCGCGCCAGTGTAAGCGAGGTTTAAGAATGGGACTTATGTCAGACAGGGCTCATCGTTGATGGAAGCTCTGGAGAATTTCTTAGAACCCCGTAGCGGTAGAATGTTTATAGTGTCGACATCGCTACGTTGCCAACCCCGTAGGGGTGGAATGTCCTGCGCGCTAAAGGTTTATCCCGCTCCTAACGGAGCTCGGAAGTCCGCGTGCGGTCTTTACTATAAACATCGCACCCCTACGGGGTTGCCGAGCGGAACGCTCGATCGCCGCTTCGAAGTTCCGTGAACCAAGTCCCATTCTAATTACACTCTCGGCCTGCACGAATCGCGAGGCTTATTGGCTAGAGAAGATGCGTGTCTGCTATTATCCAACGCTCTCAGGGAATCAAAAATGGAGACTACAATGACGGAGAAAATGAATCGACAATGGAGACTCGCGGCAAGACCCGTGGGCACTTTCAAAGACAGCGATTTTAAGTGGACTGAAGAACCTGTCCCGGCCTTGAATGAAGGCGAAGTCCTCGTTCATAGCCAATATATCTCGCTCGATCCGACGAATCGCGGCTGGGCGAATGCGACGGATACCTACCTGCCCGCGGTCAAGTTGGGCGATGTCATGCGAGGGGGAGCAATTGGACTGGTTGAGGAATCGCGTAATCCAAAGTTCAAAACCGGTGACCTTGTTTCAGGATTGTTCGGCTGGCAGGAGTATGCGGTCAGCGACGGCACGGGCGTTTCGAAGCTGCCGGTCATTCCGGGGCTGCCCCTGACCGCTTACCTGGGATTATTCGGGCACATTGGATTGACTGCTTACTACGGCCTTCTTGACGTCGGCATGCCGAAAGAGGGCGAGACTATAGTTGTATCGGGCGCCGCCGGCGCCGTTGGCTCACTGGTCGGTCAGATAGGAAAAATCAAAGGCTGTTACGTCGTCGGCATCGCAGGCACGGATGAGAAGTGCAAGTGGCTCACTGAAGAACTCGGATTCGATGCTGCGATCAATTACAAAACAGAGAACGTGAGCGAAGCCTTGAAGCGCGCCTGTCCAAAAGGCGTCGACATCTATTTCGACAACGTGGGCGGTGAGATCCTGGATGCGGTGCTTGCGCAAATCAACCTGGGCGCGCGCATCCCGTTATGTGGAATGATCTCGCAATACAACGCGACGGAGCGGCCCGCGGGACCTTCCAACCTGGCGATGTTGATCATAAGGCGCGCGCGTATGCAGGGGTTTCTGGTTTCGGATTACATGAGCCGCGCCGAGGAAGCGATGACTCAGCTTGGGCGTTGGTTGATGGAAGGGAAGATCAAGTACCGCGTTGATGTCGTCGAAGGATTGGAACAAACGCCGCAAGCGGTGAACAAGCTGTTCGACGGTTCCAATCAGGGCAAGCTGGTGGTCAAGATTTGATTGGCACGTATCGTAGTTCGTCGTCCATCATTTGGAGTGCGGCGGCAAGGTACTCCGCGACGCCGCTTTCACTCGCAATCGATTCAATCACAAGCCAAAGCGGCGTCGCGGAGTACCTTGCCGCCGCACTCCAAATGCCGGACTACGAACGTTGTCGTCTCACAAAGAACATTTCGCTTGAACGCCAACACCCCGCAGACTGGGACAACCTACCCCTTGCGCTGCCGAAGAGCTTCAAACAAAACGACGCCCACAGCTACCGATACGTTTAGCGAAGTGACCTTGCCGTGCATCGGTATGGACACGACTGCGTCGCAGCGCTCGCGCACGAGACGATGCAATCCGTGACCTTCGCCGCCAAAAACCAACGCACTCGCGCCGGAATAGTTGAACTCGGTGTAAGCCATCGCAGCCGAACCTTCGACACCGACAACCCACACATTGTGCTTCTTTAGTTCCTCGATAAAGGAAGCGAGATTTGTCACTCGAGCAACCGGCAGGTGCTCGACGGCGCCTGCCGAAGTCTTCGCCACCGCTTCGGTAATCTGAGCCGCTCGGCGTTCTGGAACGATCACCGCGCTGGCGCCGCCGCATTCCGCGGTTCGAACGATCGCTCCGAGATTGTGAGGGTCCTCGACACCATCGAGCAGAATGAAAATCGTGGCCGGCGAAATCCCGTCGAGCAGGTCTTCAGCATCTGAATAAGTCGCCGCGGATGTAACAGCGATCACTCCCTGGTGATTCGCATTATGCGTCAGGCGGTCCAGCGCGACTCGAGCATCTCGACGAACAGGCACGCGAGCAGCGCGCGCGGCTTCAATCACCTCGCGTAGTCTTGCATCGCGAGCGCCTTCGGCAATGATGATTCGATCAATTCGCCGCGCACCGGCACGCAGGGCTTCGAGAACCGGCAGCACTCCGTAAATGTTCGCCATACGCAGGTCGCCTTTAGCCGCGGAATTCGCCATGTAGGGGCGGGCCTCCGTGGCCGCCCCTCTGTGGCCGCCCCCGTGGTTCCGCCCTCTTTGCGCGTCTCTTCGGACTCAACAGGGGCGGCCACGGAGGGCCGCCCCTACATGTTTGTTCATACCACGCTTTTGTTCACACTACGTTCGCTTCGCGTTCTGTCCGGCTTTGTGAGAAGCGATCAAATGAGAACGGCATGGTGTCAAAGTCTCGAGCCTTGCCGTGCGCGATCATCTCAGCCAGAATTCTGCCCGCCGCCGGGCAATGTTGAAAGCCGTGTCCGCTGAATCCGCCTATCACAAACAAACCTTTGACATCGGTAACCGGCCCGATAATCGGCATCGCATCCGGCGTCATCTCATAAAGCCCAGCCCACGCGTGCGCGATGCCCGCGTCAGCCAGCGCCGGCAGCCGCTTGACCGCAACTCGTGTGACCTCCTCGAGAAACTCCCAGCTCACCGTGGTGTTGAAACTCATTGGCTCGTCGGGATCTGACATCCCAAACAAGATGCCGGCTCCTTCACGGTGAAAGTAGAACGTACTTTTGAAATCGATGACCATAATGTGAGAAGCCGGGACCTTCTTCAGAATTGGTTCGGTTATGAAGATGTGGCGTCGCTGAGGATGCACGGGAAGATCGAGCCCAGCCATTTGCGCGATCCTGCGCGCATAGGGCCCTGCCGCGTTGACTACGTTGGGAGTTGATATCGAGCCTCGCGTTGTTTGAACCGATGTTACGCGACCGGCAACAGTGGTGATCCCGGTTACTTCTGCTTCTCGATCGATCTCGACGCCCGCGGCTTGCGCTGCTTTTGCGAAGCCCATCGTCACGCCGTTTGGGTCGGCTATGCCGTCTCGAGCGCAGAACGTCGCGGCGATGATTCCGTCGACTTCAAGTCCGGGCGCCATCCTCTGCGCGCCTTCCGGCGTGAGCAGCTCAACATCGATGCCGAGCCGTTTCTGCATTTCAATGCTTCGCAGGAAATCGCTCAGGTGTGGTTCGTCGGAAAGAAGGAAGAGGTAGCCGTCCTGATGAAAGTCGATTTCGTAGCCGATTTCTTCGGCGAACCGTTCGAACAATTGAATCGATTCAATCGAGAGCCGGACGTTTGAGTCGTTTGAAAACTGATGTCGAACGCCGCCCGCGTTGCGGCCGGTCGAACCCATGCCGAGCATCGGTTCTCGTTCTACAAGGACGACGTCGCGAATCCCAATGCGGGAAAGGTAATAAGCAGTGCTGACGCCCATGCAGCCGCCGCCGATTATGACTACTTCTGCGGTTGTCTTCACGGTTGCGACAGCTTACACGAGAGTCGCGTGAGCACGGAAGCGGCTTGCAGCGCGCGTTCAGAGTAAGCGTTCAAAGCGGGCGTTCAGCGTACCGACTTTAGTCGGGCAGTGAAATGGATCTTCGATACTTCGGTCTTACGAGGCACTGCCCGACTAAAGTCGGTACGCTGAACGCCCGCTTCGAACGCTTGCTCTGAACGCTCGTCCTGAACTTACTCTTGAGACCAATTACTTCTTCGCAACGCCGCGCACGATGATCTTGCCCGCCATATCTTTCCCGCCTTTTTCGCCGTGGAACTCACAGTGATAAGCGTACGTCCCCGCCTTATCGAACTTATGTTCGAACTTGTCTCCCTGTTTCAAGACGCCGGATTTGAAAGATCCGTCATCCGCTTCAACCGAATGCCGGCCGGCCTCGTTCACCCACTCGACGGTGGTGCCCGGCGCAACCGTTAGCACCTTAGGCGTGAACTGGAAGCTGCTGACCTTGACCGTTGCCTTCTCAGCAACTGGAGCGGCTGTGGCGCCGGATCGGCCGCTGACGCCCGGGCGCATCGCGGACGAAACCGCTGCCGCCATCAGCAATATCGAAATCGAGCAGATAATCATAAGTCTCCGCATGGTTATTCTCCTTCACTATGGTTTGAGTCATTGATCGCGAGGAGTAACTGTTATTACTCCTGCCATATCTTTGCCGTGTTTCTCGCCGTGAAAACTGCAGTAGTAAGGGTAAACGCCCGGCGTGTCGAATTTGTGTTCGAACTTCCCATCCGCCGTCAGCGTGTCGGAAACGAAAGATCCATCGTCTGCCTCAACCGTATGGCGGCCCCGCTCGTCTGTCCACTCGACTATCGTGCCCGCCTTAATGGTCAGCTCTTTTGGTTCAAACTGAAAGTTGGTGATCTTGACCGGGACTCTTTCGGGTGCGGCGGATGTTGCGGCGGCTGCCGCGGGCTTCGCGCTGGGAGTCTTGGGGTTCGACGCGACGTACCAAACGTAATAAGTAGAGACGCCGATCAGCACTACGATCCACCAAAGCGCGAGTTCCGTTCGCATCCACGGTTTATATCGCTTGAAGCGAAGCTTGCGAGGCAGGATCTTCGTCGCGGCCACCAGCACTATGTATAGACCCAGCACCTCGGCAATCGTGCCCAGCGTGGCGTGCACGTAAGGTATCAGGTAGTAAGCCTCCCTCAGACCGCCCGGCACCTGGGGCTGCACTTGTTTGTGAAACGAAGGAGCCATGATCAGAAAGATCATCAGCAGGTTCAATATCATCACCGATGACTGAACATACTTGTGCGCGCGAAAGTTCTTTCGTCTTGCGAGCGCCATGCCGACAAGCAAGGCCAGTCCCATTGAGATTTGAACCACAAGGTTCAGATCCGCGCGAAAGGTAGCGCCCGTTCCAAGAAAACCGTTCATTTGTCTCTCCAGATTACGACCTTAGAGCGTGAAGTAGCCTTGAAGGTTCTATGACTTCAAACTTCAATTACGCGATCCGTTCGCGTTCGGATTGCTCGCCTGCGTCCTCGGCGCCCTCTGCGGTTTATTCCCAGAACTGATTAAGACAACCGCAGAGGGCGCCGAGGCGCAGAGGACGACTCGCAAAGTAGACAAAAGCCCCGCAGCAGCGCATTATCACATCACTGGCCGAGGCGGACCAATCTCATCGCGAGCTCTGCACCGAGGTAACTCAATGAAGTACATCGAAGAAACCGTTACGGTGACTGACGGGTTGCGTCTCTATCTCAGGAGAAGCGAGGTCGCGAAGGCGCGCGGCGAGATATTGATCGCGCACGGCTTCGGCGAACACAGCGGCAGATACGGCGCCCTGACCGATCATCTTACGAGTCATAACTATTCGGTGACTGCATACGATCAACGGGGTCACGGTTTGTCGGATGGATTGCCTGGTCACGTTGAGAGCTTCGATGAATACGATCAAGATCTTGTAAAGATGATTGCGTCGGTTCGCGAGCGCAATCAATCAGCGCCGCTCTTCCTGATTGGGCACAGCATGGGCGGGCTGATTGCACTGAGGTATCTGGCGCGACGGGGCGGGGAACTTTCAGCCGCGGTCATCTCCGCTCCGTTGATAGAAGTCGCCGTTCCGGTGCCGGCGCATAAGCTGATGATTGCTCGAGTCGGCGCGCGAATGGCTCCCCGGCTACGGCTGGATAATGAAATAAATCCGGCTAACCTCAGTCGAGATCCTGAAGTCGGCCGCGCTTATGCCGCCGACCCTCTCGTGAATCGAAAAGTCAGCACTACCTGGTTCTCAGAAGCGACCCGCGCGATGCGAGAAGTTGCGCAGTCGGCTTCTCAGATCAAGACGCCCGTACTCGTGATGCACGGAACGGAAGATCGCCTCGCAAGCGTGGAAGCGACCAGGAGGATGTTCGCGAACATCGGGTCCTCCGACAAAGAGTTAGTGATCTATTCCGGCTTTTACCACGAGCTATTCAATGAGCCGGAGAAACAGGAAGTGTTCGAGCGGGTCACCGACTGGCTCGCAAAGCGAGAGCATCCAATCTGAGTCAACGGCACAGGACAAATTTGACGAAGCTACCATACGTATCCGATACTGCAAGCAGGGAGCCTTTGGAAGTGTTGCGGAATCTCATCGCAATTGTCTTAGCTGCCGTTTCCGTTGCTGCCGTCCCGGCTGACCAGGAACAAGGCAGGGTAGATTACCGAAACGAACAAGGAATTACTCCGTTGATGTGCGCTGCCCGAGATGGCGAACGCAAGGACGCAAAGGCATTGCTCAGTCAAGGGCCCGACGTCAACGCGCTGGACACATACGGGTGGTCGGCTCTTACCTACGCAGCAGCGAAGGGCGACCTCGACATTGTAAAGGCATTGCTGGCAAAAGGTGCCAACATTAACGCTCGTGGCAAGGACAACTACACTCCGTTAATGGCGGCGGTGTCATTTGGCAACGTCAAGGTGGTAAGCACTCTGATCGAGAAAGGCGCGGACGTAAATCTGCCAAACAACGGCGGAGCCACCGCATTGTCCACTGCGATTGGCAAACATCAGAACAAAATTGTTGAGATCCTCAAGAAGGCCGGCGCAGTTGAACCGCCACGAATGGAACATGACGCTTTGGCTACGGATGGCGGGGCCAACCAAGCGGACTCCCGGATTACACGGCCAATTCCTACAAACAATCCGCAGCCAAGGTATACAGTCGAGGCCCGTGACGCCGGGATCCAGGGCGACGTTCGCGCGCGCGTTCTAGTTGGAACCGATGGAACAGTCAAATTGGTTCGAATCCTGACCGGCCTTTCTCACGGTCTCACCTATCAGGCGATCAACGCTGGCTATCAGATGGTTTTCAAGCCAGCGAGTAAGAATGGCGAAGCCGTCGCATATTGGATGCCCGTCATAATGGAGTTCAAGTTGAAGTGATAACCGCGCGTGACCTTCACATAGCTTCGACTTAAATCGGAACGTGAATTCCTACACCGGTAGCCGTAGCTCGCGAGTACGCGAGCCGCGCGGTCACCAGGTCCTCGATCGCAAGCCCGCACGATTTGAAAACGGTTATCTCGGAGGCTTCCTCGCGCCCTCCAATCGTCCCGGATACAACTTGCGCCAACGTTCCCTTAACGTGGCTTGCGTCAATGGCGCCTTCTGAAATCGGAATCAAAATCTCTCCCGCCTCACGTCCGGCAGCACTAACATCGTCGATGATCACGCGGGCTTTTCGTATAGTGTCGGTGTCAAGCTCGCGAGTCTGAGGCGTGAAGGCGCCAACGGAGTTGATGTGAGTTCCGTCGCCAATCAGCGAGCCGTTGAACAAGGCTTCTCGCGATGACGTGCAGGTGCAAATTAGATTAGCGGATGCTGCCGCCCGCTCAGCAGAAACAACCTCGCAAGGAAGGTCATGAGTCTTGCGGACGTGATCGGCAAGCGCATTCGCCGACTCGCTCGACCGCGAAGCGATCAACACGCTCTCGACTTCGGCTACTTCGAGCATCGCCTCGATATGAAAGCGGGCCTGCATTCCAGCGCCGAAGACGGCCAATCGTTTCCGTCCGGGCGAAGCCATGAACTTTGTCGCTACCGCTGAAGTTGCCGCGGTTCGAATCGCGGTGATGAACCGGCCTTCCATGAGCGAGATCGGGACACCGGTTTCGACGTCAAGCAAAAGATAAACGCCCTGAACTGCTCCGAGGCCGCGTTCGACATTACCTTCAAACACCGTCACAGTCTTTGTACCCAACGCGCTGTGCGCGGCGTCGTCGCTCGAGCCGATGTAAGCAGGCATCTCCAGAAGGACGCCGTTCTGGGCCGGCAGGTTCATATGCAGGCGCTCCGGCACATAAGCGTTCCCGCAAGCGAGCGCACGAAAGCCGTCCTCGACTGCAGCGATCACGTCGCGCATAGTGAGCACGGCGCGCAGGTCTGATTCGCTGAGGATCAACATTGAAGAGTTGTAGCGGTGTCTAAATTTGGAGTGCGGCGGCAAGGTACTCCGCGGCGGCAAGGTACTCCGCGACGCCGCTTTCCTCTGTCG
>DATNBZ010000040.1:0-10705 GCA_035607285.1 Blastocatellia bacterium | reverse complement strand
TGCAGACGTTCGCTAGCCATAGCTACAAGGAATTCTACGGACGCCTCTCCGTGCTCGTTGTCCAAGTTATCGAACAGAAATCCGAGAATGCGCTTCATTTTCGCCCTCTCATCCTCAGAAACGCGGTAGTCGATCTCTGCTTTGTGCGCCGCTCGAAGTAGTGCGGCTTGCAAGACGCCATCATTGAATCGTTGGAAATTACTGGGAGCCAAGAGAACCCGTTGGTGATCGTGGTGTAGTAGGCTCGCTCCACCTTTTGCTGGGGTTCGAAGCGAATGAAGAATGGCGGACATCGTGAAATAGAGATCGGCTTGGGACGGGCTAAGCCCCCCCCGAAACAGGTCGAACAGCGCAAAATTCGGTCTTATTTCTAGTTCTTCTCGGTCGAATGGGCTCTGCCAAAATAGTCGGTTCACCAAGCCTTTCTTCTCCGTCGCCTCGCCAACTGTAATATCTCGTAACCGATCGTTCACCAAGTCCCTTGGAAAATCCGCTTCTTCACTGTAACGTTCTGTCATTTTCGTAAGAAGGTTTCTCTCCGCATCCCATGATAGCTCCTCGTCGGAAGTATCATCCGGAACGAACACCTGATCTACGCAGTGAAAGCCATATGTCCCAGTGCCATACTTCCCATGCGTGAGGTTGGATTGGACCTCCTCAACAACCGACTCGTGCCTTGTTCGCGCCAAGCCGACTACGAAGACGATCGCGTCATTTGTTTGGATCTTTCTTAGCGATTGGCTGCAAGCCATCAGACTGCGGCCACTCAGAATGCTGCTTGCCACAACTAGGGTAGTCCCTTGATTCTTAACGTTCTCTGTTGAGAATCGGCTCACATTACGGGCCGACTTGATCTCGACCTGCGATGAAGAAGCCATGTGTCGCTGATGTTCGAGCTTGACTAACTTAGCCATAGCTTGCGATGCCGGATCGTCTAGATGAATGATCCGGCAAAGTGATGCTGGAATACACTGTGTCAGAATCTTGACGAGCTTGGCTCCATGACGCGGGAAGCGCTTTACGAGTGACTCGGAGTCAGCGGAGTATACTTCTTCGAGGTCTAGAAAGATCTCCATCTTCGCCCCAGAAGGACCTTCCTCGTGGAAGCATCTAATAACGCCCTTGCCTGCCCATTCCTCCATGAAAGGCTTTAGCCAACGCGGTGCGTGGTTCCTTTTGAGAAGCAGTGCAACGACGTCCGGATTGTGCGGCAAGAATTGGTCTCCCGAGATTCGGATCGCCGGCGAGTTCTGCCTGCAAAGATCGCATTTTCCTTCCGGGTAACTGGCGATAGCACCAAACGCTGCTGGCGTCCCCTCAAAGTCCTTTGTGAGGTCACAGAGAATCTCTCCTTCCGTTTCGGTCTCCCCGGCCCAGAACAAAGTAACGATTCGCTTTCGTTCGATTTTATGTTCGTCAACCAAAATTCTTGCCAAGTCTCCGCTTGTGGAGGAAGAGATCAAGAAAAGAGATCTCTCTTGGAAGTGAAAATCCCGAACGTGTTGGTACGAACTAAAACTGTCTATCGTTGGGCTTCGGAAGGTCGGGTCCATCCAGCGTTTTAAGCTAACAAGGGCATATGCAACAACACTGATCGAAGCGGTATCACAATATATGTGCGTGACTTCCTGAGTCAGATGGCGCAAAAGATACGAAGCGATGAAACTGACCTCTGCGCTTGATATGAGAACATTGCCGGTTCTGATGAATTTATCAGTGTGTTTTCCAGACTGTTTTACGTAGTGGTGAGACGGAGAGGACTCTAGAATGGGCTGTCTTCGACTAAACAAGCTATAGAATCCGCCCCGTCGGATTCCCTCAACGAGCGCGGCGTCGTTAAGCTGCACGCGTGTCCTTGCATCATATATCTTTCCATCGATGTCGAAATACAATGTAGTCACACTTGGCGGTGTTGACAGGCGGGTTACTTCGGGCAGCCTTTCGATCAAGCGTGCGTCCACCCCTAAGTCCGCGAGCGGTTTCAACAGGGGATAACTGCCCAGCACAATCAGGTGATCAGGAGGAAAACTGTCTTCCAAGAACAAAGCTAACTTCTCGATCAGGCGCTCGACTTCCAGTTCCTCCTTTGAACAAAAGACTACTGCAAATCTTGGAGGACGCCCGGGAGAGATGGCATCATCAAGCAGGAAGTCAAAGGTGAAAAAGCTATTCATTTGATACTCGAGAGGCTGTAAGGGGAATGAACATAGTTACCAGCGTACCTTCAGCACGTGGCATTGTATTTAAGCGACTCGTTTTGCTGTGCCAATCAAGCATGTAAGTGGTGCTCTTTTCTTTCTCACCGTCGCTTACCTCCTCTTCCTGTCCCACATACGGATCACTAACGAAGTCACGATACACAGAAAGGCGGCCAGTGCGTATTTTCAAAAACCCCTTCCGTTCGCTTAATGTCCTCATTACGCTATGCAACCCAATTCCTCGATGCGTGTGTGCGCTCGACGTCCCATGCTTATGAAGACAGGCCATAACAGCCGTATACTCATCCTCAATTCTTTCGTCAGGTCCCAGTGGTCGCCCTAACCATCGCAAGGCGAGCCCGGGTCCGCTGTCGAAGATTGACAATTCAAAGAAGCTTGGACGCAAGACTGCCTCTCGAAGTTCTTTGTGCCGGAGATAGGCCTCGAGCGCCGTCGAACCCTCAGCATCTTTGAATAGATCTACCGGCTGCGGTCCCTCCTTAACATAGGATCGAGCTATTACGCCTCTTACCGAGCGGATAAGTCGCCTTTCAGTATGATCGGTTTTAGCCCAGTCATCCGTGTTCTTGAAGAGCTCGCGCAGGATCTTGCCGACACTTCGCTTGTAGCTTTCAGGAAACTCATCCCTGCGAAGGTTTGAGGCAAACGAAAGGCAATGATACAGAATTCTTTTTGCTAGCTCTTCAAAATCATGAACGCTTCTTACCTGCTTTTTCAATCGTGGATTCTGGTAGTAGAAGGAGGGTAGGTGAGCCTTAGTGGTATTGTCCGCACACAAAAGTAATATTGCAGGACCGCGAACGGCATTCTTGCTTTTTTCCGGGACACTAAAGTCGATCATGCGGGCAATTCGCCTCTCAGCAAATCTGTACGCAGAAGCCTTCAAGGATGCGTCGCCAGCAATCGTCACTATGTCGGAGGCCATCATCACACCGACGAGCCCATGATCTTCATCACAGAGCCGTTGAAGCTGCGTGTCAGCATCGCTAGAGTCTTGAACGTGTGTTATTAGCCTTCCGAGGGGAAAACGCTTTGCCCACGTGATGATAAACTGAACTAATGCCGCCTTTCCTCCCATCCTCCAATTGTGCAGTTGCTTCGGCAACAATAGATCGCAGTCTTTCCTTTGCCACTCATCGAGCACTTCATAATATTTTTCAATTGAGGCGATATTCTGAGTTTTCTGAACCTTAATCATGATTCCTGTCAATACACAGCCGAATAGCAACTGCTTCTAAGGCAATCGCTCGCAGATTTGGCGGAATGGGTTTGGCCTACCTCGTTAACCGTTTAGTACAGCGCCGCACATAGTAACACGACCTACGTTCATGCACCACTGCCTCTTGCACCAACGAATGTAAGCGAAATGCCGCGCTTCGGCGTGATTAGGACCGTCAACCACGATGCTGTCTCTTCAGTCCTACTCATGTTAGGCCGCGAGTCTCTTCCCACGGGCCTGATCGGCGAGTCGTTTCACGCTGTGGTTGCGGCGCTATTGCAACCCCGAGGAACTGTCTTGGCTTTGTGCGATCATCGACCGGCGGGGATAGAATACGTCACCGTCGCGTGAGCTACTGGCTCCGTGTCGCCTTCCGAATACATGGTCACCTCGCCGACTGCCAATCGCTTGCCGAGTTTTAGCAGTTTGCATTCGCCGATGACGTCGGCTTGCGCGGGCTTGCGAAGAAAGTTGATGTTCAGATTGGTAGTCACCGCGAGCGCTACCGGGCCGATCATCGCCAGCAAAGCCATGTACATAGCCATGTCCGCCAGCATCATTAGCGAGGGTCCCGCAATTGTTCCGCCCGGCCGGAGATGACGGTCGTGATAACGCAGACGCACTCGCGCGAAATTTTCGCCGACGCGCTCGACCGAGACGGCTCGTTGCGCCATGTCCGGAAAATGCGCGTCGAGGAATTGCTCGAGATCTTCTACTGTCATTTTGGGCATGGCTGAAGTTCCTTCGGTTCAGGGTTCAGGGTTCAGGGTTCAGAGTTCAGAGTTCAGGGTTCAGGGTTCAGGGTTCAGGGTTCAAGCTTTAGCTTGTCGTCGCACAGAGCAACCTAAAGGTTGAACTCTGAACTTGAACTCTAAACTCCTCGAACCCTATCGCCTCGCTGCCCGCGTGGTCAAACAGTGATGGGCCGGTGATCGCGGCTCCCAACAAAGTAATGCTCAGCGTCGAGGTTTCGCGTTATCATAAGTCACTCCGCGGAGCGCGAGGAAGCCTACGACGCGGATGCGCACGGAACGCAGAAGAGAGATACGCGATGCTCAGACGCTATTCAACGCTGTGGGTGCTGGTGCTGGCAGTCTGGATGCTGATAGGGCTCTCGTTCACGCTGAACTACTACTTCTTTGCCGAGCACTACGTCACTATATTCAGACAGCAGCCGACTATCGGGCAAATGCTCGTGTGGGAGCTTCCTTACTGGCTGCTGTGGGCCGGGCTCGCGCCGGTTGTGTTCCTGTTCACTCGCCGCTTTCCGATAGATCGCGAGCGCTGGTTTCTCAACTCGATGCTTCACATTGTAGCGTGTGTCACGCTGACGATCGCTCATCGCGCGATCTATTTGATCATCGGCTGGCTGCTGCACGTCGCGGCTTATCGGGACCTGACTTCGATCCCGGATTTGTATTCGTCGGATATTCTCTTCAACCTTCCTACCGGATTCATGAGCTACGGCACGATCTTTTTGATCAGCTATGTGATCGACTATTACCGCCGTCATCAGGAAGAGGAGCTGAAGATCTCCCGGTTGAAGGCGGAGCTTGCCGAAGCGAAGTTGCAAGTGACCGAAGCTCAGCTTCAGGCGTTGAAGATGCAGCTTCATCCGCACTTCCTGTTCAACACGCTCAACTCGATTTCGGCGCTGCTTGATGAAGACGCCGAGGCCGCCGATCAGATGCTTGCGCGGCTCGGCGATTTCCTGAGGATGACTCTTCAGAACTCGGGCGCGCAGCAAGTGACGCTTCAGGAGGAGCTCGAGTTCCTGAGGTGTTACCTGGAAATCGAGCGCGTTCGTTTTCAGGATCGATTGACCGTAACGATGAACATCAATGCTGAAACACTCGAAGCAAGAGTTCCGAACCTGATCCTGCAGCCGATAGTCGAGAACGCGATCAGGCATGGCATCGTTTCGCGGATCGCTCCGGGACAAATTGAAATCAGCGCAATGTTGATAGGTGACGCGCTTCAGTTGAGGGTCAAGGACAACGGGCCGGGGCTGAGGTCGGCCGGCGGCGGGCGCGCGATTGTCAAAGAGGGGCTCGGGCTGGCGAACACTCGCGCGCGGCTCGCGCAAATGTATGGGCCGGCGCACAGGTTCGAAATGTCAGACGCTCCCGAAGGTGGATTGCAAGTTACATTGACGATACCCTTCGAGAGCTGGCCGGCTCGCGTGCCGGAGCAGGCGGCAATCGCATGACAGCAGCGAAAAGAATCCGGGTAGTGATCGTCGACGACGAGCCGCTTGCACGCCGGCGAATCAGGCGCATGCTCGCGCACGACTCGGAGGTTGAAGTCGTCGCGGACTGCGGCAACGGACAAGACGCCATAGCGGCGATCGAAACGCTGGCTCCCAACCTCTTGTTCCTGGATGTGCAGATGCCGGAGATCGACGGCTTCGACGTACTCGAATCGATTGATCCGAAGCAGATGCCTTTTGTGATTTTTGTGACCGCTTACGATCAGTACGCGCTGAGAGCGTTCGAGGTATCCGCGGTCGACTACCTGGTGAAGCCGTTCGATCGAGCGAGGTTTGAAAAGGCGCTGCAGCGCGCCAAGTCGCGGCTTGCGACCGAGCGCAGCGGTGACTTCAGCCAGCAAACGCTCGCGTTGCTGGAAGAGCTTAAGGCAAGGTCCAATCACGTAGAGCGGCTGGTGATCAAAGCCGGCGGGCGCGCGTTCTTTCTGAAGACTGAAGAGATCGACTGGATCGAAGCGGAGGGCAAGTACGTGCGCCTTCACGTCGGCAAGGAGTCTTATCTTCTGCGAGAGGCGATCGGCAGTATGGAAGCCCAGCTCGATCCGAAGAAGTTTCCTCGCATTCACCGATCATCGATCGTGAACATCGATCGCGTGCGCGAGCTGCAGCCGTGGTTTCACAATGAGTACCGAGTCATCCTCAACGACGGAACCGAATTGATGCTCAGCCGAAGCTGCCGCAAAAAACTCAGCGAGCTTTTGGGCACCGCGCTCTAATGACTTGCGCCAAAGGTTCGATAGCGATTAAGGGGCACTCCCGTATGGGCGGTCCTCCGTGGCCGCCCCTAAATGAGGAAGTGCTTCCCGGAAGGAGGGGCGGCCACGGAGGACCGCCCATACAGGACTACCGCTACTCGCAATCGCCAGTTCATTCCCCTGCTGAAGCAATCCACTCCGAAATGCGAACCTTCGTGACATTGTGATTCCCGCCCGATGACATCCCGCCTATAGTCGGCTCAATCCTAAGCCAGCAAATCAATCGCGGAGGTGTCGCTATGCGCAATCAGTTGCTCGCGAAGAAGCCGCTTAAGTTATTGCTCGACGAGATGGCAGGTGAGCACCGCCTGCTCCGCGTGCTCGGCCCGGTTCAACTAACAAGTCTCGGCGTCGGCGCGATTATCGGCGCGGGGATCTTCGTAGCAACCGGCAAGGCCGCGCACGACGTCGCGGGGCCGGCGCTGATGCTGTCATACGTCGTGGCCGGAAGCGCGTGCGTGTTCGCGGCGCTGTGCTACGCGGAGTTCGCGTCGATGGTGCCGGTTGCGGGCTCTGCTTACACGTACGCGTACACGACGCTTGGTGAGTTGTTCGCCTGGATCATCGGCTGGGACCTGGTGCTGGAATACGCGGTGAGCGCGGCAACCGTAACTCACGGCGCGTCGGCTTACTTTCAGGATCTGATCGGAATATTCGGATTGAAGCTGCCGGCATCGCTCGGCCGCGCGCCCTTCGACTTCGATGCGGCGACGGGAAAATGGTACGCGACCGGCACGCTGCTCGATTTTCCAGCGTTGGTAGTCACAGCCCTCGTCACAGTGATTCTGGTGATCGGAATCAAGGAGAGCGCGAGCTTCAACGCAGCGATGGTGATACTGAAACTGGCGATCGTGCTGATGGTGATCGGTCTCGGCGTGTTCTACATCGATCCGAAGAACTGGCACCCGTTTTCGCCTTATGGTCTCACCGGCGTGAGTTTCTTTGGTAAGACTTTATTCGGTCAGACGGACGCTGCGGGCCAGCCGCTGGGAATGTTGGCGGGAGGCGCGTTGATCTTCTTTGCGTACATCGGATTTGACTCCGTGTCGACACACGCGGAAGAAGCTCGCAATCCGCAGCGCGACGTTCCGATAGGCATCATCGTGTCGTTGATTCTGTGCACGGTGCTCTACATAGCGGTTACCGGCGTGCTTACCGGAATGGTGCCTTACAACAAGCTCGACATCAACGCACCGGTTGCCGACGCGTTCAGGCAGAAAGGCCTGACGTGGGCGCAGCTTTTGATTTCGCTCGGCGCTGTCGCGGGAATTACCTCCGTAGTGCTGGTTACGATGTTGAGTCAGGCTCGCATTCTGCTGGCGATGGCGCGCGACGGGTTGCTGCCTGCTAAGTTCTTCGCCGCGGTTCACGAGCGATTCCACACGCCGTGGAAGTCGACGATCGTGACCGGCATCTTTGTTGGGACGACCGCTGCGCTTCTTCCGATCGATGTGTTGCTTACGCTGGTGAACATCGGAACGCTGCTGGCGTTTGTGATCGTTTGTGGAGCGGTGCTCATAATGCGGCGCACGCACCCGAACGCCGCGAGGCCTTTTCGCGCGCCTCTTGTTCCGCTCGTGCCGATTCTTGGAATCGCGATTTGTTTGCTGCTGATGTTCTCACTGCCGGCCGAGAACTGGCTGCGACTGCTGGTCTGGCTGCTCATAGGATTCGCGATATATTTTGGCTACGGCAGAAAGCACAGCGTGATGGCGCGTCGTCTTGAACAGGAGATCAGAAAGCACGGCGTATCGCCGGCGGGCGCTACGGTTTCGAAAGTGGATGATCTCTAAGCGTCATTACAGTGCGTTGCTCTTCACGATGAAACAAGCTTCGCGTGCCTTGCGGTCCTTTGCGTCTTTGCGCTGAGTATTGGATATTGAAGGAGCAGGACATAATACTCAGCGCAAAGACGCAAAGGACCGAAAAGCACGCGAAGGACTGACCACACGTTACAAGTCAGCAATCCAATAAGCGAACACTACGCAATGTCACCGATGCCCGGGCTATGGTAGTATCTCGAAAGGATAAAGAACCATAGCCACGCAGAGGTCGACAGTGCCTCAACGAAACTATCGCGATCCCGTTCACAACATTATTTCGCTCGACGAGTCCAAGCCGGAAGACCGGTTGATTGTCGACTTGATCGACTCGGCGGAGTTTCAGCGGTTGCGTCGCATCAAGCAGCTCGGACTCGCGATGTACACGTATCAGGGAGCGGAGCACAGCCGCTTTACACACTCGCTCGGCGTGATGCACGTAATGACTCGCGCCCTCGAGTTGCTGGGCTCACATTATCCGATCAGCGCGGAATCGCGAATAGTCGCGCGCGCCGGAGCCCTGCTCCACGATCTGGGGCACGGCCCTCTTTCGCACGTCGTCGAGAAAGTCTTTCGGTTTCATCACGAGGACTGGACGCGGCGTATAGTGCTGGACCCGTCAACTGAAGTCAATCAAATCCTACGCGGCTTCGATAACGCACTCCCGGGGAAGCTCGCCTCGCTTTACCAACACGACTATTCGCCGGCATTTGTTTCGCAACTGGTCTCGTCGCAGCTCGACTGCGATCGCATGGACTATTTGCTTCGGGACAGTTTGATGACCGGCGCGAAGTATGGAATGTATGACCTCGAGTGGGTGCTTCATGCTCTCAGATTGGACGAAGCATCCGATCGAATATATGTCGAATCGAAGGGGCTGTTCGCGGTCGAAGAGTACCTACAGGCTCGTTACTACATGTTTCGCCAGGTGTATTTTCATCGAACGTTGCGTTCGGCCGAGGCGGTGTTGATATCCGCGCTGAACCGCGCGCGCTTTCTGATCGCGAACGGCAAGCTACGTTTTCAGACAACCGGTTCGCCGTTCCAGAAAATGTTGCTCGGTGAGGAAGCGAGCACCGCCGAGTATCTTCAGCTCGATGACACCGACCTGGCGTTCCGTATGAAGGAGTGGTCTCGCGAAGAGGACGAGATCCTCGCTGATCTGGCGATGCGCTTGCTTCATCGAAGGCTTTTCAAGGCTATCGACGTGGACGCGGGGGCGCCCGAGAGTTTTTGGGAGAGTGCAAAGGATATCGTCCGCCGAGGTGGGTTCGATCCTGAGTACTATCTGATGACAGACCGGGCGGCGGATATACCTTACTATGGAGACTATTCGCCGGTGGGTGTAGACCCGAAAAGCCTGATCTACGTTGAGACCGGGATCGGACCCGCGATGCGCGAGATCAGCGAGGTCTCGGAAGTAGTGCGAGGAATGCGCGGCTATCGGATTGACCGCGTCTGCGTTCCCTCTGAAGTAGCCGATGACGTCTCGGCTCTAGTACGCGAGAATCTTTCAGAGAATCTTGGCGCGAACAGCACGGCCGAGTAGGCCAGCGGTTCTTTAGTGGAAGCTTGAGCGCCTGGTTCGATTTCGCTCGTTCATCACCTCGACGGTGATCCGCGTAACTATACTCCTAAAAACAGAGCGGTCAATTCCCCGCACAGGTAGTTGTCCTGGGAGCGCCCCGGGAGCGCAGGCATCCTGCCTGCCTCCTCGTCCGTGCCGCGCAAATCAGGCAGGCAGGATGCCTGCGCTCCCAGGATGCGCTCCCAGGATGTTAGTTGGATGCAGGTGAATAGGCTTGCTTGTATCGGGCAAGGGCCTCGTGAAAGCGTTCGGCGTCGGCGCGCGCGACTTTGAACTTCTGCGAGTCCTTCTGAAAATGGATGGTCATTTCGTCCTTGCTTACGAACACCGAGACCCCGGCGATGCTGTATGAGAACGAATGCTCGCCGTCGTAACGAACGCCGCTGGAGTTGACGGTCAGCGGCCCGCTGCACGAGCCGCCAAGCAGTCCTCCGTGGAGATGCCGGACCTGGATGGTCAACGGCGTCGGTTCGGCTGCTTTCTCGCGCTGCCGCCGTTCAATGCGCTCTATCTTGTCTTCGAGCGTCGGCACCGTGTAAAGAGCGCTCCCGCCCAACTGTCGCGCTTCCTTGTATCGATCGAGGGCCGTCGCCACGTCGCCACGTCGAGCCGCGATATCGCCCATCGCGGCAATCGAAGATCGATATTGATCACCGCCGGTCTTCGGCACCTTTTGAAAATAAGCGGAGGCTTCGTCGTACTGGCCTAGTTGCATATGAGAACGAGCAAGCGCAAATACAACGTCGGTAGTTCCGGATCCGTTGAGCATCGCGTATTCGAGGTCCTTAACAGCCTCGGCGAAGTGCTCCTTTTGATACTCATCGAGTCCGCGGAT
>DATNBZ010000030.1:0-47523 GCA_035607285.1 Blastocatellia bacterium | reverse complement strand
GACCAGGACATTGAATGGGTCTTCCGCGGAGGCCGGCTTTACATCGTTCAGTCACGCCCCTACATTGAGGGAACGTGAGTAAATCCTTAGATGGTCCAATCGACGACCGTCAACCCACCGATCCGACTGAAGTGAGACGTTTGTGGTTGGCAACAGCCAGGCTTTCCCCAGGTGCAATACCGGCGATTAGGATATCAACATTAATTGCCTTCGCGTGCCTTGCGGTCCTTTGCGTCTTTGCGGTGAGTATTTGGGTCTTTCAATTCGCAGCGCAAAGGCGCAAAGGACCGCAAAGCACGCGAAGGGCTAACCCGGGATGTTCCAAGCCATCAACCCAAGAACCGAACTGCTGAGCATGTCGGGGTCATTGATGGGCTGGTGTGCCTTAACTAGCTGTCTCAATCATGGGGCGCACCCCATAGTGATTCATTGTGCCTTCGTGTCTTAGTGGCAATTCTTCAGCAACTCAGGATTGCATCAGTGACCCTTCGTTGGAGCTTGTTGCTGGCCGAGACCTCCCCGTAGAATACGTCCGAGTTCTTTCGTCAACGGAAAACGTGATGCGGCAATACCTGGATCTGATGAAACACGTCCTCGAAAAGGGCGCAATGAAAGAAGACCGCACCGGCACCGGTACGCGGTCGGTCTTCGGTTATCAGATGAGATTCGATCTGGCCCAAGGGTTTCCGGTACTCACGACCAAGAAACTTCATCTCAAGTCGATCATCCATGAGCTGCTCTGGTTTCTGCGGGGCGATACAAACATAAAGTACTTGCGAGACCATGGCGTTAACATCTGGAACGAATGGGCTGATGCGAACGGCGAGCTTGGGCCGGTCTACGGCGCGCAATGGCGATCGTGGAAGACTGCGGATGGACGAGGGATTGACCAAATCAGTCAGGTCATCGACCAGATCAGAAGGAATCCCGATTCTCGACGCTTGATCGTGAGCGCGTGGAACGTGGGCGAGATTCCGAAGATGGCCTTGCCGCCGTGTCACCTGCTTTTTCAATTCTATGTCGCTGATGGAAGGCTCTCGTGCCAGATGTATCAACGATCGGCCGACATTTTCCTGGGGCTTCCGTTCAACATCGCGTCGTACGCGCTGCTCACGATGATGGTTTCTCAGGTCTGCGAACTCGAGCCAGGAGAGTTCATCGTCACGCTGGGCGACGCGCATTTGTACTCTAACCATTTCGAGCAGGCGCGGCTTCAACTGACTCGCGTGCCGCTCACGCTTCCGCGAATGAAGATCAACCCCTCGGTGCATTCAATCTTCGAATTCAATTACGAAGACTTCGAGCTTGCTGGTTACGAGGCCCATCCTCACATCAAGGCCGAGGTGGCAGTGTGATCATCTCTCTACTGGTGGCGATGGATGAGAAGCGCGGCATCGGCAAGGACGGCAAATTGCCGTGGCGGCTGTCATCCGACTTGAAGCGGTTTCGCGAGCTGACGATGGGCCATCACATCATCGTCGGGCGCAAGACGTTCGAATCGATCGGCAAGCCGCTTCCGGGAAGGCGCACGATCGTAGTGACACGCAACCCCGCACTTCGACCCGAAGGCTGTCAGGTTGCTGCTTCGGTCGCGGCCGCCATCGAGACGGCGCGGATGAACGGAGAGACCGAGGCATTTGTTATCGGAGGCGCGGATATTTATGCCCAGGCGCTCGACGTTGCCGACAGGGTTTATTTGACTGAAGTGCATGCGGAGGTCGACGCCGACACTTTCTTTCCCGAGTTCGACCGGACGGCCTGGACTGAGAAAGAGTGCTCCTATCAACCTGCTGACGAAAAGAATGAGCACGCCTGTACATTCAGGTTGCTCGAGAGGAAGAGAGAAGAGTCACGCTCGTATTAACGGGCCGATACGGCAAAGAAACCGCTTTGCGAGCTTTGCGTTCAACGTATCTCCCTTTCTCGAGCGGATTCAATGCGCAAAGCTCGCAAAGTACCGCAGAGCTCGCGGCGGCGAGTGGTTCCTAGGGAGGAGCGCCCTTACAGGTTAAGACGAGATGATCCAAATTCAAATCAAACTGCTTGATGAAGACTTGCCGATGCCGCGGTATCAACACGAAGGCGATGCCGGGTTGGACTTACCCAGCCGTATAGACTTCGTGCTCGAACCGGGAGAACGCGCGATGATACCGACCGGCATCGCGGTTGCGATTCCTCCGGGCTACGCCGGGTTCGTCTTGCCGAGAAGCGGGCTCGCCGCACGTCACGGAATAGCGCTGGTGAACTCGCCCGGGCTTGTCGATGCGGGTTATCGCGGAGAGATGGCGATTGTGATGATCAACACGGACAAGCGCGAGCCCTTTCACATCAAACGTGGCGACCGCATCGCTCAGCTTGTGATTCAGAAAGTAGTCGAAGCGACTACGGTTCAGGTCAACGAGCTTGATTCAACGTCGCGCGGCGAAGGCGGTTTTGGCAGCACGGGCAGATCGAACGAACGCTAACGTTCGCGCGGGCTCCGCCGCCATATTCAACTCTCAACATGAAACTAGAGTCCTTGTTCTGGATCACCTTGAGCTATAACTTCGCAAGCGTCAGTCCCTGCTGATCCTGGTATTTCCCGCCCCGGTCACTGTAACTTGTCTCGCACTCCTCGTCTGATTCGAAAAACAGAATCTGAATGAAGCCTTCTTCCGCGTACAACCGAACCGGAAGATTCGCCGCGTTGTACAGCTCGACCACGAGCCGCCCACACCAGTTCGCTTCAAGCGGTGTCGTGTTGGCCATCAACCCGCAACGTGCATAAGTGCTCTTTCCTATGGCCAGGGCGGTGACATTGCGCGGAATCTGGAATCGCTCGATCGTCACGCCGAGAGCGTATGAGTGCGGCGGCAGCAGCCAATAATCCGAGCCGTCCTCGGCCCGGCGAATGGGCACGTCGAGCAGGCTGTTTGGATCGAAGTTCTTCGGGTCGATCTCGGTGCCGGTCACAGGCGAGAACACTTTGAATTCATCTCGCGCCAGACGGCAATCGTAGCCGTAGCTCGATAGCCCGCTGCTGATGATCCGGCGATCATCTACTGTTCGAATAAGCTTCTCTTCAAACGGATCCAGTAGCTTATGCGCGCGGGACATGCGCTTGATCCAAACGTCTGATTTGATGGACATCGATCCTCCGTCGTCGTTGTTGTAGGCGAGAAATCTAGCGGCGGCGTCTGCTTGAAGTCAATTCAGACCGATGTTGGATAGTGGGGTATTAGCGTTTGCCAGCAAGCAGTCCTCTGCGTCCCCGGCGTCCTCCGCGGTTTTTCCTGCTCATTGGCTTGGAATCAACCGCAGAGGACGCCGAGGACGCAGAGGAGAAACGCGAATGTGAGCGAGCAACGCACTATCACACCACTACCCGATGTTGAGACCTGAGTGAGTTTGCGACGTCCGGCCGATTTGTTTGGCGGGCGACCTCAGTGGCATTCGAAGGCGACGAATCGATTGGAATCCCAAAAATAAAAGCCGCCGGCTTCTTTGCCGGCGGCCCGGTTCGTTGTCAAATTGGTTTGTCACTTTCATCGCTTAGTACCGATGGAATCGGCCGAATCGATCGTAGAACCCCTGTACGTGAAAACGCCCGAAGCGATCGTAGAAGCCGACGACTCTCTGCGAGTTGCTCATCCGATATCTCAACTGATGGTCACGGTCGAAGCGCCGGATACGGTCGAGTTCTTCACGCTCGCGGCGCCTGTCCCACTCGCTCTGCCGATCATAGCGCCGGTGCCAGTCACGGTCCTGCGCCGAAGCGACGGACGATGCGGCGAAACCGGTCGACAAGATGAACGTCCCCGCGAGCGTCAGTGAGAGCAACCCCTTCTTGATTCTTTCGTAAGTCATAATCCCTCCTTCTTCATCCTGAGTTCAGTTGTCCGACAACTGGAATCAGCTAACTAACGGCTCTAGGTAATCGCATCCGCCGTGCCAATCGAGACTCCCTTAATTTTGGCGAGAATAGAAGAGGTTTGCGTGTTCACCCGTGTGACGGATGTACGATTTGGGGAACCAGTTGAGCTAAATGGGTACGTCGCCGAGGTATCCGTGCAAATCCGTCGAATCAGTGTCATCCGGTCTGTCTGAGCCATTGGACACTGATGACGCGGATTCGACGGGTCAGCACGGATTCTGGTTAGCCTATGCGCGCGCTTTGGCCGCCATCGACCGGCAGGAAAACGCCTGTGATGAACTTCGCTTCGTCCGAAGCAAGAAACAGCGCGGCGTAAGCTACGTCCCAGGCCGTTCCCATCTTCTGACCAAGAGGGACCGACGAATCGCGTTGCCGGATCAAGTCCTCCTTCGGTACTCCTCTCGCCTTTGAGATGCCTTCAATAGCCATCGGCGTATTCATCAACCCCGGCATGATTGCATTCGCGCGGATATTGTACTTCGCGTTCTCGAGCGCGATCTGATGAGTGAGCGCATTCACCCCCGCCTTTGAAGTTTTGTAAGCAACTATACTGGTCGAGCAGATCGCGGCAATCGAAGAGATGTTGATGATCGAGCCGGCGCGCTGATCCCTCATAGCCGGCAGCACGCTTCTGGAGGACAGGAACATGCCTTTGAGATTCACGCTCATGATTCTGTCCCACGACTCTTCGGTCAGCGTCAGAATCTCATCGTCGCCTCCGCCGACGCCTACGTTGTTGTGCAAGACATCGATCCGGCCGTAAGTTGAGATCGCGGCACTCACGAACGCTTTGCAATCCTCTTCACAGGTGACGTCGGCGCTGACGGAGAAGCACGTTCCACCATCAGCCTCGATCAAGGCTTGAGTCTCGCGCGCCGATTCAAGATCGCAATCAACGAGCACGACGCGAGCGCCTTCTCGCGCAAACAGGATCGCAGTCGCGCGGCCGTTTCCGATCGTGTCGCCGGGCGTTTGGCCGGCTCCGACAACGATGGCGACTTTATCTTTGAGTCTCATTTCGAAAACCCATCGAAGCCTTCTTCCAACTGGATGCCTGCTGAGTTGAGCACCATCGATACCAGCTTGTACTGTCCGGCGGTGAATAGAAAATCCAGGACCTGTTCGGTCGAGTAACGCTCGGCGAGCGCTTTCCAGGTCGAATCGCCGATGAAGGTGCTTGTGTGCAATTCATCAACGGCTCGAAGCAGCGTAGCTTCGAAAGGATCGAGCTCGGCTGCATCAGGGCCTTCGGCGATTCGTTTGATGTCGTCGTCGTCGAGCCCGACTTGTTTTCCAATCGCGACGTGATGACCCCATTCGTACTCGGCTTTGCACAGCCAGCCCATGCGCAGGATGGCGATCTCTCGGTCGCGCGCCGGAAGGGTCGATTTGCCAAGGACGTGACCTCCAAACACAAGCCATCGCTTCAGGAGCTGCGGATGCCGAGCGAGAGTCGCGAAGATGTTATAGATGTGACCGTCTCGCCTGAGAGACTCCAGTAACTCTTTGGTTTCGTCATTCCACTCAGATTCTGGAAGAGGCTTGATACGCGGTTCGGTTAGATGCATCGGCTGATCTCCTCTGAATTCACGATCTTCAAGTTCACAAATGAAACTCGCGCTCCGTAGACCGTCTAGTCTGCGGAGCGGCCGCCAAGAAAATCGCTATCTCACGGGCAACTTCCTTATCTCGAATATTGTGGCTAATAAATGTCTGCATGTTCTTTCGAGGGTCCTGACGTCGCAATACTCATCAAGTCTTCTGACTCAGTGGCTGAGGTTTCAAGGCTAGACGTGCTCTCCTTCTACTCGATGCCCATCGTTAACACTACGCGACTCTCAATGGCGGCCATTGTCTCTTCACTCAATTCTCCCAGCTTCCTTTGCAACCGAGTCTTGTCTAGAACCCTCAACTGGTGACATAGCGCCACTGAATCGCTTGTGAGGCCGCCCTCTCCCTTTGATACTTTGACGCAAGATGGCAGTGAAGCTCTCCGCAGGTTGGTCGTGAAGGGAATCGTCAGCACGGTCGTTGTGAACTTGTTAATCAAATCGTTCTGGAATATGAGCACCGGCCGTGTGCCTGCTTGCTCGGAGCCGCGCGTTGGATTGAGATCAGCCAACCATACTTCGCTTCGTTTGAATGTCATCCGGCGTCCTCTCGGGCCAGCGCAACAGCGTAGTCAGATATTCCCTCTTCGGCGAGATCCCGGTCTTCCTCGGCACACTCAGCATACAGCGCAGCCAACTGCCTCTCATCGAGCGATGGTACTGTTGTGACGCGCGACCGATACTTGATGAAGGCTAGAAACTGAGCTAGCTGTTCCAATTCTGACGGGCTCAACTGATCAACTGTTTGAACAATTTCTTCCTTGGTAATCATGAGCGATTCTCCGTTTCATGACGGCCCCGTGTTTTCACGACCTATACTGACCTCAAGCGTCTGGAAAGAAGCCGCGCGCGGATGCCTACTTGTGGGAAGCGCTTCTCATTTTCAGCTCTGATTCGCGTTGCGTCGGCTTCGCGCTGGGATAGATAAAGATCAACATCGGCTCGATTATGCAGGTAATAGTTGACGACCGCGTAAACATCACCCAGCTCGAGGCTGGGGTAACTCATTACGATCTCTTCGGGCGTAGCGCCCTGGTTGAAGGCGTATACGACAGTATCAAGCGGTATGCGGGTCTTGCCAACGAGCATCACGCCATGTTCGTTGGTTCTTAGCGGCACCGGTGGGGCTTCAATTACGAGGCTCATAACGTAACCATTCCAATACGACTTTTAAGTCAGTCTGCAAGCAATTCATTCTGGCCTCAAGCATCGGGGTAACGCAACCTGTCGATCAGGCGAGCCCGCCAGATGCCTATTCGATGCCGACGCCCATCGGTTGTTCGATCGGTATCTCGGCGGCAGCTTCTTGCTCTTCGCCTGCGCGGTGGCGGGTCATCAGGAACATTGCAACCAGGTACAATCCCGCGCCGATCAACAGAGCTTGATTAAAGCCCGACAGTATCGCGATCACCAGCGCCGCGACCGATCCCATCACTGAAGTCGCGCCGTTCACTCCCCAGGCCCACGGGATGATCTCCGGAGCGTTGCGAGCCAGAATGCGAATTCCAATCGGCATCGGCATTCCCATTACCATCGCGAGCGGCGCCATCAATACTACCGCGATCACGATCCTGAACTCGCGCGCGAGATGGACCAATCCATAGAAGATGGGCGGAAGCGCCACAATGTAGATCAACACCAGCACGATCAAAGCCGGGAGCAGCTTCATCAGCGCTGTGCGCAATTTATCTTCGCTGATTCTCCCGCTCAAGTAGCTTCCCAGCGCGCTGAACGCCAGCACCGAAAACAGCACCACCGCAAGCGAGTAAACCGGATGGCCGAGAAAGAGAATGAACTTTTGGATCATCGCTACCTCGACGATGATGAACCCGGCGCCAAGACACGCGAAGTAGAAAAGATAGCTCAGCTTCGCGCCTGCGCCCGTCGCAAGCGCGCGGCCTCGCACCAGAAGCAGCGGCCCGATAATGAACAACACTACGAGCACGCTTGTGATCGCAAGCAGCGCGAACAGAATCGAAGTGCCGAGGTTGGTCTTCTGCCACTCGCCCGTTGTTCCTTCGATGACGCTCCAGATGTTCGACAGCCGCACAGAGTTGAAGAAGAACGGATTGTTGTCGCGCGTCGGCTCGATGTTTGTAGCGAAGGTCGCCCACGTCTGCGCGAGATCGGGCGCTTCTATCAGCCGCGTGAAATCGTTCGCCGGTTGAGTGAGCGGCGTATACAGCAATTGAAAGCCGCTCGAGGCGGCAAGAGTTTCGATGGTGCGAACCTCGTCGTCGGTGAACTCGCTGCGCTTGAAAATGTAGGTGGCAGGCGTTCGATCATAGCCGGTCCTCGCGTCGCGTATCAGCATCAGGTGACGAGCCGGATTCGAGATCCCAAGCTCATCCATCATCGCGCGCGAGAGTGAGATCAGTCGCAAGAGTTGATCGGGAGGCTCGAAGTACCAACGCGTCATCGTCAGCATTCCGTCGTCGGTAAGATGAGTCGCATAATCCTTGAACGCTTCGACGGTGTAGAGGTTGTTCTCACTGAGCGAAAACGCGCCGGCCGCGGTCGCCGCCCACGTGTCGACCATCGTCGCCTGAATGATGTCATAGCGGTCGTGCGAGTTTCGAATAAAGCTGCGGCCTTCGTCGACCACCAGTCGCACGTTCGGCTGCTGGTAGATTGAACCGGAATAGCTTTTGAACGGCTCGGATGACATCACGTCGTGAGCGATGATCGGATTGATCTCGACGGCGGTGATTTGCTTTTGCTCGAACACTCGAGCGGCCATCACATCGTTGCCGCCTCCCGGCCCGATGATCAGCACGTTCGCGTCGCGTCTCAGATGGTGAACCAATGCGCTGAGCGCCCCAAGCGCGTCCTGGTGAATTGCATTGTTGCTTGCGTCTTTGCTGATGCCGGTGGCGGCATCGGCATCGATCTTGATCTCGACTCCGGTGTCGAAGGCGCCCTCGACCGTGATTCGCGAAAACGAGTTCCATTTCGAGAACAGCACGCTCGTCTCTTCAAAACCTTTGGCCTGACGAATGTCGATTCGATGAGTCTTGACGTTGTAAGCGACGAACGCGCCGAGTCCGATAGCCAGCGCCAAAGAGCAAACGGTTGCCGCTCGAGGGCCGGCTGTCGAAGCTCCAAACAAGACCCCTGAAATCGCAGCTACCGCCGAGACAAGCAGAACTATGTTGATAGCGCCGATGAAGTTGAGCACCGGTATCAACAGCAAACAGCCAAGCGCCGCGCCGGCCAGATCGAACAGGTACAACCTGCTGATCTCCTTCGCCAGGCGCGTGATCGCCAGCGTCACCGCGCAACCTGCAAAGAAGAACGGCAACGCAGCCGCGGTATAGATCCTTGCCAGCCGATAGTAGTTCTCAGGACCGGTCTCGAACGTAAGCGGGTTGCTGAGGATCACGTAGAGCGAGAGCAGATTGCTGAGCGCGAACAGCATCGCGGCAACGGCGAGCCACTGGCCGGTGCGTTCAGGCTTCAAGCGCCCTTGCACAATGTAGACAAACACGCCGCTCGCGCCGGACCCGAACAACGCAAGCGAGATCGCCATAAACGCGAAGTGATAGTACATCGTGGCCGAGAAGAGGCGCGTGAGCGAAAGCTCGAGCATGAGGACTGAGAGAGTGATGAGTGATATTCCGAAAAAGATTCGTCGTCGATTCATTCAATGTCTCCGGTGAGTGCGGGGAAAGACCACCGATATTGCCGATTGCCGATTGCCGATTGCGGTTGTCTCTTTCAATCGACAATCCGAAATCGGCAATCGGCAATCATCCCGGGTCTATTCCCTCTCCAACAGGGCCTCGATGTCTCTGCTCACTTCTTCGGCGCGCGCGTCCCAGGTCGCATCTTTTACTGCGAGCTGGCGGGCCTTTCGTTTCTCTTGCGAATCGTTTGTGAGCGCGTCTTCAACCTTCGCGATGAAATCATCCATCCCGCGCGAAACGCGGAGTATACCATCCAGCGGTTCGTATTCGTAAAGCGGCGTGATCACGACCGGCTTGCCCGACGCTAGATACTCGCGCACTTTGATCGCGCTGCCGTAGTTCACGAATTCGTTGTCGGTCACCCACGGCAAGACGCATACATCAAACGCGGCGGCGTATCGGGGCATCGACGAGTACGGCTTCGAGCCAAGATAGTGAACGTTCGGCAGAGATTCGATCTCGAGCGGCGCGGCCCGCAAGCCAACGAACACCCATTGCCATTCCGGGCGTTTCGCGCTGGCGTACCGGATCAGCTCCTGATCCATCAGCCACGGATCGATCCCGCCAAAGTAACCGAGGCGAGGATGAGTGATCCCGGCAAGGTCGTCGGGTTCGATCAAGTCACCTCCAGACATTGCCGCGGAAAAATGATCGTAGTCGACGGCCTGCTCGAGTCGCTTTGCTTTCCGCGAGATTTCGGGATGAAGCGCTAGATCGTCTTCGAAGAGCTTTCGTCCGGAGTAGTAAACCAAATCGGCGCGCGCCAGCAGATCGTCATGCATCTCGGTGATGATGTCAGGCGAAGTCGCGTGATCCATCCGATTCGCGTCGTACTTGTCTGAGACTTGATAGATCAGCGCGCTCTCGCCGATCCGTCCTGCAACTTCGCGCGCGGTGGGAATGGCTATCCAAAGGATCGGCCTTCGCATATCGAAAGCGATCATCAGGAGCTTGATTTGAAATACGAGCAGCCATCGATTGATCGCGCGCGCCAGGCGGCTTGAATAGAAGGGAAGCAGCGGAGGCGAGACGACGACGATGCCTTCTTCGGTGATGCGCACCGGCCTGGCGTAGCTGCGCAGCTTTCTTTTGATCTTGCTGAAGAGATCGGGGCTCGCAAGCGAGGGCAAACCCATCGAGATGGAATTAACAAAGATGACTCGGTTACCCGCGCTAGCCAGCCTGCGCATGATGTGATTCTTCGAGTGCTGATGGTGATACCACCAGTCCTCGCCGCCAAAGCAGATAATGGATTGGTTGTGGATCACGAGTTGTTACGGTAGCGCACGGATGGCAAAAACGAAAACTATCGGAGGTGTCGAGCGCGCAGCGCGGCTTTAGAAGTGTCTACGACTAATGGGTTTGTGACGTTAGGAGATCGGAATATCCGAGTTAATCGTGAAGTTGGAAGACATGTAGGGGCGGCCCTCCGTGGCCGCCCCTCTTTGGTAAACGGCGACAATGGAACATGCCAAAGAGGGGCGGCCACGGAGGGCCGCCCTGACATGATTGGCACCGTATACGACAGCGCGAATGAATCATTGCGCTAGCCATGAATCAACCCCGACAGAAAGTTATTTGCGATGTGGGCGCCGATCGCCGGCCATAGCGAATTCGTCTTCTTCATTACCCAGCCGAAAAGGCTGCCGAGCAGGAAAACATTCACCATATCTTTGATCACAGGACCCGAGAAACCGTTCTTTGATACCCAGTAAGGCACGTGAGCAAGCATGAAAAGAAATGCCGAGATCAGGTTAGACTTCCAAAAGCTCAGGCTCTCGTTCAGCCGGTTAAGGAAGAAACCTCGGAAAAGTATCTCCTCCCATATCGGAGAAGTAACCACGCCTGCGAGAATGCCCAGCCACAAGGGAGCTTTCGCTGAAAGCAAACCGCCAATGCTCTTGCCCTGTAAGAACGATTCCCCGATCAATACCAACGAAAGCCAGATGAACACTACGAGCGAGGTCACGATCAAGCCGCGTTTGTTCACCGGCGAGGTCAGCTTTAGGTACGTAAGCGGGTTTGTTCGCAGCAATGCGAGCGTGATGAAGACCGGCAGGACCCAAATCGCGAACTTCACCGCGTTCGAGTAGAGGTTCTTCCCGACGCCGGATGTGATGCTCTCGTCGATGCGAATGAGCACCGTCGCTCGAAGAGCCCAGACCACGAAGAAGGTGGCGATGTAAATCACAAACGCTTTCGTCGGCAGTCGGTGGGCTTCTGATGGGGACGGCGGCGAAGGTGCTGGCTCTGTTTGTGAGCTTGGATTTGTCATGTTGCTAGTTTAAGGTTCATCCTCATCGCGTCAAAAACTCGCGCGGCGTTTTGACGCCAGGTGTACTGCTCGATGACGGTCTGCCGCCCGGCCGCGCCGAGTCTCGCGCGCAGCGTTTCGTCCAGCGCCAATCTTTCGATAGCTCGCGCCAGTGCAGTCGGATCGCCGGGCTCGACGAGCAGGCCGTTCTTGTTGTCGCGGATCACGTCGGCTACTTGACCGAGCCGGCTTGCGATGACCGGTTTAGCCATCGACAAGTATTCAAACACCTTCGTCGGCGAGCCGAAGAACTCGCTGCCATCAGTCGCCCGAACATGCGGCGACACGAGTATGTCGCAAGCATCCAGATAAGCAGGCACGTCTTCGTGAGACATGCGTCCGGTGAAGGTTGCGCTCACGCCTGAAGCGTTGACGATTGATTCTGTCTGCGCGCGTTGATCGCCGTCCCCCACGAACAGGAAGTGAAAGTGTGTGTTCGACCCCACAAGTCGGGCCGACTCTGCCAGGACCGGCGCGCCGTGCCACGGACCAAAGGTGCCGACGAATCCAACGACGGTTTTGGCGCGGATTCCGAGATCACTTCGAACGGCGCTGCCTCCGCATTCGGGACGGAAGCGATCCGTATTCACCCCGTTCGCATTGACGACGATCTTCTCAGGGCGCACGCCCGCGTGGATCAGATTGCGGCGCTCGACTTCCGACACCACAAAAATCAGATCCGCGGCGCGAAGATTGAGCCGTTCAAAACGCTCGAGGAGCCAGAGCTGGCCAACCGGGTCCCACTGCCGGCTGACCCAGACTTCCGAGCCGTTGAACTCCACCGCCAGCGGACGCCCCGTCATCATAGACAAAATTACGCCGGTCCAGTTGAAGCGACTGTAACGTTGATAGATGAAATCGGCTTCTTCCGATGACGCTCTCTCGGCGGCCACGCTCTTCGCGGTAAACACAAGGTTGTTCCACAGCTCAAAGAGCGCTTTGGTTGCGCCAAAGGCGCCCGACGGTTCGATTGAAATGCTGAGGTCATCACGGCGACGCGAGCCGCTTTCTATGAACTTGAGCCGATGACCGAGCGCGATTGCGCCGCTCGAGAAACCTGCGATGTGCGTTCGCATTCCGCCCTCGGCTGCATTCCCCAGCGTTGCGCGAATGTACAAGGCGAGCATCGATGTACGAGGCCTTACTTTGATGTTGCGTGAGGCTCGCACAATGGGACGGAAATAAAGTGCGATACCTAACACTTCTGTGAGGAGCCAGGAAAAGGGGATGATCAGCACGTATCCGGTGAGCAGTTCGAGCGCCAGGCGCGGCGCTTCAAGCAGCAACACGCCGAGGCGCGAACGCCGGACGATGTTGCCGCCGCCGTCTCCGAGCACTACCTGGCTCGCGCCCGCAATGACCGCGAACAGCATTAACGCCGCCAGCCGGTTTTGCGTCCTCAGGTCTGTCGTGAAAACGGAAAAGACCTGCGGCGAAAACTTTCGCAGGTTCGCAAGGGCCGCACGCTTCGAAGCCCATTTCAAATCTGCTTTGTTAATCGACGTGATGTCTGCGTGTGCGAATTGTTCGGAAGCCCAGGTTTGTGAGGCGCCGCTGTTGCCGGAGAGATCCAGTAGAAGCACGCGCGGACGGCTCTTCGCTTCAGCCTTCTTGCCCTTCTCATCCTTCTTATCCCTCTTGGTTTGAGGAGCGCTTATGTGCTGACTCGAACTTGCCGCGGCACTTTGCCGGTTTATGTTCTTATGAGATTGAGGGGGATTCACTTGGTTGCCGTTATGAGGAGGTTCCAGCCGAAGGTGCGAGCGAGCCATTGAAACAACGGTTCAGGTATGAGACGCCCCACGGGTCTAAGCTCGCGCCGCGTGAGCTGGTTCACATTGAGTTCGCAATTGCGAAAGTCGCCGAACATTCGGCGACCCTCATCACGAGTGTATGCCTTCACCAGGGGCCGGCCTCCTGTCTCGGAGTACTCAACCCGGCGGCTCATTATCTGGGCCATACTTTCCTTGAAGAACTCGCCGCCCAGGATGCCGTGTTTAAGAAAAAGCGAACCCCAATAGTAGAGCGAGGCGCGATGATAAAGCATGACAATGGCCTTGCCGCCCGGCTTCAATACACGGTGAATCTCCTGAACCGCCCGCGCGGTGTCGGGCGTGTGATGCAACACACCAAATGAATAGACGACGTCGAAACTCGAGTCGGGAAAGCTCAAGCTTTCACCATCGCCAATCGCGAACTCGCCGGTTAGCCCGTAGACTTCGAATCTCCGGCGCGCTATCTCAATGCTGCGCGGCGTAAGGTCAATTCCGGTTACGTGCGCGCCGCCGCGAGCGAACTGAAGCAGGTCGGTGCCGGTTCCGAAGCCGACTTCCAGCAAGCGTTTCCCCTCATAACGATCAAAGCCGATCGAGCGCTTCATCCACGGAGATTCGATGTCGTAGCGATTTGCTTCGATCGCATCGAAGTACTCGCGTGAGCCGAACTCCTTATCACCCGCGACGTCGGCGCCGCACGGATTAGCGCTCCATTGATCGCGCGCTCGTTGCTTGTAGGCATCGGAGAGTGATGAGTGATACGTGATGCGTGATTCGTGATACGTGATTCGTGATGCGTGATGAGTACCGGCCGATGGTTGGTCATAGGCCCGGTTAGGTCCGTACACGTTCTCAGGTGGGTGCGTCTGCTTCAACTCATCTTTCATCACGTGTCACGCATCACGTTTCACTCATTTTCACTCATCACTTGTTAGCCAGCGTTTGCTTGAAGTTTCGATAGTAGTGAACGTGCAATATGTAGTCCAGCGCCATCGAAGCGGAGCACGTCCATGCGGCTCCGGTGATTCCGAAACGTGGCACCGTTACAAGCAACGCTACGATGGTTGCTGCGCTCACGATTAGAACGATGTTGCGCAATTCGACGCCTCGTCCGTGTGAAGCAAGGAAGACGTTGTAAGGCTGAAACAAGCCGACGAAAAGATTCATGGCCGCAAACGGGATCAGCAGCGGCGCGGCTTCGCTGTATTTTGGAAAGGCAAACTTGAGCACGAACGGTCCAAACAGAATCAGTCCGAGGGCTGCGCAGACAAGCGCGACGGCATTCCACTTAGTGATTCGAGCGGGCACGCTGGTGAGTCGGGCAAAGGTCCGGAACCGAGTGACGGCCAGCGACCGGCCCATCATCGCGATCGGGTTGCTGAACTTCTGGGCGATTGCGTACATCCCGAGCGGCGCCGTCCCAGCCAGGAAATAGCCGATCGCAATCTGATCGGATCGCGACGAGGCGACCCCGCTTACACGCGCAAGATAAAGATTGAATCCGTAACCGCGCGTCTCCTTAAGAGCTAATGTTACAAACCGCGAGGCGCCGGCAAAGGTCGGCCGCATGCGGGCAAGCGTCCAGGCTGCAGCCACACCCGTACCCGCAAAATAGGCTCCCAGAGCCGTTCCTGCGGTCAAGCGGCCTGCGGCTATCAGCCCGATCAGCGCGACGAGGTAGCTTGCCGACATCAGTAACTGAAACACTGATAAGCGCCGAATCTGGTTAAGACCCTGGCAAGATTGCTCGATTAATAATTGAAACGGTTGAAAAAAGGCGAGCGCGGCGGTCCCGATAAACAGCCATCGAACATCCTTATGAAAGATGGAATCAATTCCCGTTGCTACGGCGGCGATGAATAATGTGAAAGCGATACTCAACACAAACGTCATCAACGTAAGAGCGCCGAGCGCCTGCCGCTGCTCGCGAGCGTCCTGGGCGAGAGCGAGGACGCGAGCCCCCGCCGAGGAAACTCCAAACTCGAAGAACAGGCTTGCGACAAGAACGATGCTCAGGCAAAAAGCGAAGCGGCCCATCTCGGCCGGCTCCATCCATCTTGCCAGAATGATGCTGGCGAAAAAGCCCGCAAACATGGAAACGGTTTGCGCCGAGAAAAGCATCCCCGCCTGTCGGGTTGTTTCGCCCAGCTTGAAGCGGTAACCGGGAGTGGCGGATTCTCCGGTCTTCGGTGGGATGGTTTTAGCAGCCAGCGTGATTTCCTCTATTGTAGGGGCGGCCCTCCGTGGCCGCCCCTGTTCGCCATACGATGGATTGGCAACAACAGGGGCGGCCACGGAGGGCCGCCCCTACATGCTGTTACGTGATCGCGACTTCCTTTGCGACCTTTGGTTCGGACGCCGCAGTCCCGCGAGGACTATCGATCCATTGGTCGTACCAAAGGCTCAAATTCAGCAGACTCCAAAGGAAGAACGCGTAGTTAGTACGCCCGGATCGATGTTCGTTAAGCAAGCGCCTCACGAAACCGTAATCGAACAACTCGCGTCGCCGCAGCGACGAATTGAAAAGCGTGTTCTCGACGAACCCCCCAAGACGGTCAAGCATCCACTCGTTGATCGGCACGCCGAAGCCCTGCTTCCGGCGACGCAAAACGCGGTCGGGAATGGTCCCCTTCAGCGCGCGCTTCAGAATGTATTTTGTCTCACCCTCGTGATACTTGAGTCGAGAGGGTATCGACATCGCAAACTCGACAAGCTTGTGATCCAGAAAAGGCACCCTCGCTTCGACCGAAGTCGCCATCGTCATCTTGTCTACGCGCATCAGGAGCAGCTCCGCCAACCTCAGCTTCAATTCCTGATAGATCATCCGGTCAAGCTGATCCGCATCAGGCTTCGAGGCCAACAGCCGGTCCAGGTCCGCGCGAACCACCGAGTATGACGAAAGGGTATTCCTGCCGCTCCGGTTGCCTGCGAGCCGGGCCCTCGCGCCAGGTGTCAGTAACTGTTGCTTGTTCACCTCATCAAAAACGAATGTGCCGCTCCAGAACAGCTCTTCGCCGTCGCCAAGCCTCCGAAGCAGGTCCGGCAGCATCTTTCGGCCCTTCGGCAACAGCCGCGTCAGGCCGGTTCGATGAAGGGCGCCCCCGAGCGACGCCATCGAGCGTCGCACCGGAGCAGGCAGTCGGGACAGATGCCGCCAAAGGCGATCGTGAAGATCCAGATAGGAAGCATAATCAGGGTATCCGCAAAACAACTCGTCGGAACCCTCGCCGACCTGGACGACCTTGGTGCCGGTCTCACGCGCAAGTTTCGAGACATAGTACAGCGGCACACATACCGGGTCGGCGATCGGTTCATCCTGGTGAAAGATCAGGTCGGGTAGAAAATCGAGAAGCTCCTGTTGGCTGATCATCACCTCGTGGTGATCCGTGCCGAACTCTTTCGCAGCGGAGCGGGCCTCCTCGATCTCGTTGTAATCGGGGTTGTCGCGAAACCCTACGGTGAAGGTGCGAACCGGTTGACTCATGAGCCTGGACATCAAAGCTACATTGGCCGTCGAATCGACTCCGCCGGAAAGAAACACGCCAAACGGAACGTCGCTCATCATTCTCTTTTCGATCGACTCGCTGAGCAGCCGGAGCAGCTCTTCACCTATCGCTCGCTCGTCATTGAGAGCGGGATCCAGACGCGCGGAGATCGCGTCCCAGTAGCGCGTGACTCTTACATCGCCCTTCGCGTCGCAGGTCAGCAGACAGCCGGCGGGAAGCTTCTGAATTCCAGCGAACAAGGTCTGAGGGGCGGGCGTCGTCAGGAAAGTCAGGTAATGATAGAGCGCTTCCTCATCAACATCACGCGAGACAGCGGGGTGCTCGAGAATGGCTTTGATTTCCGAAGCAAAAATCAGCCTTCCATCGCTCACGGTATAGTAGAGCGGCTTGACGCCAATGCGATCGCGGGCAAGCACAAGCCGCTTCCCATTCTCGTCCCATAATGCAATCGCGAAATCGCCTTCAAGCTCTTGAACGAAATCGAGCCCGCGTTCTTCGTAAAGATGAATGATGGTTTCGGTGTCGGTGCGCGAGCGATAACGATGCCCTTTCGCTTCCAGCGCGGGACGCAGCGATTCGTGATTGTAGATTTCACCGTTGAAGGTGATCCAGACTCGGCCGTCTTCGTTGGGCATGGGATTGTGGCCCGCGGGCGAAAGATCGACGATGGCGAGGCGTCGATTGCCGAGCCCGATGCGGCGATCTTCGGTAATGTAGACTCCGGCGTCGTCGGGTCCACGATGGCTCATCGTATCGCGCATGCGCGCCACGAGCGACTCGGCTACTCCGCCTTGACTCACACCGTATTCGTAGATTCCACAAATTCCGCACATAGCCAGAGGTCAGAAGTCAGAAGTCAGAAGTCAGCGTTCCCCTCGAGACTCCCAGTCAGTCACAATGATTTTGATGAACACCTGTAAGGGCGTCCCCCCTTAGAACCACTGCCGGTCCTTTTCCATTAGCCCAGGCGTTTACGCCTGGGTTGACGGCGTTGATCTCATCTTCGAGCCCGATTCATCGGGCTTTTTCCACTGATCGAAGATCGCTAAAGCAGCTTTCAAGCCCCGTTAACGGGGCTTGAAGACCCGTTGGCCGCTCACTAGCCCAGGCGTAAACGCCTGGGCTACGGAAAACAGTTTCCTCGATGAGGGCGCCCACGGACGGACGCCCTTACAGGTCCATCACCTTAAGCATGACCAAGGACCAGCAGCTCGAAAGTTACTTTCAACGGAACCTCTGCCGAAAGACTGTAAATGATAGCAGAGGAACTCAGGCGAGTCTTGAAGGCCGGCGAAACCCATCTGGGTTCTATCCGTGCTTCAAGCCCGGGAACGCTGCCCGGCACGATGCTGAATGTCGTTCCGCTATCGATAACCGTCGCCCGCTTATGATTGTCGAGAGCGACATCCAAACCGGAGTCGAAATTGAAAAAGAATTCGAAGAGGTGACGGCCTTCGCCGGTAAAGATGTCTTCGATAGTCCAAGAACCTGCGCGCTTGTCGAGCGTGACTATTCGTCGATGAGTGACGGGCGCGGCTAAGCGTTTGTAGGCGTAATGCTCGGCGTCAAGCACATCGCGTTCTGGGCTGCTCTCCCATAGATTGACCTTCGGACGCACATTTGCGGCGAATACGAACGGCCAGCCGTCACGAGTTTCGCTTATCTCCTCGCCGTCGATTCGAACAGTGTTGTGATAAGCGGTCGAGCGAAATAGATTTCGATCTTTCTCGCTCGCGGTGTACACGAACGTTCCCGGATCTCGCAGGAAGGTGCGGTTGAACGCGAAGACTTCGATTGACAGCGCGTCCGAATGCGCGTGCGAGCCTCGGCCTCCGGTTCCGTGATCGCCGCAATCGATGATTGCATAGAGCGGCCCGTGGTTGGTGGCCGCGCGCTGGATGAAGATTTGGGCGTCCGGGAAAGCCCGCGAAAGCGGTTCCTCACCAGGGGCCAGCGCGGAAAAAGTCTCGTAACCGTTCTTACCGAACCACCAGAGGGCTTCTTCGTCGAGGAAGTTGGACCCTTTGAACTTTCCGCTCTCGAACATCATCGCGCCGAGCGACATAAGATAGGAATGATCGTTCGCGGCGCGCGGCTTGAACTTGATCAAGCGTCCGTCGTCTGAATCACCGATCGTCGGCGCCGTTCCGTCGGGCTTCAGATAGTGGCGAACGAAATCGAACATCGCTTCGAGCCGGTCCCAGTAGTGCGCGGGGATGTTGAAGCCCCGCGCGCGGCTTATCGTGAAAAAGAGCAGGAAGATTTCGAGGACCAGGCGGTGATAGCCAGTCGTTCCTTCGTAGTCCACGCCGTCGGCGAGCACCTGGCGATCCAACTCGTGAAACAACCGCTCAGTGCTGTAACTCACCCAGCCTTCCGACTCGTCAAATTCAGGAATCGCCGTTCCAATGACGAACAAGCCTATCAGATCAGAAAGGTAGTGATTGCTCGCCGCGCGATACGAGAACTCGAGATTCGCGCGAATGAAGCGCGCATGTGCGAGGAGCAGCTTCAGTATTAATTTGATCGCCTCATCGTCGATCTCCGGCGATTCGCGGAACATCTCGAGCGCAGTGAGGATGTTCACCGCGCGTATTGCGACTTCCATTGCCACTTTCCAGTTCGGACCGAAGCGCGGTGGATTCTGATGGTTCCACGACGCTAACTGAACGAGAAACTCTTTGGTGAATCGCTCATCGCCGGTCAGCGCATAAGCACGACCGAGCGTGACCAGATGGTGGAGCCGATTGAGCTCCCACACCGCGCGGATGTCCGCGCCCGGTGTGATCACAAGCGGCGTTCGAGCGAAGTGTTCGAGCGGCCAGCGCACACCTGAATACGGATCGCGGTGCCAGTCGATCTCGCCGCCCAGATCGTGCTGTCGATCGAACAAAGTTATGCGATGAGAGAGAACGGCTTCGGCTTCAGTGCGAGCGCCGGCGATTGAATCGGGAAACAATTCCTTTACGATCGCCGAGGTGCGAGCCAGATCAGCGAGCCCCGGAGTGAGGTGTAGGTCACCGCTTCGAATTCGATTGGCTACGAGAGCGATGGATCTGCCGTTGAGTGAACGTTGAAGCGCTTCATCCAAGACATAAGTCTGTGCGGGATCGTCGCTCGCTGCGCTGATTGCGCGGAAGACTCGACGGCGCGTGCGCAGCAGAGCCTCGCCGGCAAGCTCTCGCATTGTCATGCCTTCGATCTTCTCGCGTATTGTGAAGGGCCGTTTCAATTTCCGCAGTCCGGAACCGCCGATGAGGTGTTTGGAATGGGGATCTCTCGCGAACCGGCAAAGCTGCCCGACAGCGCGCCGGTCAGAAAAAAGAAGCACAGGTTCAAGTCAGAATAGTAGCCGCTCGAAAGGGTCAATCCCGGAATCCAATAGGCAAATATGAGCGCGAGAAAACACGAAGCGGTTACGCGCTGCCGCCGGTCGCTTGCCTTCTTGAACGCTCGCCAGCCCATCAAAAAGAGGTAGGCGTTTGCGGCGATGTACAGAAGGAAACCCGTTAGCCCCAGCTCAGAACTGATCCAAAGCGCATTTGAGTGCGGGCTATCAACCGCCCTCGTAGCGAGCACCTCTTCCGGAGGTTCGTCTGCGTAGTAATGAGTCGCGTCGAAGTAGTTAGGATAGTTACCGAGCCCTGCGCCAAAGACAGGATTGTCGAGCGTGATCTCGATCGCCGCTTGCCACGTAGCCAGTCTCCCGAACGCTGTGCGCGGATCAGTCAAACGACTCCCTGCGATCGACGGGGCCATCGAAGTGACCCATCCCGCAACTGCGATCAATATCACAGCCAGAATTGCGCCGCCCGCGACGCCCGGCGCAATGGCGAGGCGGCGGTCCCGTCGATGCAAAGTCTCGCGGTTGACTTCGCGGGCTGACCAGCTCAAAAACATCCAGCACGCGACGAGCGCCAGACCAACTGCTCGGAAAAGAGGGAGCAGCGCGCCTAACACCGCGGCGCCAAGCGCGCTTGCGTAAAGGAACCTGGCTCCGCGATCCAGACGCAAGTGAAACATTCGCGGTGCGGCTTGAAGAAAGACAAACAGCAACAAGCAGATCACCGCGAAAGATGAGTCGGTGGCGAACGGCCCGTTCACCCGGCGCTCACCTTCGCGCACTATTTCAGCGCCCTTGAACGCGAATAGATCGATCCCGGTTGCAAACTCAAAGGCGCCTGTGACAAGCAAAAAGAGAGCGAGCGCGATCGCGGCCATGAACAGATGTTTGCCTGCTCGCCGCAGGTCAAAAGAGTTCCTGGCAATGTGAAACGCCACCAGCGGAAGCACGAACACATCGACCGCCAGGCGAGCGGCGTAGGCAATGTTCCCGGCGCGCGTTATTGCGCTGGCCAGCGCGAGCGCCGCCAGCAAACCCCACGCGACTTCGAATTTCGAGATCCGCAAAGACGTCGCCGATTCTCCAGCGCTGGTTGGCTCGTTTCTTTCCCAGCTTAAGAGCAACACCAAAACCAGAACAGCAAAGACCACGCGGTCGGAAGTGACTATCGATCGGTTAGTAGGAAATCTCACGTAAAATGCCGCCAGTGGCGCGGCCGCGAACCAGCAGATCAGCACGCGTTGAGTCGAGAAAGGCAGGTATAACAGAAGTCCGGCGGCTGAGGCGATTCCCGCGATGGCCAATGCGGATTTGTAGTCGCCGGACTGGCATTGCACTGCTGATGCCGCGACACCGGTCATTAACACGAGGAAGAGCGCGGTCAGCCGGCCGGGCGCCGCGGTGAAGAATGTTTGCGATCTGGCTTGCCTGTTCATTGCGCTGCTGAACGCGGTCAATGCATTAGGTGTATATTCGGGCCGCTATTTCGTGCTTGCTTCTTCAATCGCATCCACAATGCGGATCGCGGCGTGCCCGTCCCACAGCTCAGGAACGCGAGCCGGACGGGAGGCTTGTTCGAGAACTGCCAGCGCCGCCCGCGTTATCGACTCAGGGTTGTTGCCGACGAGTTGATTCGTCCCCTCGCTGATCGTAATAGGTCGCTCGGTGTTTTCCCGCAGCGTCAGGCAGGGAATGCCGAGCACGGTTGTTTCCTCCTGGATGCCGCCGCTGTCGGTAAGCACCAGGCGGCTGTTGCTATAAAGCCGCAGGAAATCCAGATAGCCAAGAGGTTCAGTCAGAACAATCGAAGCCTGACGTCGAACGCGCTCACCCAGCCCGAACTGGTCGAGGCGATCCCGTGTGCGCGGATGCACGGGAAAGACGATCGGTAGACGCTCGGCGATGTTCTCGATCGCGTCCATGATTCCGGATAACGTTTCCTTGTCGTCTACGTTGGATGGCCGGTGCAGAGTCATCGCGCAGAACTGCCCTGGCTTCAGGTTGAGACTTTCGAGAATGCGCGAGCCCTTCGCTCTATCCATATTCCGAAGGAGCGTGTCAATCATTACATTCCCGACGAACCTGATCTTGTCACCGGCGACGCCTTCCCGAACGAGGTTTTCCCCGGCGTCGCGCGAAGGCGTCAGCAGCAAATCCGCAAGCGAATCGGTAACGAGCCGGTTTATTTCTTCGGGCATCCTCCGGTCGCGGCTGCGAAGCCCGGCTTCAACGTGGGCGATCCGCACGTTCATCTTTGAAGCCACAATTGTCGCCGCCATCGTCGAGTTGACATCTCCCACGACTACGACCCAGTCGGCCGGATGATCGAGCAGAACCTGCTCGAAGGCAATCATTATGCGGGCGGTCTGCTCAGAGTGGGAACCCGAGCCGATTTCAAGGTTCAGGTCGGGGCGTGGAATGTGGAGGTCTTCGAAAAACGAATCGCTCATCGACTCGTCGTAGTGTTGACCGGTGTGGACGAGCAGGGACTGGAATCTAGCCGGACGCCGCCGCATTTCCTCGATCACCGGCGCTATCTTCATGAAGTTCGGCCGGGCGCCGACGACGTTGATTATTCGGAGCATGCGTTAGTTCAGAGTGTTGAAAACTCAGGCAGGAAGTCTACAGTTGGGTGGTCGGTGAGCACAAGCGAGGCGGCTGAACGACCATCGCTTAGTCATGCTCAACGTGATGGACCTGTAAGGGCGTCCCTCCGTGGGCGCCCCTCAATCGGAGGAACTGTTTTCCGTAGCCCAGGCGTTTACGCCTGGGATAGTGAGCGGCCAACGGGTCTTCAAGCCCCGTTAACGGGGCTTGAAAGCTGCTTTAGCGATCTTCGATCAATGGAAAAAGCCCGATGAATCGGGCTCGAAGATGAGATCAACGCCGTCAACCCAGGCGTAAACGCCTGGGCTAATGGAAAAGGACCGGGCGGTTTCTAGGGGGACGCCCTTACAGGTGTTCATCAAACAGGTGTTCATCAAATCAGTGTGACTGACTACCAGCGCTTGAACGCGAAACGCCGGGAGGCTGTGATCTCCCGGCGTTTTGAATCCTATTCTGAATGAGTTGAGCTGACCTCAATATCTGCGGCCGTGGTGCTTGAGCAGGTAGAACAACGCACCGCCTCCGCCGCCAATCGCCGCGCCGATTCCCGCGCCCTTGCCGCCACCCGCGATGGCGCCGATTCCCGCGCCAACTGCCGCTGGTCCAACTACTGTAAGAACCAGGTTGCGGGTCGAGTGATTGTTTCGATCGTATCGCCCGTAATATCGCGAGCCCGAAACGCCATTGTAATAGGGCTGCGAGTAATATCGTTGGCCGGCGACTCCCCGATAGCCGGACGGGCTATAGTAGTTCGAACCATAGTAGTTCGAAGCGACCGTTCTGCGGGAGCTGTCCCTGCGGCAGCGGCTTTGCGCGAGGGTTTCGGGTGCTGCCGCGATTGCTATGAAAGATACTACCAATGCTAAAACTGCGATTCTCTTCAACATGGGACTCCTCCTGGGAAATAATTGGTTTCGTTTGTCCTCTCGGCAACTCGCATTCCAAAGCGGCGCATGGACACCGCCCGGTTTGGATACATCATAAGCTTCTGCTTTTCCGTCGAAGCTCGTCGTCGTGGCGCCGGAAGCCGATGCGCTATTGTTCCATATCGTGTAGCTCCTGCCCGATATGCTCACCCGCTCGCTCCGAATATGATCTTTCCAGTTTGACTCGGCTACTGTTCAACCATAGAATTCAGTGCGCCGACACAGTGGCTCACGTCGGTCACATCAATCAATCGAATCGATCAGTGAAGCAGACTAATCGCGGAGGCACAGAATGAAAAAGGTCCGGCTGGTTTTGTTAATCTCGGCGTGCTGTATCGCCGGCTACGTTGGATCCAACAACGTGTTTGGTAATAGCGGAGTGGGCAGCACCAAGGCGTCGATGACGTTTTCAAAAGACATCGCTCCGATCTTTTACAAGAACTGCGTTGCGTGTCACAGGCCCGGCGAGATCGCGCCGATGTCTTTGATAAGCTACAAAGATGTGCGGCCGTGGGCCAAGTCGATCCGCGAGAAGGTCGCCACGCGTGAGATGCCGCCGTGGCATCTCGACTCACACTATGGAAAGTGGGAGAACGATCGCAGGCTGAGCCAGAAGGAAATCGATGCGATAGTCTCCTGGATTGATGGTGGAGCGCAGGAGGGAAATTCCAGGGACCTCCCGCCGCTTCCGAAGCTGGCGAGCGGGTGGCAAATCGGTGAGCCCGATATGATATTTCAGATGCCGGCTGAGTTCACCGTGCCTGCGGAAGGCTCTGTACCCTATCAATATTTCTCGGTCCCAACCAATTTCAAAGAGGACCGCTACGTTCAGGCACTCGAAGCTCGCGCCGGAAATCTCTCAGTCGTGCACCACATCGTGATGTATGTGCGCGATCCGCGAGATCAATCCAGGCAGCGAGGCCAGGCGCAGAAGTTCAACATCGGAGACGGCATTCTTGGCGCTCTTTCACCCGGGCAAACTCCGTTTGTGGCGAAACCCGGCGAGGCGAAGCTGATCAAAGCCGGATCCCAACTGATCTTTCAGATGCACTACACCCCCAATGGAAAAGAGGCGAAGGACCGATCGATGGTCGGACTCATCTTCAGCAAGGCGCCGGTCAGCAAGATCGTCACCACCAAGGCTGCGTTCGATATCAAGTTTAGAATCCCGCCCGGTGATCCAAACTACGAAGTGAAGTCTGTTTACGAGTTCGAGCAGGACTCGCACATAATAAGCTTCATGCCGCATATGCATCTTCGTGGAAGAGACATTATCTATCGAGCGATCTATCCCGACGGCAAGTCGGAGATATTGCTGTCGGTTCCTCGATACAGCTTCAACTGGCAGGTCTACTATTATCCGGTCACGCCGCTCGCGGTACCGAAGGGCACTCGCATCGAGGCCGTCGCCCACTACGATAACTCGGCCAGGAATCCGCGCAACCCGGATCCAACAAAGGAAGTCAGGTTCGGTGAGCAAACCTGGGATGAAATGATGAACGCGTTCTTCGACTTCACGGTCGATGGGCAAAGCGTGGCGGCTCAAGGTTCGGCTTCACCGGGCTCGAAACAATAAGCGCCCGATACGGATCCGCCGGGGCGAACAAGTCGCCGAATGATCAAATCAAGAAAGGGCTGCCGAATATTTCGGCAGCCCTTTCTTGCAAGACCCGGCTGAGCCGGACTATTTCACGTCGAAGGAACCGGTTAATAGGTCACTGCCCCATTGAATCTTGATCCAGCCTTTTCCCTTGGCCTCTGCAAGCGTGATAGTCACCTGATCCGCTGAGTCCTTTGCCTTCTCGAGCTTGAGCGGGAATTCCGCGACGAAGCCTGTAGTCTGAGGTGGCGCGCCCCAAAGAGCGTTTCCGTTTGCCGCTTCAGTTTTTGGATGGAACGCCAGCGTCCAGCTAGTCTCGCCGGTCTTCTTGACCCACAGCGTATACTTGCCGGCCTTTACAGACTGACCGCCGGCGCTGAGATCGCCCGCCGTCTCGATGCGAGTCGCCTGGTTCATACCCAGTCGCCAAACACCGCCGGCCGGAAGCTCCGACATCCCGTGACTTCCCAGCTTGGGACGCCCGTAGTCGATCGATATCTTCTTGCCTTTGATCGTTACCTCCGCCGTTCCACGATTGCCCTGAGCGAACGCGGTCGCAACCAGACACAGCACGGCGGCTAACAGGAGAGTTTTTTTAAGAATCATTCTTGCGTATCCTCCGGATTGAAAATCTGAATTGGGCTCACGGTAAGAGATATTATCGACGCGCAGCGTGACGGGCAAGCGGGGGTGGTGACCTAAAGTTGTGTTGGTCGACGAGGAAACCGGCGCGGCATTTTTTGGAGTGCGGCGCGGTCTGTGCGTACGCGCCGCTTTGACTGCTTTGAATCGCCACCAAGAGCCAAAGCGGCGCGTACGCACAGACCGCGCCGCACTCCAAATATGTTCGTCACTGTCGCCGGTGATCTCTTGCCGCAATATTTTGGCAATGAGCTACTGATTCGTCGCCTGTGCCTTTGCGGGCGCGTACCGAAGTTTGTAATCCGTAATACGCTGGCACGGCTTCAGGTCTAAAGTAATATTCGACGCCTCCCCGTCACGGCGAAGGCTCGCTCGGGAACTCGATTTCCAGGCGATCGGCCGCGGCGCTCTTTCGCCGGCTTCCTCAACTGAGGCCCGCGAGGTCAGCAGCCGGTACCGGCCGGGCGCCAGGTTGTTGAACTTGAATTTGCCGTCGCCTTGAACCGCGGTTTCGGCAAACCGCAGGGTGTTATCGGCGAGTTCGGTTTCAGCGGGAATCAAATGAACGCGCAAGCGTTCGGGTAGCGTGGCTCCATCTTTCTCGGGAATCACGCGGCCGCGCAACGAGGCCGCTCCCTCCGCAAGCGTGACTGTGAGACCGCCCGCTCTCTGGCCGGCCTTAATCGGGAAACCGTTTGTGCCGGCGTCAACAGTGGTTGTAGCTCGCGTTATCCCCGGCATCGTGATCGTGCGAACGTACCAGGATTCATCCAGCATTCCCGTCTCGACCCGATACTGGCCTGGGTCCAGTCCCTGAATCAGAAACTCGCCTTTATCATCGGGTGCGACCGGCACGCTCTCTGACAGTCCGTAGGAGGGAGGCTTCTGATCGGAGCGGAGAGAAACGATGACCTCCGCGATTGAGCCCGGAGGCGAAGCCGGTCTGTTCCCCTCACAGCCGGCTTTGTCCTTCGCGATTGTGGGTTCGAGCACTATACGACCTGCCGCGGAGCCGAGCGGAGTCAGGGAGACCTCGATGCCCGTCGCATCATGATTCTTGAGTTTCATGGACACGGGACGAGAACTTGCTCCATCGTCACTCTCAAACGGTCTACGGCGCGCGATGAGGTAGTAGTCACCCTCGGGCACGCCGTGTAATGTAAACGACTGGTCGTTGCCTTTGGGCTGAGAAAAGGTTTGGGCTTCCAATAAGTCGGACGAAGCACGCCTCAATATCACATCAACGTTCATGCGAGGGGATCCCTTCGCCGCGCTTCCGGTGATCGATCCGCTGATTGTATAGCCGTGCTCACCACGGTACCGGATGTCGATGCCGGTTACTTCAGCGCCGCTGTTGACCAACAACTCGCCGGCCGAATCCCTGGTAGCGGAAGGGTAGTACGTTGGAATGTCGTCGAGGAAAGCGGCCTGCCTCGAGAATGCACTCAGTTTGCTTCCCGTCGTAACCAGGTAGATTCCTTTTGGCAAGGCGAACAACCTGTAGACCCCTCGGTCATCGGTATATCGCGGAGCCCCGGCCAACGGCGATCGGAGCGGGCTTCCTTCAAGGTCACGAATCGGGATTGCGCTTACCAGTACGCCTATCACCGGCTCCCCCGCCGAATTTGTGACCGTCCCTGTGATGACGCCGCCCTTCTTGAGGACCAGGCTGACCGAGTCACCGGGTTTGTAAAACGTCGACTCGTACGTGTCCCTGACGTACCCGCGAACTTGCGCCGATACGCTGTAGGGTTGGCGTGGAAGATTGTCCACTCGAAACTGCCCGTTCTCGTCGGTGCTGGTGGCGCGTCGCTCCGGTGGCCGCCCCAGCCCGCTGACATAAACCGGCGCGTTAGGCATCGGCTGACCGGAGTCGTTTACCACTCGACCGGTTATTGAAGCGCCGCGCTGGTCAGACTTTTGTGCGCCGGTCCTATCGTCGTTTTGTCCCGCCATAGAGTACGGTCGTGCGGTTAGTAACGCCCCGATCATGAGGATTGCGGTCACACTAATACGGGAGGTCATTTCAAGTTCCTATATTCTGCGGCTGGAAAACCCTACTGCTGTTTTTCGTCAAAGGAGACGGGCAGCACGACTTGCGTGTCACTTCCGTTAGCAACCGAGACAATCTGTTTCACCGGCTTGAGGCGCAGAGGCGCGGCTCCCGGGTTCGAGTACACGAACAACTCGACCTGGTATTCGCCGTCCATGAGAGCTTTTATGACAAACCGGCCGCGCGCATCCGGCAAAACTTGACGCATGTCTTTCCGGGAATCGCTGCCAACCGGATGGCAGTTAACGATAAGCCTCAAGCCTTCAGGTAGCACGCCTCCTTCAATTCTTGCCTGGCCGCTTATCGATCCAGTTGCATAACCGAGGACCACGCGTATGCCGGAGACCTGCTCTCCGGCGCCAATCTCGACTCCCTCCGGTTGTTCTATACCGTCCCGTTCAATGCGAAGGATTGAAACGCCGTTCGGTACCGGGTAGGTGGCGAGATACACCGTGGCCTTGCCGGCCTGAAGACCGGTTGCGCGAAAACTTCCGTCCGGTCCGACGGTGAGCGCGCCGGAACGCGGCGATGTTATCGACTGCGACGCAACACTCACCCATAATCGCAAGTCCGAGAGTTTAGGTGCGCCTCCCTGATCGGTACCGCCTTCCATAACCACCACGCCGTTCAACGTCGCTCCGTGGCGCACTTTGATCTCGAGCCCGGCAACATCGGCGTCGGTTACTTGAAACATGACCGGCTCGCTATACCAGACGCTCTGTTCTCTGGAAATCGCGAATGCAGCGTAGCGGCCCGGTAGTATGCCCTCGAATCTGAATTCGCCTCGCGCGTTGGACGCGGCGCCAGTCGAAAAGGAAGACGAGAAGTTTGTACCGTTGGGCTGCAGCGTGCCATAACCAAAGTCCAACCCGGGGACGGGTCTGCCGGTCTCGGCATCGACGATGCGCCCGGTGGCCGAATATGTTCTGGCGGAACGCCCGAGCACTATGTCGACGCCCGTAGCCTCTCCGCCGGAGGTGACTTCGATCACCGTGGCTCTCGAATCGTCGGCCACATCGGGATGATATGTGATTGGATAGTAATAGGGCACATTTCCAGGCACGGTATGGCCGCGCGCGGTATCAACGCCTGCGCTCACGATATAGCGGCCTGGCGGCACTCCGAACAAGCGATAGACGCCCCGGTCGTCGGTCGTCATCATGAAACCGTACGGCAAGTTGACGTAGGTCATATTACCCCTGAGTTTCTTCCCGCTTTCGTCGAGGGCGGTCAGGCGAACGCCCTCTTGAATCAACGGCTGACCACTGGCGTCGGTCACTCTTCCCGTTATCACTCCGCCGCGAACCAGGCCAATGTCAATTCCTTCGACAGTCTCTCCGTCAGAGAGATTGATCAGCTTTCCTCCGTTGCCGCCGCGCATATCGTCGCCCGGCGCCAAAAAAGCAGGCGTGAAGGTTTGGATCAGATAGCTGCCCGCCGGCACCCGCGTTAGTTGAAAATGTCCGGCCTCATCGGTCGTCGTTTTTGGGAGAGAGTTTTCGACGGGCCCGTAGTCGGACGGCGCCAACAACACGTTCACGCCGGCCGCCGGCTTGTCGCCGAGCGTGACTCGGCCCGAGATCGAGCCGGTTGGTTCCTTGCTCTGGCCTGCTTGAAGCAAGCGACCCGACGCTGTTGCTGCGAGAGAACACGCCAGCATCGCTGCCGGGAGCAAAGTTCGCACTAAAGAACTCATCGTTGTCCTCCGTCGGCGGGAGGCCCGGAGCATCTAATCATTCTGCTGTCGCGAGAGACTTCTTGTTAGAAGCTCTTCTTGGTCTGGGCGCATTCTATCCCTCTCCATATGTCCGCGCAAACGCGCGTAGTGTTCAGTTATTGGGTTGCTGGCTTGTGACGTTCCGGGTCAGCGCTTCGCGTGCTTTGCGGTCCTTTGCGACTTTGCGCTGCGTATTGAAAGAGTAAACCCAATACTCAGCGCAAAGTCGCAAAGGACCGCAAAGCACGCGGAGAAGCAACGCGGAATCCGAACAGTACCAAACCGTGCTCGCGGTTTGCAGATTTGCAGGAGTTGCTATACTAAGAGCGTATGGACCTCGTTCGTACCAGAAGACTATTGATCCACGGCTTGAGGCTTAGATGTCCCGCCTGTGGGCTGGGCAAACTCTACAGATCCTTTTTCCAGATGCGAGACGGATGCGAGTACTGCGATCTCGTCTTTTTGAGGGAGCAAGGGTACTTCATCGGGGCGATCTACCTGAATGTCGTCGCCACGGAGTTCCTGATCTTCAGCGCCTATGTCGCACTCACATTCTTCCTTCGCATTCCGGACTGGGTAACTTACTCAATCCTTTTTAGCCTCGCCTTTGTGCTTCCGGTCTTTTTCAATCGACACGCGCGAAGTCTTTGGCTCAGTCTTGATTATGTGCTCGATCCCCCACGCTCGCCCGTCCAAAACCCTCACAACGCATTGTAGAAGAAACCGCTCCATATAAGATTACCCACTTTACGATTCGCTGTGGGTTTCGATATAATCCAGTCCTCGCAGGCCCACGTTCAGTGAAAAAGCAGGTACTCGGACTAGAGTCGCGCCTCCTGTCGCTGGCATGTGTGCGTCTACCAGTGGGATCTCATCAGGTTCGAATGGAGTAAATTCTCATGAAGGTTGAACTGATTCTTAGGCGTCGATCACTCGGGCCGCGCGTGTTGCTGGGCTTCTCGCTCGTTATTGTCTTTATGCTCGCGGCGGGCAGCCTGATCAAACGTGGACAAGCTAATTCAACGGGCTCGCCGGCGCCGTCCGGCCAGCTTGCCCAGCACGCGTCGCCGGCTGCAGCGGATACTTGTGCGGCGGCAACTCTGATAAATCCCGGTTCGTTACCCTTCATCGAAGAAGCTTCGCTCGCGGGCGCAGGCAATGACATTGATCCGGGCGGGGCAGGCTGCGCGCCCGGAGGCGGCAATGATGTCGTCTACTCCTTCACGCCCGCGTCGTCTGGTGTATACACGATCGGGGTCACCCCGACCGACCCAGCGGACTTGAGCCTTTATGTGATAACCGATTGCTCGAATCCATCAGCCACCTGCATAGCGGGTTCGAATGCGGCAGGGTTTAATCAAGGTGAGTCGGTGACTCCTACTTTGACTGCTGGCACGCGATACTTCGTTGTCGTGGACACCCCCACTCCTGATGCCAATGCGGCGGGCTTCCATTTTTCGTTACGAAGGGGCCGGCCGGCAAACGACACCTGCGCGACCGCTACTGTCATAGATACCAGTCGATTGCCCTTTTCAACTTTGGGAACAACTTTCGGCGCGGCAAACGATTTGGACCCGGGCACGTCCTGCTTTACCCAGGTCCTTTCAACTCGTGGCGGGGACGTAGTCTACCAATTTACACCTGCGGATACTCAGCTCTACATAATCGAAGTTGTTCCGAGCGGAAACTTCGATACGTCTCTTTACGTGACCACCGACTGCTCGACAATCGCGGGTTGTATCAGCGCCGACGTAGGCGGCTCGGGCGCAACCGAGACTATTCGTCATAGCCTCAATGCAGGAACGACGTACTTTATTGTAGTCGACGGATTCGGAGGCGACGCGGGAGACTTTCTCTTCTCGTTGACGCCTTCGATGTCGCATGCTCCCGTCGCGCCGAGCGATCTTACCGCGACTGCGGTTTCAAGCACTCAAGTTAATCTTGCATGGAAAGACAACTCCGGCGACGAGCAGGGGTTTAGAATTGAACGCAGCCTGGACGGGTTTAACTTCGGCGAGATCGGGACGGTCGGTCCGAATGTTACCGCCTTCAGCGATACAAACGCCTTTGCGGACACGATCTTCTTCTATCGAGTGTTCGCCTTTAATGACTTTGGGAACTCGGAGCCTTCCAATATCGCCTTTGCTCAAACGCCGCCAAATCCAATTCCGGTGAATCCGAAGATCGTTGTCGATCCCGCTTCGCTGGACTTCGGATCCGTGCGCGTGACCCAGTCGGCTACAAAGACAGTTACTGTCACAAATGGCGGGCAAGCCAATCTGATCATTTCGGCAATCAGTGATCCTTCCGGACCGTTCACGATCGTGGGCAAGCCTGCGTTGCCGGTCACGCTCACCACCACGCAAAGCATTGCGCTAAACGTGAAGTTCTCCCCCATCGTTACCGGGCCGATAACCGGGGCCTTCACGATCAGTAGTAACGATCCCAATTCGCCCTTTACCAATGTCAGCCTGGCCGGTATTGGCGCGACGGCTCCAGTTGCTAATCTGGAAGTCTCGCCGGGTCTAATAGACTTCGGCACAGGTGTGGCTCCGGTGACGCTTCAACTCACAAACACCGGCGAAGCGGATCTGTTGATCACCAGCATCATCCCGCCGAGCGCGCCGTTCACGTTGAGCGGGTCCGCCGCGGGTACGCTGAAGACGGGCGAGAAACGGACGCTTACGGTTAACTTCTCACCATCCAGTCTCGGCGTTTTTACCAGCGGAATCACCATCGTCAGCAACGACCCCGACTCGCTGCTGACATTCATTCCGGTGAAGGGAACCAGTCTCGCTCAAACTATTGTCCCGAAGGTTGTCGGGCTCCAGTTCAAGAAACAGGGGCTGAGGTTCCAGGCATCGGGCTCGAACGTCGTCGCGGGAGCGGTCTTGATCGTCGACAACGCCCAGACATTCGCTCTGGATGCCAACGACACTCTCTGGGTCGTCCTCAAGAGCACGAGGAGCACTCCGGGAAACTTGAGAATCCGCGATATCTTCACACCGGGATCGACTCACACTGTGGTTGTCAAGAACCCCAACGGGGGAACGTCGACGCCGGTGAGCATCACGGTCTAGCGCGGGAAGGAAATCCGCATAAGACTTGTAGGGGCGTCCCTCAGTGGGCGCCCTCTTTATTGCCGGCACTCGTTGAACGGAAGAGGGGCGCCCGCGGAGTAACCTGTGCTCGTGCTAATGAGCCGACACCGGAAGAAACCGCTGGTGTAGCAACGGGGAACGTGTTTCCGTAGCCCAGGCGTTTACGCCTGGGATCGTGAGCGGCCACGGGTGTCACGCCCCGTCAACGGGGCTTGAAAGACGCTTTAGCGATCTTCGATGCTGGAGAAAGCCCGATAAATCGGGCTCGAAGATGAGATCAACCGTCGTCAACCCCAGGCGTAAACGCCTGGGCTAATGTAAAAAGATCGGCCGTGGTTTCTGAGGAGGCCGCTTGTTTCCGTAGCCCAGGCGTTTACGCCTGGGATCGTGAGCGGCCACGGGTGTCAAGCCCCGTTAACGGGGCTTGAAAGACGCTTTAGCGATCTTCGATGCTGGAGAAAGCCCGATAAATCGGGCTCGAAGATGAGATCAACCGTCGTCAAACCCAGGCGTATACGCCTGGGCTAATGTAAAAAGATCGGCCGTGGTTTCTGAGGAGGCCGCCCCTACAAGGTTCCAGGCTGGTAATGTTTTACTCGGGCGACGCGATGTTTCTGTCGTGGATTATTCTAAGACCTTCGAGCGTGATATCCGCATCCACCCCGCTGATCAACCTGGAGCCGCGGCTGATTAGCGGCGCAAGCCCACCGGTCGCGATGATGCGAGTATCGCCGCCAAGCTCCTCGACCATCTTTTCCAACAGCCCATCTACCAGCGCAATGTTCCCGTAGTAGAGACCCGATTGAATGCTCGTGCTCGGATTAGTCCCGATCAGCTTCTCGGGCCGGCGTATTTCAGTATTGCGCAACCGCGCCGCTCGCTGGAACAGCGCGTCCGCGGAGACCTGTATGCCCGGATAGATGATTCCACCCATATACTCGCCCGCTTTTGAGATCGCATCGAAAGTAGTCGCGGTTCCAAAGTCGACCACGATGCATGGTCCGCCGTATCGCGCCAATGCCGCTACGGCGTTTACGATTCGATCCGCGCCTACTTCCCGGGGGTCGTCATAGAGGATAGGCATGCCGGCATTGCTCGCGTTCACGAACAGCGGCCGTATGCCGAAATAGACTTCGGACATTTTGTGCAGCGTGAAATCAAGAGGAGGCACGACCGAAGAAATGGCTATGCTGGCGACGGACGAGGACTCGAGCTTCGCAAGCTGCAGCAAGGTCCGGCACATTATGCCGTACTCATCCACCGTTCGCTGGCGTTCCGACGTGAGCCGCCAGCTATGCGTCAGCTTCGCGCCGTCGTAGACGCCAAGCGTGGTGTTCGTGTTTCCTACGTCAAGAACCAGAAGCATATTGGTCTGCGCGCGGGTACTTAAAGCCGGACTTCCACGTAGTAACGAATTTATTCGTTTCTGAGAATCCCAACGAATAAATTCGTTACTACGTGCCCGTTATCCGTTGCAAGTCCCACCTTTAATCACACCCTTTACGCGCCCGCCGCAACGACTCCTGCGTGGAGAGCGGGCTTAAACATTCAATGGGCTGCGCTCACTGCGCGAAGGCTCACTTCCCCCGAAACGATGTAGCGAATCTCACCGCTGTCCAATTCCAGTATCAAAGCTCCGCGCGAAGTGAGTCCTCGAGTGGCGCCTTCAATCGTGCCCTCCGGGGATTCAACTCCAACGCGGCAGCCTCGCGCATACGAGGAAAGCTCCTCCCATCGTTGGATTACCGAGTCGGGATGATTGATGGCGGCCGAGTACCAACGCTCGATCCGCTCGAGCATGGGCCGCGCGAAATCCTCCGGCTCAATTCGCCGGCCGGTCTCGAGCAAGAGCGACGTTGCGCTGTTGCCGAGATCGTCGGGAAAGGAGGCTTGCGCGATATTCACTCCTATTCCCATCACCGCGAATTGAAGCTGGTCATTTTGGACGGCGGACTCAACCAGAATGCCGCAGATCTTACGGCCCGACACCAGTACGTCGTTCGGCCACTTGATGTCCGCCGGTACCTCGAAGTCCAGCCTCAATGCCTCAGCTACGCCAACTGCCGCTGCGAGCGTCACCATCCCCGAATCTGCGGCGTTGATTTGCGGGCGCAGGATCAAGGAAAGGTACAGGCCTTCGCCGGGCGGCGACGACCACAAACGGCCCTGCCGCCCGCGTCCCGCCGTTTGTTCGCGCGCGATGACACAAAGACCTTCAACGGCGTCCGACGCCGCTAACTCTCGCGCAAGATCATTAGTGGAAGCCACGCTGTCGTAGCGCAATATGATCGAGCCGAACTGTGCCATGATCTCTAATCCACGATCCGCAATCATTCCTCTCTCATCGCAAGTTCGAAGAACCGATTCGTTGCGTTGAGCGCCGACTTGACTGCTGAATCGATATCGGAATCGCCTATCTGGCAACTGCCGAAAACCTGCGCGTCTCGTCCCTCGAACTTTACGTCCACCAGCACGGCGATCAGGTTCTTCCCGAGCGCGTTTACGTGGTCCAGATCCGCGAGGGAACAGGTGAACCGATCCGCCGCAGCCTCCTGCACCGCCTTCAAAGTGGCTTCTGCAGCCGCTTTCAAGGGGCCTGGATTTTCCACGGATGACGTTGCGCCGGCTTCGAATAGTTGTTCGCCCAGCGAAAGCGTAACGCGGACGCGGCACTGCCCGCCGGCCTCTTCGGTTACGGCCGCCCGATCAAATCGCAGACGCTTTCTGGTTGAATCCGTCGACATAGTAACGGTCTATACGTTCAGCAGATGCAGTCTAGACGACCTCGCGCCCGTTGCAAAGAGAATACGGCGAATGGCGCAAACAATGTGCGAGAAATCACAGTGGCCGAATCTTCAAACTTACGTCAACCGCTGCGACTGAATGGGTGATGGCGCCGGTTGAAATCAGGTCTACCCCGCACTCGGCATACGAACGAACGTTCTCGAGATTGATTCCGCCCGAGGCTTCGATTATTGCGCCCGGCGCCTGCTCGCGGATCATTTTCACCGACTCACGAACTTCATCGACCGGCATGTTGTCGAGCATTATCACGTCAGCCGTTGCAGCTATAGCCTCGCGAAGCTGCGCTTGATTGCCGACCTCGACTTCGATCTTCATCAGGTGCGAAACTGCGCGGCGGGCAAGCTCGACCGCTCGCCGCACGCCGCCGGCAAGCGCGATGTGATTGTCCTTTATCAGCACGCCGTCATCCAGACCGAACCGGTGGTTGTAACCGCCGCCAACCGTGACCGCGTATTTTTCAAGCAGCCGCAACCCCGGAGTCGTTTTGCGAGTGTCGACTATGCGCGCGGCGGTTCCTTCGACTCTATCGACGAATGCTTTTGTTATGGTAGCGACGCCGGAAAGTCGCTGCATAATGTTGAGCGCGGTGCGCTCGCCGGTTAGAAGGACTGAGGCGGGGCCTTCGATGCGCGCGAACTCGGTGCCCGAGGCAATCGTGTCACCGTCGTAGACGCGAGACTCGAGGGTTACGGTGTTGTCGAGCGCGCTGAATACTGCCTCGCTGATTTCAAGCCCGCACAGCACGAAGTCTTGCTTGGCGAGGAATCGCCCCCGGCCCTTCACTCCACCGCGCACGACGCTCTGCGTGGTTATGTCACCACGGCCGAGGTCTTCCTTCAGCAGATCGGTGGCAAAGGCATAGATTATTCCAGGGTCGAGTTCCATAAGAAGTTACCTGGGAGCGCAGGCATCCTGCCTGCTCTTAATCGCGCATGCTGCAGGCAGGATGCCTGCGCTCCCAGGCCTGCATGTGCCGGTTACTTTTCGCTCAGGGATCGAAGCGTGTCTCTCAGCTTTTCTATCTCGGCGATCATCTCTTCATGACGATTGCGCGCCTCCTCGACAACTTCCGCGGGCGCGCGCTCGACAAAGGAAACATTGTCCAACCTCGACGCCAGGCCCCGAGCCTCGTTTTCTTTCTTCGCCATTTCCCTGGTTACGCGCTCGCGCTCTTTCTCGAAGTCGATCAGTCCGCCGAGCGGGATAGCCAGGTCCATTCCGCTCACGATGCCGCGCGCGGCCGAATCCAACTCCGGCAATGTATCGAACATTTCAATTTGTTCTACTCGCGCCAGGCGCTTTATCCGGTCCGAGCTTTCGTTCACCACCGCGCGAGCCGCCTGATCCCTCGTCCCAATGTACAGCTTCGGCCGGCTCTGCGCGGGAATGTTCATCTCCGAGCGAATGTTTCGCACCTTCGTGATCAGCGCGATCAGAGTTTCAATCTGCTCGCGAGCCTGCTTGTCGTCGCGCGCCGGATCGGCCTTCGGCCACTCAGCCAGCATTATCGATTCGGCCCCCTCCGGAAGCCGGGGAAGAAGCTGCCAGATCTCCTCGGTGATGAAAGGCATCAACGGGTGCAGCAATCGCAAGCTCGTCTCGAGCACGTACACAATCCTGCAGCGAGCCGCCCGCACTTCTTCGGTGTTGTCCTGGGATGCGACCAGCGACTTGCTCAGCTCGATGTACCAGTCGCAAAACGAATCCCAGAAGAAATGGTAGAGAGTTTGCGCCACTTCGTTGAGCCGATACTCCTCGAGCGCGCTCGTGACCTGCTCGATAGTCGTGTTCAGCTCGGCAAGTATCCAGCGATCCGCGAGCGCGTCGGACGGGACCCATCGCGGCTCGATGCCCGTTGCGTCGCCCAGGTTCATCAACACAAAGCGTGATGCATTCCAAATCTTGTTGGCGAAGTTACGAGCTTCCTCGACCTGCGGCTGGCGGTCCTTCTCGATCTTTGCGAAGCGAATGTCCTGGCCTCGAGCGGCCCGCACCAGCAGCGCGAAGCGCAGCGCGTCCGTTCCGTAAAGCTTGATTATTTCGAGCGGGTCGACTCCGTTGCCGCGAGATTTGCTTTGCGGCTTGCCAAACTCGTCAAGCACCGTTGCGTAGATATACACGTCATCAAACGGAATATCCTTCATGAAGTACAGTCCCGACATTATCATCCTCGACACCCACAAATAGATGATGTCGCGAGCAGTGCACAACACCGCCGTCGGATAATAAGCAGCGAGATCCTCGGTTTGCCTTGGCCAGCCCAACACCGCCTGTGGCCACAGCCCGGAAGAGAACCACGTGTCGAGCACGTCTTCGTCTTGTGTGATCTTTTTGCCGGCCGCTTTCTCGATCGCTTCCTTCTCCGAGCGCGCAACGATGTATTCGCCGTCCTCGGTAGTCCACACCGGAATGCGATGGCCCCACCACAACTGGCGAGAGATGGTCCAGTCTCGAATGTTTTCCATCCAGTCGAGGTAAGTTTTTTCGTAGCGCTCCGGGATGAACGTGACGCGCCCTTGCTTGACCACGTCTATAGCCGGCTGAGCGAGCTCTTTCATTCGCACAAACCACTGCTCGGAAAGAAGAGGCTCGATAACGGTGTGGCATCGATCACACGTCGCTTCGGGTACGATGTAATCCTCGATCTTCTCTATCAAGTCTTGCGCCGAGAGATCTTCCAACACGCGCTCTCGAGCTTCGTAGCGATCGAGTCCAACATATGAACCCGCATCGGCGGTCATCTTTCCGTGCTCGTCGATTACGATGACCTTCTCCAGGTTATGGCGCATTCCTACTTCGAAATCGTTTGCGTCGTGAGCCGGCGTAATCTTTACCGCACCGCTGCCGAAGTCGGACCTTGCATAATCGTCGGCGATCAACGGAATATCCCGCGCCACCAGCGGCAACAGGACCGTTTTGCCAAACAGTTCCTTGTAACGTACATCTTCAGGATTGGCCGCGACGGCAGTGTCGCCCAGCATGGTTTCTGGCCGCGTAGTCGCAACTACCACAACGCCCGAACCATCCTTGAACGGATAACGAATGTGATAGAGCTTGCCGGGTCGATCCTCGTGGTTGACTTCGATATCCGAGATCGCGGTCAGGCACCTCGGGCACCAGTTGATGACGCGTTTGCCGCGATAGATCAGGTCCTTCTCCCACCAGGTAACAAAACATTCCATCACCGCGTCGATGTAGCCCTCATCCATCGTGAATCGTTTGCGGTCCCAATCAAACGAGCAGCCCAGCCGCTGAAGCTGAGAGAGGATCACGCCGCCATACTCGTGAACCCACTGCCACGTTCGCTCGATGAACTTTTCGCGGCCCAGGTCCTGCCGAGCGATGCCTTCCTTCTTCAACTGCTTTTCGAGGACGTTCTGAGTAGCGATGCCGGCGTGATCGGTCCCCGGCACGCAGAGCGTGTTGTAGCCCTGCATACGTTTCCACCTAATGAGCACGTCCTGGATCGAGTAGGTCAGCGCGTGACCGATATGAAGCGCTCCGGTGACGTTAGGCGGCGGGATAGTAATACAGTAAGTGGGGCGGTCGAGATGAAGAGGCTTAAAATATCCGCGCGAATTCCAGATGGGATACCACTTCAGCTCAGCGCTGTGAGGTTCGTAAGCTTTTGGGAGTTCGGTAGCTTTTGGGAGTTCAGTCATAAGAATTTGAGTGCATGAAGTTAATGAGTAATTAAACGGGATAGGTGAATGAATGGTCAACCTCCTGGGGCGCGAGGCGTCCAATCAGCAGTGTTTCGCTGCGGTCTTACTCTTCGCTTATCTCCGCGCGGTTTTCTGTGGATGAAAGCTTCCTTGGAATGGGCAATCTTCGGGACCCTGGATAGTTGGATGTTCACGGTAGTGAGTCATCTCGGGACTGTCAAATGAGGCTGACTTGTGTTGGAAAGTGCAAAGGATCAAGTGTAGACTAGCCTACTCTCGACTCAATGCAGAACCCAATTCTCCTGACGTGACCACTCTCTGAGAGGTGATTCTTGCCGAAAGGTACAACCACACTAGCGCCAAGACCTTTCTGGCCTATGCTGAAGCGCCTATGGCTGGGGATGTTAGTCACACTGCTGCTGATGACAGCCACCAAGTTCATTGAAACAACCTCCCTTGGGCATCGCATAGAGACCTTCTTGTTCGAAGCCCTTCAAAGTCAATTGCCCTCATTCGACAGCAAAGAGCAAATGGCGATTCAGGTTGTGGACATGACCAAGATCCGACGTGGCAAGGATCAAGTCACGTTACGAGACGCGTTGCGCAAGACTATTGAAGCCATAGTGGCCCAACATCCAAGTGCCGTAGGAATAGATGTGGACTTTTCCCCGGGCGCAAGCGGTTGGCAAGACGACGACGATCCAAACTTTTTCGACTTCTGCCTCAAACTGAAGCAAGACAGCAACGTGCCGATATTTCTAGGTGTATACAGGACTATCGGAGAAAGATCAGACACTTGGTTGGGATCGGACAAATACAAAGCGCTAGCGGCAGCTTTGAGGGTGGATGAGGACACCAAGAGACTGCCGCGCTGGCTACTAGCGAAGGGTTCGAACGAGAAGCTGCCTATGATGAGCGCGGCACTCGCTACTAGCTATCGGCCATCGCTGCCCGAACTCGCGTGGAAGCTGTCGCGAACGGTTGAAGTAACCTCGGATAACACTCATGGGATTGAGCGCCGGGGCGAAGACCAGATGTTGCTCGGGCTGAGTCTCATCAACTACAGCAAGCTGGAAGAGATCCAACGCGAGACCATTTTCACGATTAACCCTGATGCCATTGCCGATTCGGAGAGGGCGCTTGCGGGAAGAATGGTGTTACTTGGTGACGCAACAGAATTCGAAGATCCCTTCCCGGTTCCAGGTCGTGATACACGAATCGCCGGCGTGTACCTCATCGCTAGTGCAGCGTACACCCTCGCGGTTGATCCGTTGTATGAACTCAACGGCGGCGCGCGACTAACCCTTGATCTGCTTATTTCAATCCTCATCATTGTCAGAGTAGAGTGGCTACGGTTTCGCTACGTGAAGGTGCGTGCGGGAAGCCGGTTCGACAGGGCGCAGAGTCGTTCCATTTGGATCGCTATTGTCGCGGTAACTCTCATCGGCTTCCTAATGACCCGTTGGTTGAACATAATGTGGTTTGACTTTCCGTTGATTGTATTCGCTCTGCTACTTCACCCGAAAGTTGAGCACCGCCTGCGCAGCTTTTGGAGAATGAAAAAGGCATCGGCCAAGAGTACCTCATGAACCAAATCATTCGAGTCGCAATCCTCATCCCTTTCCTTTTCATTGAAGCGCCGGCGCAACAAGAGACTTCCAAGCGCGGACCAGATCGATTTGCTGCTTCTGTGGTTGAACTGAAGGGTAAATGCTATATAAGAGATAACGAGAATGGAAATCCCCGATCACTCAAATCGGATGACGTACTCCAGCAGGGGCAGGAGTTGCAGTGCGAAGCCAAAGCCTACCTGAGAATCCGATTTCGTAATAGCGGCGCTGAAAAAGAAATCAAGGAGATTCATCCAGATTGGTATGTCATTGGGAATGTTCCAGGCCCGGCGTCAAAGGACAGTGGTCCCAGAGCAGGCCGAAAGAAAGGCAAAGATTCTCTTCCGCTTGCAAGGGCGATAGGAGGCACGCCGAATCCACAGGCACCGAGCGAGTCGGAAGCCGCTCGTGCTCAGACTGTCCCGGCCCACGGAAGGGGAGAGCTTGGCGATGCCGACATGTTTTGGAAGGGCCGGCAAAAATACTTCCTCATAGTCGCTGCCTCAAAGACCGCTGGTGCCAGCAATGATTTACCTTTTACCAAGGTAGACGCGCAACGAATCAGCGTAGCTCTAGCCAAAGTTGGATATCAGAAATTGGAACTCCTGAGTGATGAACTTGCCACGCACGACAACTTTGTGACTCAGTTACAGAAGATCCGTACTTTACCTCCCAATGCACTGGTCATCGTTTACTACAGCGGGCATGCCGTTACGGATCCGCAAGGCAAAGATTTGTGGCTCCAACTCTACGGCCAGAAACAGTTCGGAGATCATTTCGGACTCTCGGTCAGTGGCCTTGTTGAGTCTGCTCGCGGCGCGACGTATAAGGGTGACCTCGCGATAATCCTCGACACCTGCTACAGCGGCCGTGGCGCTTTGACGAGCCAACTCTCTCTGCGGGAAACCGAAAACACAGTCATTTTCGCTTCGAGCGCATCTTATCAGCCGTCCTATTCAAAGGTACTTCCGTCCGGAATTGAAATGAGTGCCTTCACCTATTACTTATTACAAGGCCTCGAGTCTGATTGGGCCGAGGTTGATGGGGACGCTGACGGGATCATTCTCTATAGTGATATACAAGGCTACATTGGAAACAAACTATTAGAACAATCACGTGAAAGGGGCATCTTGGGACCGATGCAGCCCCAACTGTTTTCGCAGTCCCCAAAGATTTGGGCTGCTTACGACTTCACAAGGGCGCACAACGTCGTCGAAACGCCACCGCTAAAGTATCTGCGCTTGGAGCGGACTCTTCGGATACAGAACCCAGAGAAGGTAACAAAGCTTCTGCAGACGCCCCTACCGCCTGACGCCCCTGCCTATCATAGAGCCTTGAAGGCGCTTGAGGAGGAGCGATTTGCTGAAGCTTGGAAACTGTTCGAAAAAGCTGAATCCGAGCAGTGGGTTTCTCCGGCAGAGATTTATTGGGCGCGCGCATTACTGAAAAGTGCGCAGGGGGAACTCGGCAGCGCCCGCGATTGGTGTGAAAAAGCGTTGGCGGTCAGCCAGCAGGAAAATGTAGAGCTACTTGAACTGACGGCTTTGACGAACTGCGCGGTCGGGAATTGGGTCAGAGCCGAACAGCAATTCAAGCAAGTGATAGACCTCCTCGGCGAAGAAAACAATCCCGAGATGTTCTTGAGCCTAATGTCCGTAGCGATGTTGAAAACCATGTCAGGAAATACGGTTGAGGCCGAGATATACATAGGGAGATTAAGAAACATTGATCCAAAAGTTATGGAGGAAAAGGAAGCAGGATCGAGTCAAGTACCCGCCTTCTTAGAACTGTTACTGGACGTTTTTCGGGGTAAGAACGAAAGGGCGAGTCGCAGGTTAGCTGAGCTGCGGCAAAACCTCGCCCTTGAGAAAGGTGAGATGCAAAAAGCATTGGGCCGTATCCTTCACCTGGCAGATGCTGTGCTGAATGCGCAGGACGCCGATGCTTCTCAAGTAACGAGTCTAGCGAACGATGTATTCAACCAGTGGGAAGAAGCGATACAAAAAAGAAAGGTGAATAACATTCTTCTGTTGTTGAACCAGCTTCAGGTAATCGCTGATGGTTCAGCGGACACGCAGTTCCTGCGCACTAATGACGTGGAAAGTATGCTCAGACGTACTGTTGATCTTGCGCGGCAGCATAAATCAGAAAGGCAAAAGATAACCGTCGAAGGAGTTGGCGAAACTGAGATTGCGAACAGTGAAGAACAGTCTGCGATCGAGAGTGCCAATTTACTAACCGGAGCCGCCGTGATCTATGAAGCTCGAAAACAGATTCAGGAAGCTGAAAAACTGTTTAAGGATGCGATTTCGCTCGAGGAACAAAACAAGAGAAGTCCCTACCAAGATCTTAATTCGATAATTAGACTAGCCGGGCTCTATGTAAATTCTGAACGCAGAGCCGAGGCAGAAAGTGTATATAAGAAGGCTCTCACCCAACTCGGCGGACAAGGAGGGGAGCGGAGTTGGCAAGCGCTGAGTATTCAAAACCAATTAGGTGAATTATATGAAGGCCGGGGCAAATGGGAAGAGGCGGAGCAATGTTATCAGTTCGTTGCGCGCATGTCTCAAGCTGAATTTGGTGCCGACAGTATTGTTGCGATTGCCGCACAAGAAACGCTGGCGACTTTCCTTTTTCAACGCGGTCGCTATGCGGCGGCGATTCCGTTGTTGGAACCAGTCGTTCGTTGGTTCGAGCGGAGACGACAGAGTGAAGCCCTGTGGGTTGAAGTGTCTCTTTTGAAAGTCGATTACTTCCAATTGGCCAAGAGCTATTACAAAGTAGGCCGCTATGATGAAGCCGAAAGCGCCTTTCATAAAGGTTCTGACTTAATTTCAGAGAGTGAGGACGCTGATCTGTTGCGTAAATCGGCTTGTCGGGTATGGCAATGGTTTGCTGCAGACGCGTTGAAGAAACCCGAGGAGGCCAAGCGTATTTACCACGACCTTGTGCAAATGATTCAGTTAGAGCTTGCGCAACTCCATCCTAATGGAATGATCGGTGGAAAGCTCCTGGACTTTGCTTCCCAGTTTACAGATTCGGAGGAGTACACCAAAGCCGATGAGCTTCTACGATTTGCCCTTGCCATTCAGGAAAAAGCATACGGTGCTCAGAGTCCCGAGACTGCCTCTGTCTGGACAGCTCTGGGTGACCTAGATATCTCACGAGGGCAGTACAGGAACGCGATTGTTTCCCTGAAGACTGCTCAGAACATCGCTGAAAAGCAGTCTCCGTCTCCCACGTTCTGGCTTTCATATGTCGAGTACAGGATCGGGTTCGCCAATTATTCACAATTGGATTTCGAGGAGGCCCGGCTTCACCTAACGCGATCAGCGGAAATGCTCCAACAGGCACGGGACTCCGAAAATTTCGCAAGACGTGAGCTTGGCAGAGTGGAACGACTGTTAGGGCATCTTGACGCGGCCAAAGAGATCATGAAGTCCGTTCTGTATGAAAGGGAAAAAGCCATGCCGCCCGACCCTCACTCCGTATTTTTCGATTTGCTGGAATTAACCTCGATTTCGCGTTTGCAAGGCGATCGTGAGGAGGCCAACCAATGGCTTGCGCGCGCGCAAAAAGCTTCGGAAGGAGTTGATCCGGTAGAGTATCCAGTTCGTTGGTCGCTCTTCGACTATGAAAAAGGAATGGCTGCTTTTGGAAAAGGGAAAACTAAGGAGGCGGCAGAACTACTCCGCGTCGCGATCGACAAACACGAGAGGGCCCCACAGATGGACCAGCCCTCGCTACTCGAATACATGCATGACTATGCGCGAGTTTTGCGCCAGCTCCGTAAGAAAAAAGAAGCCGGTGCCATCGAGCAACGCGCTAACCAGATTCGAGCTAGACTTAAGAACTGACAAATGCCAAGCCCGCTAGAACGCACTGATAATCGCAGCATCGTCCGTCCGATAGATCAGATCATGCCCAATGGCAGCTTTACTAATCACTTGACTCACACTTGACTAATCTGTGCCGCAAAGAAATCAGGGCGATATGTGCTTGCATAACGAAGCAGGAAATCGAATCAAGGGTTCAGTGCGCACATCGCATTCCGCGCGGCGGCGATCGTCTGATCGATCAACTCATCAGTGTGCGCAAGACTCACGAAAGCGCATTCGAATTGTGACGGCGCCAGGTAGATTCCTTCTTCGAGCATCGCTCGGAAGTAGCGAGCATAACGATCAGTGTCGGACTTCTTTGCGCTCGGCCAGTCCGTGACAGGGCCTTCAGTGAAGAAGGCGGTCATCATCGAACCGACTCGGTTCACTGTTGCTTGAATGCCGGCTTCGGCAGCGGCTGCGCTCAAGCCTTGCTCGAGCTTTGAACCGAGACGATCGAGTTCGGCATAAGGATTTGATTCTCTCAACAGCTTCAGGATCGCAAGCCCCGCGGTCACCGCGAGCGGGTTTCCAGATAACGTGCCCGCTTGATAGACCGGGCCCAGCGGCGCCAGCTTGTTCATCACCTCGGCTCGTCCGCCGAACGCGCCGACCGGCAAGCCTCCGCCGATGATCTTGCCCAGGCAAGTCAGATCGGGCTTCACTCCATACAATTCCTGAGCGCCGCCGTACGCAACTCGAAACCCGGTAATCACCTCATCGAAGATCAAGAGCGCGCCGTGACGCGATGTGATTTCGCGGACCGCTTCAAGGTAACCCGCGCGAGGCGCAACGCAACCCATGTTGCCCGCAACCGGTTCGATTATCACGCAGGCAATTTCGCCGTTCTCTTCGTCGAAGGTTTTGGCCAGAGACTCTGGATCGTTGTACGGAACAACTATCGTGTGACGCGCGAGGTCAGCGGGCACGCCCGCGCTATCCGGAGTTCCAAACGTGGCAAGCCCCGAGCCGGCCTTAACCAGCAAACTGTCGCTGTGACCGTGATAACATCCGTCGAACTTCACTAAGCGATCGCGTCCCGTGAAGCCGCGGGCGAGACGGAGGGCGCTCATCGCGGCCTCGGTGCCGGAACTGGTCAGGCGCACGCGTTCGATGGAAGGAAAAGCTGAGATGATCTCGGCCGCAAGCTCGACCTCTAATTCAGTAGGCGCGCCGTAGCTTGTTCCACGCCCGGCCGCTTCTCGAATGGCTTCGATCACGACGGGGTTGGCGTGCCCGAGGATCATCGGTCCCCACGAGCCTACGTAATCGATATAACTGTTTCCGTCGACATCGGTGATAGTCGGTCCGGAGGCTTCGCGAATAAACAGAGGCGCTCGGCCGACTGCTCGAAAGGCTCGCACGGGACTGTTGACGCCGCCGGGAATCACCCGCTGGGCGCGGTTGAAGAGGATGTCCGACTGTTCTGAATCGAGTTTGCTCATAGAGTTTGCTCAGGTGCGCGCAGAGCTGCGGTCTGTGACGTCGTTCTTGCAGCACGTGGTGTATAGCGTGTGGCCCGTAAGGCAGTCCTCTGCGTCCCCTGCTTGGTTAATCCTACCGATGACGAGACGGCTGGTGAGAACTTCCAAAGACTACACCAAATGTTCCTCACACGCCACGCTGGCGGCAGCAGGTACTGTTCGTTGCGTAATGGCCTTCGCGTGCTTTGCGGTCCTTTGCGCCTTTGCGCTGAGTATTGGGTATTGAAGGAGCAAGAATACTCAGCGCAAAGGCGCAAAGGACCGCAAAGAACGCGAAGGAATGACCAGGCGCTCAACTCGATCAATCCTATCAATCGCTCGAAGCGTTCGAGTATACTGCTCGCCGTAAAGCACGAGTTGCTGGATGAAAGCGAAACATCATTTCTGGTCATCGCTTGCCGCAGGGGGCGTTCTTTATTGGGCTACCGGCTCGGGCGCCGCGGTGGCGGGCGCGATGGCTGGAGGGTTCCTTATTGATTCCGGTCACGTCGTCGATACGCTATGGTCGATCCGTCATGGAGCTCCGTTCAGACGAAAACAGAGACCGGATGTAGAGGCGCATCGCGGTGTACGAGCCTGGGCGATCAATCATCTTGGGCCTCGCAAGCTGCTGCGTCTGCCGTTGATATTTCACTCCTACGAATTGCTCGCCGTTATCGCGATTACGACTGGTTATTTGCGCACGCCTTTCTTGATAGGATTGTTGTCAGGCTACGTCCTGCACCTGTCGCTTGATCTGTTGCGTCATCATCACGAGTTTCGCTCGCCGTTTTTCTATTTGATTTCGTATAGACTGTTTCACGGGTTTCGACGCGAGGAGTTGATCAAAGCAGACTATCTGTGAACTGGATTTTAGAGGTACTCGATGTATTGTCCAAATTGCTCAACCGAAGCGTCATCGGAACAGAAGTTCTGCCGTTCATGCGGACTGGAATTGCTCGAGGTTGCCGATCTCATCAGCAGGCAAACCGATATTGCAAATCCACGCACGCGGAAAGAAACATCACTGGACGGGCGACGGCGCGCAATGCTTCTGTGGGGAATGATTCTGTCGCTCGTTGCTCTTGCGGCGGGATCGAGTTTCAAGATTCTCTGGAATGAAAATGTCCGGATCGCCGGAGACTTCACACCTTACCTCCTCCCGATCACACTGCTGCTCCTTTTTCTTGGGTTCGGCTTGATGTGTTATCCCTTCCTGCGCTCGATGGCTCCGCGCGCGAAGCCGGGCCAACCGTTATCGTCGAAGCCTGAGCGAGCCACCGATCAAACCAGCGAGCTGACCGATCCT
>DATNBZ010000027.1:0-19301 GCA_035607285.1 Blastocatellia bacterium | reverse complement strand
ACGCGCGGTGGATGGCCGTGAGATCGAAGTGAGTGTGCTGGGTAACGACGATCCGGCGGCAAGTCTTCCCGGAGAGATCATAACCGGTCACGAGTTCTACGATTATGAGGACAAGTACGTCGATAATACCTCCCGGACTGAAGTTCCGGCGAAGCTTCCAAAGAAGACGATCCAACAAATCCAGCGCGCCGCGGTGACCGCCTTTCGAGCAATCGACGGAGCCGGGTTGGCGCGCGTCGATTTCTTTGTTGAGCGCGGAACCAATCGCGTAATCATAAACGAGATAAACACGATGCCCGGATTCACTTCGATAAGCATGTATCCGAAGTTGTGGGAGGCTAGCGGTGTTCCATACGCGGAGTTGATTGACAGGTTGATTCAACTCGCGCTTGAACGCCATCGTGACAAGTCGCGAAACCTGACGAGCTACGGGAAACGTGAGGAGTGATGCGTGATGCGTGAAACGTGATGCGTGATACGTGATGCGTACTCCCTTCCTTGAGACCTAACAACACAACCATCCAATCACACATGGGGGCTCACGATTCACGGATCACGTCCCACCTTTCACGCATCACGTTTCACGCATCACGTTTCACGCATCACGCTTATCGCGACGATCATTTCTCTCACCGCGCGTTCCATCCCAACCAGAGCGGCTCGCGCGACGATGTTGTGTCCGATATTGAACTCTTCGATCGGATCAATCTCCGCAATTGCGCGCACGTTGCGGTAAGTCAATCCGTGTCCCGCCGCAACGCTCAGACCTAGTTCACCGGCCCGCATTGCACACAGGGATATTCGCTCGAGTTCGGCGTGGACCTGGCTTACATCGTTGGCGAGCGTTGGATCGGTCATCTCCGAATAACGCGACGTACATATTTCGATTTGATGCGCACCCACTCGCCGAGAGGCTTCGATTTGTGTGAGATCCGGATCCACAAAGATGCTTACCAGCACTCCCGCCGCCGAGAGTTTGTCGGACGCTCGTCCAATCTCTGCCTCGTGCGCGAGCACGTCCAGACCGCCTTCGGTAGTTAGTTCTTCGGCGCGCTCGGGGACCAGCGTCGCGGTGTTTGGACGCACCTCGGAAGCGATCTTTACCATCTCATCCGTTGCAGCCATCTCCAGATTCAAGTGGGTCTTTACCACCCCGCGTAGAAGCCGCACGTCCTCATCCTGGATGTGACGCCGGTCGCTACGAAGATGAACGGTGATCCCGCTGGCGCCTGCCAGGTCGGCGAGCACCGCGGCGGCGATCACGCTCGGTTCCCAGGTCCTGCGCGCCTGCCGTATGGTTGCGATGTGATCGATGTTGACGTTGAGCCTGATCATCTTTGTTTTGTTGCTGCTCCGACTGGTTGCTGTGCTTCGGACTCGGGTTGCTTGCCTGGAGCATCGTATCGTCCGGCGACGTCATTGAGTCTTATGCGAATCAAATCGGCAAACATGTCAATCGAGTCGCGCAAGTAGTTCCACTTGCTCTGTAGTTCGCCGCCTTCGCAGTGATTCCAGGCGACGGGTACCTCGAGGATGCGATTGCCGTGTTTTTTGGCGATGTACAGCACTTCCGGATCGAAGCCGAAGCGATCGATTCGCTGGAGTTTGAAAACGGGCAGCGCCTGTTCGCGGCGAAAGGCTTTGAACCCGCACTGCGTGTCCTTGAACTTCAACCCGGTTATGGTTCGCATGCAAAAATTAAAAATCATGCCGCCGAACTCGCGCATCCGGGGTTGATGCACGCCGATCAACTCGCGATTGAGCGCTCGAGAGCCGATGCTCACGTTTACCTGTCCTTCGGCGATGGGATCCAACAGCTTCGGCGCCTCGGTGATTGGAGATGAGAAATCGGCATCGCTGAACAAGACTATTTCGCCGGCCGCCTCCGCCAGACCGCGCTTCACACTGTAGCCTTTACCACGGTTTGGTTCATTGGTCAGCACGCGAAGGTCATGACCCGCTTCGTGGAACTTCGGAATGTACTCCGATACGCGGGCGGCGGTTTCATCCGACGAACCGTCATCGATGACGATGACTTCTGCGCGGTAGTGCTGACTCTTAAGAAAGCTCAGGACATCGTCGAGACTTCGCCTGATGCGATTTACTTCGTTGTACGCGGGGATAACGATTGATAAGAAACAGTGCATAAGCGCATAGACATCGCAGTGATGCCGAATCAAAGTCCTGAATATATCATACGGATATTCTGTAAGTCAGTGATCCTTCAGAAGCGGGCGTTCAGAGTCAGAAGCGGGCGTTCAGAGTACCGACTTCAGTCGGGCAGTGGCTTGCAACCTACAAGCATCGGTTTTACAAGTCACTGCCCGACTAAAGTCGGTACTCTGAACGCTCGCATTTACTCTTACTCGGGCAATTGAAGCGTCACTTCGGCGCGATCCATCATGACCTCTCTGCCAAAGTCGGTGAGACTCACGGTTGGATATTGGGATCGCCCCACGGCTATGCAGCCGGATTGAATGAGGGCCTTCGTGTACTCGGTTATGTCGTCCTGCGTCATGTCTTGAAGCAAACCATACGTCGACAGTTTGTTCAGTTGATGCTCGATCACCTGTTTTGAACTCGAGCCGCGAAGCACCGCGGCAACGGTGCCTTTGCCAAATCTACCGTTGAGCCTCGCAACGCAGCTCAATATTTTTCTCACTACAATGATCTCCGCGGGATTGAGGCTGCGTCCGAGAGCCGTCTCTTGCTCGACAGGCGCAGCCGATCCGCTCGTCGCCCGATTGAGTTCCGCGCGTTTCTTGAGCTCTTCGCGAAGATCGTTGCCGGTCGGCGCGTTGTCGATGATGAATTCATCCATCCGGGTAGACGCGGGAAGGCTCACCGGACGGGACGCCGCCGCTCCGATGCTCAAGGTTCCGGACCTGGTTCCGGACTTGGTTCCGGACCTGGCCCGGCCGCCCTTCGAGCGCGGACCGTCGCCATACAGCGACCGATGAGGTGCGCAAACCGAACACGTCTCGCAACGCTCGACCTTCTTGCGATCGCCAAAATAATCAAGGATGAACCGCCGCAGGCATGATTTGTTATAGCAGTAGTCGATCATCTTGCGGAGCTTCCATTGCTCGGCTGCGGCTCGCGCGGCCAGTTCCCTTGTATCGATGCGCAAAGCTGCGGCGGGCGGGTCCTCCAGCAGCTTGATGCCCCGCCCCTGATAAGCATTTCGGTAGGAAATAACACCCCGCGAGGCGAGTCCTCGAAGCGCTCTTCGCAATTGAGCGTCGCCCATATTCAGCGTGCGGCCAATCGCGCCCAGATCCAGTTCGGTCTGTTCGCGTTCGTTCAGGTATCGATTGAACACCATCTCGCGCAGCACCGCGCCTTCGGACGAGTCATCGCCAACTTGCTCGAGGGCGGCGTCCACGCGAGCCGTCAAACCGGCGATGATATTCTTGTCAGTCGTACGGCCGCGTTCGATGTGCCCGGCTTTTTCGAGCACCACCAGCGCGGAGTAGATCGACATATCGTTCTTCTCGCCGAGTCGCTGCGCAATCTCGCGAGCGGACATCTCGATCTTCTCCTGCCCGAACGACGCGATCTCGTGATACACGCGGCGAATCAATTCGGGCGGAGGATGATTGCCTTCGATGAAAAACTGTTGCGTGCGAGTATCCGCATAGTTGAACAACAATAGACATTCGGCGGGCAGCCCGTCTCGCCCGGCGCGACCGACTTCCTGGTAGTAGGCTTCGATCGAGCCCGGCAGATGATAATGAACGACGAAGCGAATATCGCGCTTGTCGATTCCCATGCCGAACGCGTTCGTGGCGACGATCGCCTGCACTCGACCTTTCATGAAACTGTCCTGCGCCCGCGTTCGCTCGGCCTCGCCCATCCCGCCGTGATAGGGCTCAACACTCAGTCCCGCCATCTTGAGTTTGGCGGTAATCTGCTCGACGCTCTTGCGGGTTGCGGCGTAGACGATGCCAGTCCCGGTTGGCGTGTTCATCACTTGCTTGAGAGTTTCAAGTTTTTCCTTCTCGGTTGAAATGTGAATCACTCTCAAGGCAAGGTTGGGTCTATCGAAACCCGCCACGAGAAAGCGAGGATTCGTCAGGCCCAGTTGTTCGCTTATGTCGGCCCTGACTTTTTGTGTTGCGGTCGCGGTGAGCGCGATTATTTGAGCATTGCCAAGCCGCTCGACAGCATCCTTGAGCCGTAGATAGTCCGGCCTGAAGTCGTGACCCCAGTGTGATATGCAATGCGCTTCATCGACGGCGAACAGCCGCACCGTCACGCCGGCAATTGCTTCCATGAAAGCGGCGCTTCGGAAGCGTTCGGGGGCCACGTAGACGAGCTTATACAAGCCCCGGCGGATTTCACTCAATCGTTTGTTGGTCTCGGCGTAACCCAGCGAGCTGTTAATAAATGTAGTTGGAATGTCTCGCGCGGCGAGCGCATCGACCTGGTCTTTCATCAGCGCGATGAGCGGGGAAACAACGAGAGTCACGCCATCAAGCATCATCGCCGGCAACTGATAACAAAGCGACTTGCCGCCGCCGGTCGGCATTACTACGACGGAGTTTTCGCCGGCTAAGACCGCCTCGATGACCTCGGCCTGGCCTTCAAGAAAGCCGGAAAATCCGAAATGTGTTTGAAGAGCCTCTAGCGCTCGATTGTGGCTGCTCACTTCAGGATCCCTCTCAGTTGGCCGGCCAGATGCGGTGATTGACCCAGGAATGCCAAAGATAGCACGCAGTTCGACGGCTGCTCAATCGACGGTAGTGTTCGGATTCTGCGTTCCTTAATAACCTCAGCGTGCTTTGCGGTCCTTTGCGTCTTTGCGCTGAGTATTCTGTCTCGCTCCTTCAATACCCAATACTCAGCCAATACCTAATACTCAGCGCAAAGGCGCAAAGGACCGCAAAGCACGCGAAGGACGCGCACCCCAATCGAGGTTCCGCATTGCATCGCAATATTGCTTCGGTATAGATTCCACATTAACAAACAGCCTTCACGCAGGAGAAAACTATGGCGCAGCAAGAACTGGACAAAGCAGCAGTGGTCGCGTTGTTGAACAGAATCCTCGAAGACGAGTTAGCGGGCGTCGTTCGGTACACGCACTATTCGCTGATGGTTTTTGGGCACAGCAGAATTCCAATCATATCCTGGCTACGAGAGCAGGCTGCTACGGGACTCGCCCACGCTCACGCAGCCGGCGAGCTTGTGACACACTTCGGCGAGCATCCTTCACTCAACATCGGGCCACTTCTGGAAACGCACAAGCACGAGATCAACGACATTATGCGCGAGTCGCTCGAGATTGAGATGGCGGCGACCGATCTGTACAAAGAGCTTCTGGAACTGGTGCGCGATCGCTCTGTGCTTTTGGAAGAGTATGCGCGCAGGATGATCGCCGAAGAAGAGTTGCACTGCGGGGAAGTCAACAAAATGCTTCGCAGGCCGGGGGAGGTTGGGACGTTTCCTGCTCCATAGAATTCCAGGCGTAAAGAACATCGGCCAGGAGATCTTTAACAATCCGCCATTGCCCCCAGTGTGTTGCTCGCTCACATTCGCGTTTCTCCTCTGCGTCCTCTGCGTCCTCTGCTGTTGATTCCGAGCCACTGAGAAAGAGAAACCGCGGAGGACGCCGGGGACGCAGAGGACTGCTTGCTGGCAACACGCTAATACCTCACTACCCGCCAATCCTGCGTTGACAGGAAGAACCTGGCTTGATATCGTCGCGCCCATTAGCCAAGTGGGATGGCTTAAGTTGGTAAGCGGTTCTATTACGCGCAACAGAATCACCTAAACGGCGCCTTATCAAGCCAGGCCCGCAGAACGGGCCTCAAAGTTTCACTTCAAGTTCGGTCACCAGTGGTCACTTTTGGACGGTCCGACAAACTTTTCAGTTTGTCGACATGCGGCACACCGACAAACTTTTCAGTTTGTCGACATGCGGCACACCGACAAACTGAAGTTTGTCGGACATCCGGCATGAACTGAACAATGTTCCGCGTTGAGTTCGACGCATTTGAGAAGCGAGTGACAAACTCAAACCTGGTTTCAATTGGCTTTGTGCTGGCGTTTACCCTTGCGGGCGTGACCGAACAAGGCTCCTGTCAAACAAGGTCAAACGCACCATCTCCAGTGAACAACCAGGCCAATAATCGGACGGGAATGCTCATTACGCGTGGCGTCTGGGGCGGCGATCACATTCGCATAGAGGTCGAAGACGACGGTGCGACCGTCGAGTATGACTGCGCGCACGGCGTGATTTCCGGACCTCTCAAGGTTGATGGCGAAGGCAACTTTCGCGCACGCGGAACTCTTGTACGCGAACACGGCGGCCCAATGCGCGACAACGAGACGCCTCCGAATCGTCCGGCAGATTATTCAGGCAGTATCAGCGGCGACCGAATGACGCTGGCGGTCACGCTTACAGATTCGTCCGAGAGCGTCGGCAGATTTACGCTCGTGCGGGGCAGCGAGGGAAACCTCGTGAAGTGTCGCTGAACGACGCCCACCGAAGCTGAGCCATTAGACGGCAATTCGAATGGCCCACAATCAATTACGAACTGCTTTCTGATTCAACAGGAGGTCGATGATGCCTAGAACGGATCGAGCTATCAAAACGCCTAATCTCAGAATCCCTCTCAGTCTCGGTTGCCTTGTTGCGCTGCTTCTCTTCGCGAGCGACATCTCCTGGTCTCGATCTGAGAACCGCGTGCGGATACCCAACGTCGTGAAGAAGACCGAGCGTGCGCCTGAAAGACCTCTCGTTTTTAGCGCGGAGCTCAGGTCTCCCAAGGGCGCGACAGCACCGGTACAAGACCCGGTTGACGAGTCCGCGGAGGCTTCAACATACGACATCCCGGCGGTCAACGCCGCCTCGTTTGACGGCGATGTGCGCGACTTGATCCCGGTGCCCACGAACCTCGACCAAAGATCCATCGACTACGAAAGCAGATTGCAGGAATTGGAAACTCCGGTCGGCGGAATGGAAAAGTCCTCGCGCTCGCACGAGCCCGGGTTGCCGATTCTTATGGCTCCCGCCCCGGCGCCGATCAGAAGCTTTAACGGCCTCAGCAGGACTGAACCCGTGACCGGCGGGCAGGCTGGAGCCGGCACGCCTCCGGATACAAACGGGGACGTGGGTCCGAACCATTTCATCATCTCGGTCAATGATGCGTACGGAATATATGACAAGGCCACCGGCACGCGCCTGGCGGCGTTTACTGAAAACTCTCTCTTCAGCAGCGGAAGCCGGCCCGGCGGCGGCACCGGCACGGGCACGCTTTGTGACACAAACACCTTCGGCGATCCGGTTGTGATTTATGACCAACTCGCGGACCGCTGGATCCTGACCAACCTGGCATTCGTCCTCAACACCACGACAGGACTCTGGGTGCCGCCCGTCTTCCAGTGCTTTGCCGCTTCGAAAACCGGCGATCCGGTGATGGGGGGCTGGTGGGTTTATGCGGTGCGGATTGATACCGGTGGCGCCGGACTTCCTCCGGTGGGAACACTCGACGATTACCCGAAGTTCGGCAATTGGAACGACGGCTGTCTCTACATGGGAGCAAACGCCTTCAACAGCAGCGGCAATTCCAGCGGCGCGATCTTTGGTTCGTTCAACAAGAACGATATGTACAACGGCCTGACGCTTCGAGGCTCGCTCGGCATTAGCGCTGCGATTGGCACTTCGCTGTTCCCATCGAATTTGTTGGGGCGGGCGCCGAATCAGATGCCACCCTCCGGAACGCCGGACTTCTTTGTTCGCAACGCCTCGACTACAAGTTTCCAGGTAAGGAGATTCACCCCCGGGGCAAACTGCGGCGGGGGAGGCACGCTTTCCGCGGCAACAACCGTTAGCCACGCTTCCGGTCCAACGCCCGGAACAAACATAGTTCTTCAACCCAACGATACTCCCGCCGCGAACACCCACGCGCTCGATAGCCTGGGCGATCGAATTATGCAGAAGGTCCAATATCGAAAAGTTGGAAGCGCTGAGTCCGTGTGGGTTGTCCACACCGTTCGACCCGCGGGTGCGGCTACGGCGCCGCAGTGGGCGCAGATCGATGTCTCCGGCGGGACAGTAGCAACGACTCCGGTGCAGCAACAGATTTATCAGCCTGATACGACTCTGTTCAGATGGATGGGTGGTCTCGCCACCGACACCGCCGGGAACATGGCTCTCGGTTACAGCACGTCAAATGGAACAGCTCCGAACTTCCCGAGCATTGCCTACTCCGGCCGTCTTGCTTCAGACCCGCTCGGCACTCTGCCCCAGACCGAGAGGCAACTCATCGCGGGCGCAGGATCGCAAATCTTCAACTGCGGCGGCGGGCCCTGTCATCGATGGGGCGACTACAGCTCGATGAGCATCGATGTGGATGACTGCACGTTCTGGTACACAACCGAGTACTACGACACGCAGGCAAATGGAAACACCGGCAACTGGCACACGCGCATCGGCTCCTTCAAGTATCCGTCGTGCGTTCCGGTCACACCGGTTATTACTTGCCCGCCGAATATCACAGTCAGCAACGATCCGAACTCCTGCGGCGCGGTGGTGAACTTCACTGGCGCTAACGCCGCGACCGCTACCGGCAACCCGACGCCGACCATAACCTATTCGCCACCTTCCGGCAGTGTTTTTCCAATCGGCACTACGACCGTGACAGCGACGGCTACCAACAGCCTGGGCTCCGCGTCGTGCACCTTCACGGTGACGGTTAACGACAATCAGAACCCAACGATCGCTTGTCCCGCGAATATCACAGTGCCCAACGATCCCGGCCAGTGTGGAGCGGTAGTTACATTTGCTCCGACTCCCAGCGATAACTGTCCGGGAGCGACAACAACCTGCGCGCCGGCAAGCGGGACTTCATTCTCGATAGGCACAACGACAGTCACCTGCCACGCCACCGATGCGAGCGGGAACACGTCGGCCAATTGCTCGTTCACTGTGACGGTCAATGATACGGAGAATCCGACGATTAGCTGCCCAGCGAACATAGTCAGGTCGACGGACCCGGGCGTGTGCACTGCGGTAGTAACCTTTGTCGTGACCGCGAGCGACAACTGCCCGGGGGTGACGGTCGTCAGTAGTCCGCCTTCCGGTTCGGTATTTCCGAAGGGCACTACGACGGTAATGAATACCGCAACCGATGCGTCGGGCAATACCGCAACGTGTTCATTCACCGTGACGATAAACGACACGGAGCCGCCGTCCGTCACAGCGATCACCGTGGCTACGTCGTCGCTCTCGCCACCGGACCATAACCTCATCAATGTCGGCCTGGCAGGCGGCAACTTCAGCGACAACTGCCCCGGGGCTACGAGGCAAGTCCTGGTGTTCGGCGACGAAGACGACGAAGCCGAGACCGGCGACGGCAACTTCTCGCCCGATGCCAGGGACTTGAACATCGGTACTCTGAGGTTGCGCTCGGAGCGCATCGGAGCGGCTGACGGAAGGGTCTACCTGATTGTTGTCAAGGTAACTGACACATCGGGGAACATGTCGTTCACATGCGCGACGGTGGTTGTGCCGAAGAGCCAGAGCAAGGGAGACAAGAACTCCGTCGACGCTCAGGCGGCGGCAGCCAAAGCGTATGCGTTGTCACACAACGGGTCACCGCCACCCGGTTACTTTGTGATCGGAGACGGTCAAGTTGTCGGGCCAAAGCAGTAGCTTCGGGTCGTAGCTGTTGAATGAGGGCTCTCGGCGTCGCAGTCGAGAGCCCTCATTCGTTTCAAGCGACACATCTTCCGAGCGAGCCGAGGCACGTTCGCGGCGACCGCTTCTACTTCTTCAGTCCGATCCCAAGGAATAGAATCGGCCTGAAGATCTTCCACCAATCGGTTATCGCTCGCATCTTGGTGTAGGCGATGCCGTCTGTTTTCGGATACTCGATGGTGACAGGAACTTCTACGACTTTATGTCCCAGTCGCAGAGCCTTGAATAGCAGGTAGGGCTCTAGCTCGTAGCGATCGAGCCAGTCTTGCCAGAGGTTGATTCGCTTGTCGTCGAACAGTGAGACTTTGATTGCTCGAAAGCCGCTCGAGGCATCCGTTACCCGGTGACCGCAGAAGAGCGAAAACAGAAACGTGTAACCCCGCGTTCCGATCTTGCGGCGTAACGGCATTCGCAGATACTCGCCGCCGTCCAGGTATCGCGACCCTTGAGCCAGTTCGGCTTCGCCTTTGATTATTGGGTCGAGGAGGCGCGGGATCTGCTCGGGTGGGGTCTTGCCGCCGCCTGACACGATTACCACGATGTCGTAGCCGGCTTCGATGGCATGGTCGATGCCGCTCCGAATCGCCGCGCCCACGCCGCGATTCGCGCCGCTTCGAATCACCGTTGCTCCAGCGTTCTGGGCTTGATCAGCAGTGTCATCCGTCGAGCCGTCATCCACCACGACAGTCGTTTCGACAAGGTCGCCCGGAACTGCCTGAACGACGCGGGCAATCCGCTCGCCTTCGTTCCACGCCGGCGCGACACACAGCACGCGCGTGTGCTTGAGAGGGTAAGCCTCGACGGTTGCTACTTGAATAGTCTGTTCTTGCTTTCGATCAACCATTAAGCTTTGCAGTCGTTTTGGCGAGCTTTGCGGTCCTTTGCGTCTTTGCGTTGAGAATTCCTCGCAGAAATTCGTTTAACGCAAAGCTCGCAAAGGACCGCAAAGCGCGCAAAGGAACCTAACCCATTGTTTCAATCAGCCATTCGTAAGTTCGGCGCAGACCCTGCTCGATCGTGAAGGTCGGGGTCCATCGAAGCTCGCGGCGAATCTTCTCGATGTTCACCACGCGACGGCGGATGTTGTCGATGTCGCGCCGATCGATGTAAATCGGCTCGGTCTTCGCCCCGGTTATGTCGATTATGATCCGCGCGAGTTGGTTCACCGTAACTTCGCGGCCGGTGCCTACGTTGTAAACCTGACCGTCGGCCTTCGGATTGACGCCTGCCAGAAGCGTAGCTTCAACCACATCATCGATGTAGGTGAAGTCACGAGTTTGCTCGCCGTCCCCGTGAATGCGCGGCGACTCGCCTTTCATCGCAGACTCAAAAAACTTCGATACCACGCCGCAGTAAGGATTGTCGGGTCGCTGGGCCGTCCCGTACACATTCGAATAACGGACGACTGCCGACGACAGGCCGTAGCTTTCATAAAACGCCTTGCAGTAGTTCTCGCCCGCGAACTTCGACACCGCGTAAGGGCTCAGCATGTTCGTCGCGTCGTCCTCGTTGATCGGAAGGTAGCGCGGGTTACCGTAAACGGAAGTGGACGACGAGTAAACAACTCGTGGAATCCCGAGCTCGCGAGCCGCCAACAAAATGTTCAGCGTGCCGCCGATATTTACTTCGTAGTCTTCGCGTGGGTTTCTGGTTGAGACGATGATGTTGCGAGCGGCAAGGTGAAAGACCAGACTCGAACCCTTGATCACATCGCGAACCAGCTCGAAATCGGTGACGCTTCCTCGAACGACTTCGAGATTTTGGGCGCCCGCCGGAAGGTTGTGATCATCGCCGGTGTAAAAATCGTCGAGCACCGTGACGACTGCCTTCTCGGCCAACAATTTGCGAACGACATTTGATCCGACGAAACCCGCCCCGCCGGTCACGATTATTCTTTGACCGGCGAGACTCTCAGAGTAGCTCATCGATTGCTCCGTATCTCCAATTCAGCAGTTGTCCAGCGAACATTGTTTTTGAAGTTTGGGCCTTGTTTGGAAAGGAAGGATATCACCAGTCGAAGCAGTTGAGCTACCGTAACAGACCGATGGCGCGATTTAAGGGCAATCCTGTATGGGCGGTCCCCCGTGGCCGCCCCTCCTTGCAACGCGGACTCGTCGGTCCTTCAAGAGGGGCGCCAACTCGTCTTAACGAGCCGATATCGTGAAGAAACCGCTTTGCGAGCTTTGCGGTCCTTTGCGAGCTTTGCGTTCAACGTATCTCGATCGGATTCCTTGCGCAAAGCTCGCAAAGTACCGCAAAGCTCGCGGCGTCGGATGGTTTCCAAGGAGGACCGCCCATACGGGATTACCGATTCCTCGAATACACGAGTCAAACCGATGGCAACTATACTTTTGATTGTGATGCGTCGCCAGTACGCCAGCGTGCTCGTGCTATAATCGCGACGTGAATCAGCGAGCCGGTATTTACATTCACATTCCTTTTTGCGAACGCAAGTGCACCTACTGCAACTTCAACACCACTGACTTTGCCGGCGACCTGGCCGAGCGCTACATTCCAGCCGTTGTTCGTGAGATCGCTTACTGGGGAGAGCTGCTCGCCGGACCGGACGCCGAGCGGGTCAAGGTTGACTCGATATTCTTTGGCGGCGGAACGCCTTCAATCGTAGAACCGTCACAATTGGAGAGCCTGGTCGCCGCTTGCCGTGAGTCATTTGATGTCGATTGCGAATCCGAGATTACAATTGAAATCAATCCGGCTTCATTCTCGCGGCCGAAAGTCGACGGATGGCTCAGCGCCGGCATCAATCGCGCAAGCGTCGGCGTGCAGTCGTTCATCGATACCGAGCTTGTTTCGCTAAGCCGAACTCATACGGTCGCCGACGCCCGTCGTACGCTGGAGCTTCTCAGAAACGCCGGGTTCAAGAATATCAGTCTCGACTTGATTGCCGGACTCCCTGAACAGAGCCTGGAGGATTGGAAATTCAATCTGCGGGAAGCGTTGTCGATTCAGCCTGAACATCTATCGCTATATTTGCTCGAGGTCAAAGAGGGCACTCAACTCTACGCTCAGATCAAGCGCGGGTTGCGTCCATGGCCAGACGATGACTTGACTGCCGAGATGTACCGGATGATCTGCGAGGCTACCGGGACAGCCGGCTACGATCACTATGAGATCTCGAACTTCGCCCTCGCCGCCAAAGGCAACGAGGTTAGCGCGCTCAGGTCGAAACATAATCTGAAATATTGGACGGGCGCGCCATTCTACGGAGTAGGGTGCGGCGCGCATTCATACGATGGGCGGTCGCGATGGGTCAATACTTTGAAGACCGAAAGCTACATCGAAAGCGTCGCAAAAAATGGGCACGCCATCGCCGAGAGGCTCGACCTCAGTGAAGGCGATCGCGCCGCCGAAGCGTTGTTCATGGGACTTCGATTGAAGGAAGGAATCAGCCTGGACGAGTTTCATTCGGAGTACGGTGTTGATGTGATTGAACGTTTCAGTGCTGACCTGCCGAGATTGGCGGACGCCGGACTGATCGAAAAAAGCGGCGGCCGCCTGGCTCTCACACCCGCCGGGCGTTTGCTTTCTAACGAAGTCTTCGTATCATTTGTCTGAGAATTCTAGTAGACTAGCAAGCGCGCAAGCCGAGACGAGTCGGGAACCTTTGGCAATCGTTGGCGCGAGTCAGTTGCGCCGCTCATTTGGAGGATCCCATATGTCGCTCAAGTTGAAAGCGGAAGCACTCGCGGTTCTCTGGGTTGTCGTCTTATTAACACCCGCTGTCGAAGCACAGAGCGGGCGGAATCGCGGCCAGGCAAAGCCACAGACTCATCACGACGACAAAGACACGATACGTCTGCGTGTCGAAGAAGTTTTGCTTCCGGTGAGCGTCCACAGCGATCTCGGCAAGCTTCCACCAAACCTTCAAAAGACTGACTTCATTCTCACCGAGGACGGAAAGAAACAAGTTATCAACTCGGTAATGCACACTCCCGCCAATATTCTGTTCGTGCTGGATGCGGGAGGCGACAGCACGCTCAAAAACCTGAATCTGAATCGCGATCTCGCGCTGAAGATGGTTGATTCCATGGGACCGGAGGACCAAGGTGCAGTGATCACTTACTCCGATCAGGTCAACCTGCTTTCACAATGGACCGGCGATAAAGCGGCGCTGCATCGGGCGCTCCAGTGGGACTTCAAGCCGGGGATCAGATCGGACTTTTATCAGAGCCTGCTTTACGCGGCCGAGGAGGTCCTTCCGAGAGTCAGCGGGCGACGGAGCGTTGTCGTGATCTCCGACGGCGTGGACTCGTTCAATGAACTGGATTTTGAGAAGGTGCTGACCGCGCTTCATCGCGCACGGGCGACGGCTTACGTTATCAGTCAAAACGAAATCCTTTTGCGTGAGCTCAAGCCGCGCGCGTTCAACCCGCTGTCTTCTTACGAGATGCTCGATCCGGTTGCTCGTAAACGAATCTGGGCGCTGCGAGCTTACTACAAGCAGCTCGAAGCCGCGGAGATCACTCTGAAGGGGCTTGCGGAGGAAACCGGAGGCGCGGTTTGGAATTCCGGCACCCGGGAGGAGTTTGCCAGGCTGAGCCCCCAGATCGTCACTGAAATCGGCACCGAGTATTTGTTCGCTTACTCGACCGAGCGAGCGCGTGATGACACGAAGTTTCACGCGATCAACGTCTACCCGACCCGACCCGGGCTTCAGGTCCGCTCGCGGCGGGGAATCTACGCGAACACGCCTGCAAGTCGCGAAGCTTGGAACGTCGAGCGACCAGCATACGAAGTAGCCCTGGTTACTCCCCGCAGACGTTCGGAGCAACGATCCCGTTTGTAACTCAAGGTCAGTCCTTCGCGTGCTTTGCGGTCCTTTGCGACTTTGCGTTGAGTATTGAGTCTTGCTCCTTCAATAGCCAATACTCAACGCAAAGTCGCAAAGGACCGCAAAGCACGCGGAGGTCATTAAGCAACGCAGAATCCGAACACCCCGAAAAGTCGCGATTCTTGAGTAGCATTTTTTTCTCTGATATACTCCGTGCGTGGATCAGCGGACGAGCAGACCACACATGCCGGCGTGAAGGTCCAGAGTTGGAAGCGGGTAACCGTAAAGAATGATCGATCTGGAAATCTACACCGATAAGATAGCCGAGAGCGGCCGGCGGCTGATTCGCAAAGCCTACGAGGAGGCGCGCGCCAGGGACCACAATCAACTCGCACCCGAACACCTTTTCATTTCGATTTCAGAAGTCGAGCGCCCATTCTTCAACGAGGTAATGCAGAGCCTCAACCTCGATCCGCAAGTCGTCATCCAGGCGCTCGAGACCAAACTCGATCAGCGCGACTACCTCGGACGCGGAATGAAGATCTCAGAGCCGTTAAGAACTTTGTTGTCCAACGCTCTCAAGCATTCGCGCGAACAGGGCCGCCGGCTGATCGAAGCGACCGATCTTTTCTACGCGCTATTCGGCGACACACACAGCTATCCGGTCGAGCTTCTGAGGCGCCTCGGCGCCGACCGCGAAATGGTGATGCAGAAGATCGCCACGCGGGTACGCAGCCACGAAGAGAAGGAAGAGAAGTACCGCAGGCGCTACGAGCTTCCGCCTTATCTCAAGCACTTCGGCGTCAGCCTCAACAAGCTGGCTCGCCAGGATAAGCTCCCGCCTGTGATAGGAAGAAACGAAGAAATCCGGCAGATAATCGAGATCTTGTGCCATCGAGAACGCGCGAACTCGCCGATGCTCGTCGGGGAAGCCGGCGTCGGCAAGACCGCGGTCGTCGAAGGCCTGGCGCGCAAGATCGAGCTCGAGCCGGAAATACTCCCGCAAAGACTGCGCAGCTCGCACATAGTTCAGCTTCAGATGTCGGGCATCGTAGCGGGCACGATGCTTCGGGGAATGTTCGAAGAGCGTATTCAGGGCATCATCAGCGAGGTCAAAGAGCGAGATAACCTGATCCTGTTCATCGATGAGGCCCACACGATCATAGGCGCAGGATCGGCTCTGGGAGCCAGTTCCGACGCAGCCAACATGTTCAAGTCGGCGCTCGCTCGCGGCGAGATTCGAATCATCGGCGCCACAACGATGACCGAATACAAGGAGTACATCTCGGACGACGAAGCGCTTGCGCGCAGGTTCAGGCTCGTGAAGGTCGATGAGCCGTCGGTTGAAGATACGCGCAAGATCATCGCCGGCGTCCGGCCGCGACTCGAACGGAATTATTCGGTGACGATTTCCGATGAAGCGATCGAGACCGCGCTCGAGATGGCGCCGCGTTACGATCGCAACTTGCATATGCCGGACAAAGTGATCGGGTGGCTCGATACCGCTTCGGTGAAAGTCGAGATCAGCCAACCCGAGTTATCGGAGGTTCGATCCGAGCACATCATCGATGTGATCAGTCAGGAGTCGCACATACCCCGCGACATGATATTCCGGGATACCAATGACCGCTTTGCTCACATGGAGACGTCGCTGTCAGCCCGGGTCATCGGACAAAAGGAAGCCGTCAAAGCAGTCGCTCAGCGGCTTCGATTAAACAAGGGCCCGCTCAAAGAGAACTTCTATAAACCCGACGGAGTGTTGTTGTTCCTTGGTCCGACGGGCGTCGGCAAGACGGAGCTTGCGAAAGCGGTAGCCGAATTCATGTTCGGCGACGACGACAAGATGGTCCGCATCGACATGTCAGAATATCAGGACGGGACCATCGCGATCGAAAAGCTGATCGGTATGCCGCGAGGAATCGTCGGCAGCGAAAGAGGCGGCATATTAACCGAACGGCTTCGAGACAATCCCTACACTGTGCTGCTACTGGACGAGGTTGAAAAAGCGTCGTCATATCTTCTCAACCTTTTCCTGCAGGCATTCGATGAAGGCTGGATTACAGATGGTCGGGGCAAGAAAGTATATCTTTCTGATGCGATCGTGATTATGACCTCGAATCTCGGGTCGGACAGTTTCAAAAAGTATATGAAACCGCTCGGATTCGGGACCAAGACGCTCGCCGACGTCAAACAGATCGAGAGGGAAGTGATCAAGGCCGCGGAGGAGCGTTTCTCGCCGGAGTTCCGCAACCGTATCGATGAAATCGTGGTCTTCTCGCCATTGACACAGGATGAAGTAAAGCTGATCGCTGAGTTGTATATCGGCATCATCAAGCGCCAGATGAAGCGGCAGAACAAGGCGCTTGTTGTAAGCGAGGCCGCAGTTGTGTATCTGGTTGAGAAGGGCTTCAGCCCGACATACGGGGCGCGCTTTCTCAAGCGCACCATCGACGAAATCCTAAAGCTGCCGGTTACGACGCGATGGAAAGAGGCGGAGAGTTTTGATGTCGACGTCGAGAACGGTGAGCTGAAGATAAACGCCAGTTAACCGAGCGCCCCAGCCCGCGCTAGGTATTGTTCGAAGTAGTAATCACCCCTCCGTTCGATCGAATCCTGGAACAGTGCAGTATCGAAAACCGCAAGTGAGCGCTTCTAACGCGTTTCCTTTGTCTCCACGTCGCCATCCGGCCTTGGAAAAATCCCCTCGGAGAAAAACGGTAGTGATGTACTAGCGTGTTGGCCCGCAAGGCAGTCCTCTCTCAAGATCCTCGATAGCGCGGGAGCGACGGTAGCGGAGCTTACCGAAACTGAATCACTGCCTGTGCTCGCGGGCGCTGAAATGAGCCGCGCCCTCATCATTCCAGAATCTCTTGCCGCCGGCGCCTGCTAGGTTCATTACCGGGTGGATTTCAAAGACGGGAGCGCGGTTACTGAAGGCCAGACCGAGCTTGTCATAAAGGGTCGTCGCGCACAGTAGGGAATCCGAGTGCGGGCGAGACGACAGCGTTTGTGTGCTTTCCGTGTATTGATGATCGGGCAGTGTATCAACTTGAATAGGTGTAGTAATGGCGGTACGATCAACATTATTTTCAACCTGAACCAGCGAAATCATTCGAAAGTATGACGACACAACCGATGTCCGCGAGGTACTTTGCCGACTAAGAACGACGGAGGATCAGATTATGAGAGTAAGGAGGATTAGATGAAGAGAGTAACTGGAATTGGTGGCATATTCTTCAGCGCGAAGGATCCGAAGGCACTCGGCGCCTGGTACAAGACTCACCTGGGCATTGACGTACAAGACTGGGGTGGCGCGGCCTTTGATTGGACCGACGCCGACGGCAATCCGACCAAGGGAACAACGGCCTGGTTAATTAATGCAGTTGGGAGCAACCAGTTCGCTCCAAGCAAGTCGAGCTTCATGGTCAACTATCGCGTGGACGACCTGGCAGCGCTTCTTCAAGCGCTCCGCGATGAAGGTTGCGACGTGCTTGAGAAGACCGATGACTCAGAGTACGGGAAGTTCGGGTGGGTCATGGATCCGGAAGGCAACAAGGTTGAACTTTGGGAACCACCGGCCGGGCAATGACCCGAGGATAAATCCGAGGATAAATACGAGGATAAATAATCGCGCCATTCCAACTTCGGGCTTTCACTACAGCTATGTCGGTAGCCGATCTCGATAGTGATGCATTCCACCAGGCCGTTACCGCGATCGACGCAGGCGATGTCGACCGCCTACAACTCTTGCTTGCCGCTCATCCACGTTTGGTTAGCGATCGGCTCGAGGGCTCGCCCGATTGGTTGCGGCTGCAGCTCGGGGACGCGGCGGACGGCTTCTTCAGCCGTCCCTATCTGCTGTGGTTCGTCGCGGAAGATCCAGTCCGCAACGGCCGTCTGCCACCGAACGTCGTAGAGATTATTGGCGTCATCATTGCTGCGATGCTTAAGGCCAATGCTGCCACGCTCCAGGACCAACTCGATTCGACATTGCAGCTTGTGTGCTGGTCGGGAGTTGCGGCTGACGCGGGCCTTCAACTCCAAATGATCGACGCGCTTGTTGATGCGGGAGCCTCGCCGGCCAGGAATCCCAACAACGCGTTAGTGAATGGTCATATCTCGGCTGCAGAACACCTGCTCTCGCGGGGCGCCATCATGACTCTGGGAGCGGCGCTGTGTTTGGAACGTTGGGACGAAGCCGACCGGCTCAACGCTCAAGCCAGTCCCGAGATTCGGCAGTTCTCTCTCGTTCTCGCGTCGCTCAACGGGAAGGCTGCCGGCGTCGAATGGATTCTCGCAAGAGGTGCATCACCGAATGAGCCCAGTGCAGACCTCTACCCGCACGGCACGCCACTGCATCATGCCGTGTGCTCGGGATCGCTGGACACGGTCAGAGTGCTGATCAGCGCAGGTGCTGATCCGCAGCGACCCGATTCTGCGTGGAACGGGACGCCGCTCGGCTGGGCAAAGTATTACGAGCAGAACTCCGATTCGAAACGGCGATTGCGTTATTCCGAGATTGCCTCGTATCTCAGCGGCGTGTCCTCGTTGCGGGAATGACTCGCGAAGGGTCAGCAGCCTGACTTCAGTATTGCACCCGAGCCGCGATCAATGTTCGAGCGGTAGCTTTTGAGTGTTATGGACGACTGGTTCAGCATCACGGCTTCGAACTCGGAGTTGACAAAGGATACTGCGCGGGAACTGGATGAAGCTGGCTTCGTTGTCGTCACGGGTCCGGTGGCTCCAACGAATCTTGCGCAGCTCGCGGCAGCCTATGACGCCGCCGTGTCGGGCGCCCAGCCGGCT
>DATNBZ010000026.1:0-2413 GCA_035607285.1 Blastocatellia bacterium | reverse complement strand
GACAAGGCCAAGGCCGCCGCAGCAGCCACGGCGTAGCACAGTCGCTACGAAAGCTGATCAGGACAGGGCGGCCGAACAGGCCGCCCTTTGTGTTGCCAGTAGCCACTAGTCAGAATGAACTTACTGCCTACCGGCTACTGACTACTGGCAACTTTCGATTTCGCCGAATAGCATGGGTGCAACAATGACCACCACGTATACCGTTCCAAAACTCGACGACTATTCACCGGAATCTCTTGAGCGAGCTGCAACCGAGGTGGAAAGGGCCTACAAAGAGGAGTGTGACTCGATATTGGCCGCAGCGAAGAGCTCACAGGGTGACATCAGCACCAAAATGCAAGCCTTTCGGAATTTCAGAGATCGTTGGATATCTCGAAAGAATGGCATCCTGACGCAGATTAATGACGTCTGGCTGAAAGCCGCCCCGGGCCCGAACAAAAGGGATGTCGGACTTGCAGTGAATCGCCTAAAGGCGCTCATTACTGCGGACGTTGAAAAGGTTGAGGATTCTGTTTCCTTTGACGCCACCTTCGGCGGAACCCCTAAGTTGGAGGCTCAGCGCGTCGATGTGACCCTCCCCGGCATTCGCAAGCCGCTCGGCGTTAAGCATCCGGTTCTGCGAGTTCTGGACGAACTCATCGATGTCTTCGTGAAGATGGGCTACTCCGTCGCCGAGGGGCCGGAAGTCGAAAGCGACTACTACAATTTTGAAGCGCTGAATTTCCCACCGAACCATCCGGCGCGCGATACCCAGGACACGCTTTTCATCGCGGACCAGCAGAAGAAGCAGCAGCGCGATCGCCTGGTGCTGCGCACGCACACGTCGCCTGTACAGATCCGCTCGATGGAGAAGATGCGGCCCCCAGTGCGCGTCATATGTCCGGGCAAAGTACACCGCAACGACGCACCGGATGCGACGCACTCCCCGGTCTTTCACCAGATCGAAGGCCTTTGTGTGGACACGAATATCACCTTCGGCGACCTCAAGGGAACCCTCGATCACGCGATGAAGGCGATGTTTGGGTCAAAGGTGAAGACGGCATTCCGTCCATCGTTCTTCCCGTTCACCGAACCGAGTGCGGAAGTGATGATCAGCTGCCCGTTCTGTGGCGGCAAGGGCTGCCGTCCATGCAAGCAGAGCGGCTGGATCGAGCTACTGGGCGCCGGGATGGTCGATCCAAATGTCTTCAACTTCGTCGACTACGATCCGAAGAAGTACAGCGGCTTCGCCTTCGGCATGGGCGTAGAGCGCGTCGCCATGATGAAGTACGGCGTAGACGATATTCAGCAGTTCTATCTCGGTGACGTTCGTTTCCTGGAACAATTCGGGTAAGAATTCACCACGAAGACACAAACGTCCCGAAGTGTTAGAACGAAGAACGAAGAACTGAGATCGGGTTAATGAAACTTATTGCCAACTGGATCCGCGATTTCGTAACCGTCCCCGACGATGACCACCGCTTAGCCGAACGGCTCACCGAGTCCGGTGTCGCCATCGAAGGCTTCTACGGTCAAGGCAAAGACCTCGCCTATGAGGCCGAGATCACGACCAATCGGCCCGACGCCATGAATCATTTCGGTGTCGCGCGCGAGGCCTCGGCGATCTATGACCTCGACCTGAAGCCAATCGTGCCAAAGTTCTCTGAAAAGAAGGGCCCTGACTTCCCTATCATCATCGAGGACGCGTCAGGCTGCGCCCGTTACACCGCTCGTGTCGTCCGCGGCGTTAAGATCGCACCATCTCCGGCAAACATCGCTCGCAGACTGGAACTGATCGATCAGAGGCCGATCAACAACGTCGCGGATGCCAGCAACTACGCCCTGAACGAAATGGGTCACCCGACTCACGCGTTCGATCTCGACACGCTTGAGGGGGGCACGATTATCATTCGCCGCGCTCGCTCTGGTGAGTCGATTAAGACTCTCGACGGTGAGACCCGCAAACTCACATCGGAAGATCTCGTCATCGCGGATGCCGCGAAGCCGGTCGCTATTGCCGGCGTTATGGGCGGTTGGGACACAATGATCACCGAGAAGACCAGGAGCGTTCTCATCGAGTCCGCCTGGTTCGACCCTGCTTCCATCCGGAAGACCTCGAAGCGGCTGGGGATGCATACCGATGCCTCTCATCGCTTCGAACGTGGCGCCGACTACGGGGCGACTTCTCTGGCTTGCGCCCGCGTGGCCGAGTTGATCGTTCAAACGGCAGGCGGCCAGGTTGAACAGGAAATCGACGCGGTCGCGGCGAAAGTTCCGAGGCCGGAGTTGAAGCTGCATGCATCGGAGGTTAAGCGGCATCTCGGCTCCGAGATACCTGCAGCGCAGATCATTCGCATCTTGACGAAATTGGGATTTGGAATCCAGGCCTCTATCCAAGAAGCGGACCACACCGACCACCTTACGTTCCTTGTCC
>DATNBZ010000016.1:0-22919 GCA_035607285.1 Blastocatellia bacterium | reverse complement strand
TCTATCCGGCCGGCGCAGGCGGCGGAGGTGGTGGGGGCGGCGGCAGTGGTGGCGGGAGTGGTGGCGGTGGCGGTAGCGGAGGAGGCACGGGAGGCAGCGCATTGAGCATTACCAGTGGCGCGATGAACCCTGGTATCAGTGGCCAGAAGTACAACGCTACGTTAACTGCAGCAGGAGGAACATCACCTTATCGTTGGAGCCTGGTTGGCGGCGCGCTTCCTCCAGGGGTCGATATGTCCGGAGGTGGTGCGATCAGCGGCACACCCGTGTCCACCGGGACGTACACGTTCGCGGTGCAAGTGTCCGACACGAGTTTACCAGTTCGCACGGATTCGAAATGGCTCTCGATCTCGATTCAGGCGGGCGGCGGAGGCTCGCAGTCGCCGGTGATTACCGGGATAAAAGTAAAGGGAGTAAAGAAGCTGTGGGTGTTCGGCCAGAATTTGGGAACCGCTTCTGTTGTGGTAATCAATGGCCTGCCGTATAACCCCAAATCCGTCGAGAACGATGCGGTCCTTATCAAAGCAGGACTCAATCTGGGTCCGGTGGGCACCAACATCGTGTTCGTTATTACGCCTTTCAACAACTCGGTGCCGTTTTGGTTCTGAGTCATCGACGGCTCGACAAATGAAATTCTTTCGGGACTCCTCAAAAGCTTTCTCGAAATGTAACTCAACAAACCAAGAGGCGGAACGACCAGCGGCAGTGGAAATCCCCGGTGTCATCTGCTAGTCTCTTTTTCCTCAAAGGGCGCTTAGCTCAGTCGGTAGAGCACTGTGTTCACACCGCAGGGGTCACTGGTTCGAGTCCAGTAGCGCCCACTGATTTTTGGCCCGCCTGCTTGCGATTCAGGCACGAGCTTTGGTTATGATACGACGGCCTACTAAAGTCATCAGTAGAAAAACGGACTCAGTTCGCATCATCAAGATAACCGGGCGGCTTGATCCCGGCGATAACGCCGATCAACTCTACGAGATGGTGCAACGCTTCGTTGAGGAAGACGAGATCGATTTCCTTGTCGATCTGCGAAGCGTCACCTACATCAGCAGCACCGGCGTTGGAAGCCTGATCAAATCCTATCGCTCTGTTCTCAAGCAGAAGGGACACGTAAAACTGTTGTCCCCCTCCCAGTCAGTGAGAAACATCCTGGCGATTTCAAAACTCGACGGCGTGTTCGAGATCTTTTCAGATGAGAGTGAAGCCCTCGCGAGCTTCAAATAGGCGGGCGCGATTAGTTCGGTATGCGGCGCGACTAGTTGGGCTTCTTTTCTTTCTTGGGTGGCGGTTCCTTCCCCTTGTCCTGACCCCCCTTCGGTCTGACAACCGGCGGCCCGGCGGGATTCTTCTTGTCGTCTTTGTCCTTCCGCTGCGCAAACACTACGGAACCGCTGCCCGGAGCAGGTAATACGGCGACCGCGCCAAAGAGTGAGAGGCTGAGTATTAGAAAAGCTTTCTTCATTGGACTTCGTCCTGCCAGATCTTCGGCGTTCCCTTTTCCACGCTCAGGATAACACCAAGTGCACAGATAGAGAACACCTTTTTCGATTTCTAACGCGGCAGCTCCGTCGCGACGCTAGTCAATTCGCAACCACTATTCCACGAACACCGATTTGGTAAGTACGCAAATACCGAGGCTTACGCCGAACTGAGCTACCGGATGGAGATCGAAACTAACCTTTCAGTTCAGGTGCGCACCTTTTAGTGCACCAATTGCGGTTGATGCCGATCAGGTTGGATGGAGTAATACCCTGGGAATTGATGAAAAGATCTTTCTCCTCTCGCGCATAGGCGGCATCAAACGCCGGTCATTTCTTCCTCTTGTTTACCGCCTCCTTGAGCTGCTTTCCGGCGCTAAACCTGACTGTTTTGGTAGCCGGGATCCTGATTCGCTCGGCGGTGTATGGATTGTGACCCCGGCGAGCGCGGCGCTGCGATACGGCGAAAGTGCCAAAGCCGACCAGCGTCACCTTGTCGTTCTTGCGCAGACTGTCGGTGATCGCTTCCTTAACGGCGTTGATCGCCCGCTCGGCCTCTGCCTTGCTGATCGAAGCCCGCTTCGCAACCTTCTCTATTAGAATGCCCTGGTTCATCGCGCCTCCTAAATGTCGTGGTTCGGTTGGATACTCGACCCAAGATATGGTAGCCGTATCGCGGCGTTTATAACATTCAGGCTCCACGCTGTCAATAAGTTTCTTATCAGCGGTCCCTTGAAACTGGTTCTGGTAGCCTGATTCAGGGCAGGCGGGTGTCGCCGGTGAGATCCCGTAAGCCTTAACCGATTTGTAGTATTACTTTCATAACACTTCGAACTCGAGCCCGCTCGAATGCGACTACGCCGTCCCGGAGGGGGAATCTGTGCGATATCAATTGGCTGAGATTCACCTCGCCGGCGGCGATAAAGTCCAGCGCTGGAGCAAAACGTCCACAACGGGAACCAACGATGTTCAACTCGTTTACTACAACTTGTGATGTATCGAGAGGCGTCAGATCGTGATGTGTAGATTTGAGAACTACCGTCCCCCTGGGCTTAACAAGTTTCAGAGCGTTCGCTAATCCTGATGGTGACCCGCTCGCTTCTATCGCCAGGTCGAAACGTCCGAGCCATTCGGTTGGAAGGTCACCCGAATGGATATGATCGGCTCCGTATGCGCGCGCGAGAGAAAGCTTTTTTTCGTGTCTTCCAATAACCGTGATAGCGCAGCCGGTTCGGGCGACGGCCACCACTATTAACTGAGCGAGTTTGCCGTCTCCGACAACAACAACATCGGACGAACTGTCTATCTTGACTTGTTCGAGGATGTTGAAAGCGGCGGCCAACGGCTCGACAAATACTGCCTCTTCATCGCTAACCGAATCCGGCACTTCGAGGAGGTTACCAGGCGGAAGCGACAGGAATTCCGCGAAAGCCCCATCACGACCCTTGATCCCAAGCACAGTGCGAGCGGCGCAATGTCGCGAATCTCCCGTAAGACATCGCTTGCACTCGCCGCAACCTGCGTTGATCTCTCCCACCACCCGTCGCCCAATCGACGAGGCCTCCGGTGATTCGACTACGCGGCCCACGAACTCATGCCCAGGCGTCCCGAGGAATCCGGCGTAACCTTTTACTATTTCCAGGTCGGTGTTGCATATGCCGGCGCAGATCACTTGAACGAGCGCCTCGCCCTCGCGTCGAGGCAAGTCGGCGTCACTCACAAGCTGGAGCTTTCCATCAAATTGAAGAGCTTTCACTTTCGAAGACCATCACTTAGTGAAGAGAAACGAGTTCGAAATATTTCCACTACCGGCTGGGCTTTCGACTCGAACAAGCAGGCTTCCGCGTTTGACTATTTTTTTCAACTTCTTCCTGGATGCATACACAAACGTGTCTTTCCCATCCATCAGTGGCGGACCCAGAAAGAAGACGTTTGGAAGCGAAAGGTCCTCACCGTCCATTTGCGCCGTCACGACCGCATTCTGGCTGACGAAGCCGGCGCCAAATATCTCCAATGCATCTCCGAACGGCACACTCGTAAAATGAATGTCGCTAATGGTCGGATATCCGACTCGGATCTTCAACAGCCCTCCGGTTCCCTTGCCGCTCGCCTCGATTAGATATGTAACGCCCGGCTCCACGCCGAAAGTGAGTAGTGATTGCTTGCCAGTGACCGTGGGATTGGAAAAGTCGTCGTTGCACGTGACGGGTGTCAGCGCTCCACAGCCGCCCTTATAAACACTGACCACCGTATCGTAGTTGCTCCCGGTCGTATCTATTCCGTAGATCCCCGACTGCGCCGGCGTGATCGCGTACCAAACCGTGCTCGAGTCTCCCGCGCCTGTGCATGAGACCGGATCGTCGGATGAAGAAGTCGCCTTCGTTGTATCGAGAGTGTCCTGATATGGCAGCGACGTAATCACGCGAGGATTAAGACAGCCATCATTGGGCGGCGCGTCGCCGGGCGGAGGCGCGGATTGGTTGAAGTCAATCTGCCCATAGAATACATCCTGCTTGCCCCTTCGCGTATCCGCCCAGAACATATGCGCCTTGCCGCGTGTCGCAACCATCCCAAGGTAGTCGCCCAACCCTATGAAGCTGCCGAAAGCGCCGCCAACTTGTGATTGAATGCGAGGATCGGAAGATACCTCACTGACTCGCGTATTCTCACCAAAGGTCGCCCCGCCGTCAGTCGAATGCGCCAGGTACATGTTGTTAAGCAGATCGTTGGGATCGTCCCGGCGGTCATAAAACCCGACTTCCACCCATCCGTTCGTCGGATCAACACTCAGCCAGGGAAAGAACTGATCCGTACCCGATCCGTCGTTATTGACCTTGACCGGAGAACTGTGTTGCGGATTACCTCCGTTTGGCGGCGGCAGTTTCTCGACGAAGACGTCGGCGTTTCGACGATTAGTGGTTTCAGCCCAGGCGACGTAAATCGAGCCCCGATTCGGTCCGGTGCTTCGGTCCACATCGAGCACCGGATAGCTATGCATTCGCTCCATACCCAGGATCCTGAGCGCCGGACTGGGCTCCTCAAGAGAGCCGACGAGGTCATGGATGTCTACATCCGACGTGGTCACGTCTGCCGGCAAGAACGTGACTCCTCCATCGGTCGAGGCATTGAAGAGAATTACTTGCGCGGGCAATCCTATCCAGGCTGCATAGAATTCGCCGTTCGGCCCCGTGGCCAACGATGCGCCCATCATTATCCCGGGATGGCTGATGGTCTTCGGTTCTGAAAAGCCCGCGTCCCCCGGTCTCCGATGCGCGCTGCGAATTACCGAAAGATCCTGGCCGCTGTCCTGGATCGCCTTCATCGTCCATACGGCGTAGACCGTATTCTTGAACGCACTCGAAGCCGATGCATCTACCGTCATGTAGCATTTGTCTATAAGCCTGGGATTCGGGTTGGCGATATCCAGCACAACCGGTGAAGGATCGCCAAAGGTGCGGCCTCCATCGGTAGACTTGAATACATATACACTTGTGTCAAAGTTTGAGTTGTCCAGCATCAGCGCGCAGATATAAAAATTCCCGTTCAGGTCTGCTGCAACCGACGGATCCGAAGCACGCCCCCAAACCTTTTGCGGCGTCTCGAGTCCCAGCAGGTTGTTGCCCCAGGTTCGGCCGCCGTCAGACGAGAAGTAATACGCGACGCGCGTAACGCCTCTCACTTGCGGGTCGCCGCCGCCAACGATGTCCTTCGACACGCCGACGATTATCTGATCGTTTATTGGGCTTACGGCGATTGAAGTCTCATCACGAGGATCGGGATCCGCGGCAGGACTGGCCGGCACATCAAGAACGAGGCGAGGCCCGCCTGGTTCTTCCGGCAGACGAGCCGCCGACCCCGCGGGGTTGAGTCGTATCGAACAAGATAAGAGCAAAACTACTAGTACGAGTCTTAGGTAGAACATCTTCATTCGAACGTAACTCCATGGTAGTTGGGAGACGAAAAGACATATGCGCCGGAAAATTCTTTCACACATACAGGGTGGGTGCAAGGCACCCCCGCTTGCTATACTCGCTGTCTAAAAACTTTCGGAGAGCGCACTTGGAAAACAAGCACTACCACCTTATCGGCATTTGCGGCACCGCGATGGCGTCGCTCGCGGGGATGCTCGTCGCGCAAGGCCATAAAGTCACCGGTTCAGATGAAAACGTCTATCCGCCTATGTCGCTGGAGCTCGAGCGGCTTGGGATTCCGGTATGCCAGGGTTACAGCCCTGGAAACCTGTCAGGCCCTCCGGATGTCATCGTTGTCGGCAACGCAATCACCCGCGGCAATCCTGAACTGGAGGCTGTCCTAAACGGTAAGCTGTACTACACCTCGATGGCCGCCGTGGTTGAGGAGAATTTTATTCGCGGCAGGCACTCGATCGTCGTCGCCGGCACTCACGGCAAGACCACGACGACTTCGCTCATGGCCTGGGCCCTCGAGCGAGCCGGCGTCAGTCCTTCGTTCCTGATCGGGGGCGTCGCTGAAAACTTCAACGCATCTTTTCATCTGCGTGACGGTCGTTACTTCGTGATCGAAGGAGACGAGTACGACACGGCGTACTTCGACAAAGGACCGAAGTTCATGCACTACCTGCCGGACACCGTGATCCTGAACAACGTCGAGTTCGACCACGCCGACATATACCGGGATATTGAGGCGGTGAAGTTCGCATTCAGCCGCTTGATCAATCTGATCCCCGGCCGCGGGAGGTTGATCGCGGGTTGGGACTCGGAGCTGGTTCGGGAGCTCGCGCCGCGCGCATTCTGTCCGGTCGAGAGTTTCGGCGTCGAGCAGGATGCGCGATGGCGCGCCGAGAACGTGACGTTCTCAGCCACAGATACAACCTTCAATGTCCGGGTTGATGGACGTGAGTTCGGGCGATACCGTACGCCGCTCGCAGGATTGTTCAACGTCCGCAACTGCCTGGGCGTGATAGCAGCATGTGAGTTGCTCGGGTTCGATCGGCAAGCGGTCGCCGATTCCATAGCCGAGTTCAAGAGCGTCAAGCGAAGATTGGAAGTCCGCGGCGAGATTCACGGGATCACAGTGATTGACGACTTCGCCCATCACCCAACGGCCGTCCGCGAAACCCTTCTGGCAACCCGGGCGAAATACCCGGGAGGTCGCATCATCGCGATCTTTGAGCCGCGCTCATACACCGCGCAGATCAAGCTTTTCCAGCAGCAGTTCGAAGATGCTCTGGCCGTCGCCGACGAAATAATTATTGCCCAACTGTTTCATCCGGAGCGCTACACGGAACAGTCGGCAATATCTCCGACGCAAATGTTGGAGCGCCTGAGCGCGCGACGCCGTGAAGCGAAATACATTGCGACTCCTGATGAAATCGTCGCGGACCTTGCTCCTCGTCTTAGGAGCGGGGATGTTGTTGTGATCATGTCGAACGGTTCGTTCGGAGGGATTCACGACAAGATGCTCGATGCATTGCGCAGGACCGAACTCAGCGCCGGCACCGATAGTTGAACAGGTTGTGCAAAGCGATGTCATCTCACTCGACGCATCGATCGAGCGCTTCTTGGCGGCTACTTGGCGGCTGATGGCGCGTCGGCGATTATGGTCAATCGGCCCTTGGGTTCGATGCGCCCGCGCAACACGTTCTTGATCGGGCCCGGCAAAAAGAACTCCGCAATCTTTACGATACTGTCCACCAACTCTTTGATATCCCGCCCGCCTCTCCAGTGATCCAGGACCACTCTTCGCTCGGCGCGATTCAACAGCCTCAGTATCGAAATCGCGAGCAGGTAAGAATCGTCTATTTGCCCGATGAACGGAATGAAGTCAGGGATAACGTCCACCGGAACTATGACGTACATGATCACGCCGGCGAGTATCGCTTTGTCGGCTTGCGACACCCGCTCGTCTCTCAACAGACCGATCAAGAGTCCCACCAAATTTGGAATGAACAGCAAGAGCTCCCACATTTTCTTTCTCATCTTGCGTCTTTCCGACATTCGTTTCCTCCAGCCTCGCTCGATTTTGATTTCATTCTAAGGACGCCGGCGCTACGCGTCAATTTATTGACGGATTGATAGTGTTCGGATTCTGCGTTGCTTAATAACCTCCGCGTGCTTTGCGGTCCTTTGCGGCTTTGCGCTGAGTATTGTGTCTTGCGCCTTCAATACCAAATACTCAGCGCAACGGCGCAAAGGACGGCAAAGCACGCGAAGAACTGACCAGAGTTACAAGTCAGCAACCCAGCGTGAGAACGAGCTTGATCGTTTGAGGCTTACAAATCGCAGTTGTCAGGAGCGGCAGGCGTGCTGTTGAGCGACGCTCGTTCGAGCTTGAGCATTCCGGCAGGCGCGAGCGCAGTGCGCACCTTGCATTGGGCTCCAGTCACGGAAACGGCTGCTGGCTGCTTAAACCGGACGAGCATTCGAAAGCTCTTCGGTATTCCAGGATTCTTAACTGAGTCGTTCTCATCGGGTCGTCCAGAGACTGCGCACTTTTCGAGAATCTTCAGCACTTCGACTCGCAAAGCTGCTTCCGCTCTATGAGCGCTGAGTGCTTTGATGGCTCGTTGGCTGGCTTCAGTGTTCGAAGTGAATTCCATAGCTAAAACGTCTGAATCTAGTCGCCTGGTTTTCGATTGAACGCGCGGAGCAATGCTGGCACAAAGGGTTCGATGGGCCGCAGTAGCCGGCGTGAATGCCGCCGGGATCTCCGCCGATGTTTGAGACGAGTCTTCCACTTCTCGATCGCAGGCGTATTGTCGCAGCGGGCAAGCTTCACTTTCCGCAGCCTTTGACGGGACGCTTTCGGAGCTGATAAGCGCAGCCAACTCGGACCCGCTGCCCGGCTCGTAGTTAGGGCCAAACGATTGCGCAATCTGCCTCCATATGTCGATTGCTGCGGACAATCTGGGGCTGAAGCCCATCTGCAGTCCCGCCGCCCTGAGCGAAACCGGGATGATCGCGAGGCTTACAAACAGGAAGAAAGCCGTGCCCAGCGGGGCGTGTGCGGGTTTGTTCAAACGTTGCATCGCTGACTCCGAGTCTCTTGATTGTCCTCGCCTCAGACTGCGAACAAAAACGGCCAAAGCGGTTGAAAGTTCAACTTTTTCTCTGCTCATTTCTTGTAACGATGGGTAAGTGGCGTGGGAGTGCAAAAGGTTGCAAAAAAGACTAGTTGAATAGAGAAGCCTGGTCCGCGGAACTGCTCGTCTTACTCAGGTCGAACCCCAGATGCTGACACGCGAGACGGGTAGCCATACGACCTCTGGGCGTTCGGTTCAGGAACCCAATCTGTAACAGGTAGGGTTCGTAGATTTCTTCGATCGCATCCTTCTCTTCGCTTATTGCCGCCGAAAGTGTGCCGAGCCCAACCGGCCCGCCTTCAAATTTTTCAATGATCGTCAATAGCAGCTTGCGATCGACTTCGTCGAGCCCATAGGTATCGACGTCCATGCGATCGAGCGCGAGTCGCGCGACTTCGCCGGTCACGTCTCCGTCGTGCAGGACCTCGGCGATGTCGCGCACACGCCGCAGCAGGCGATTTGCAATTCGAGGCGTGCCACGTGATCGCTTGGCTATTTCGTGAGCTCCGCTTTCCTCGACCTTGACGCCGAGGATTTCGGCCGAGCGATTCACTATCACTTCCAGATCGGCGATTGGATAGAAATCAAGATGAAGCGGTATCCCGAATCGCCCACGCAGCGGCGCACTGATCAGCCCCGCACGCGTGGTTGCGCCGACCAGTGTGAACTTGGGCAGCTCGAGTTTTATCGAACGCGCCGAAGGGCCCTGGCCGATGATGATATCGAGTTGATAGTCCTCCATCGCAGGATACAGGACTTCTTCAATTGTAGGATTGAGCCGGTGGATCTCGTCGATGAACAGGATGTCGCCTTCGGCAAGGTTCGTCAGCAGCGCGGCAAGATCGCCGGCTCGCTCGATGACCGGCCCGGCGGTGGATTTGATATCGCTCCCCATTTCATTGGCGATGATGTGCGCGAGCGTCGTCTTGCCGAGCCCGGGCGGACCGTACAAAAGCACATGGTCGAGAGCTTGTCCGCGCTTGCGAGCCGCTTGTATAAAGATCGACAGATTCTCTTTTGCTTTGTGTTGGCCGATGTACTCGCGGAGCCACTTCGGTCTGAGGCTCAATTCGAATTGCTTCTCATCGTCACCCTCAGTTCCGGCCGAGATGATTCTGTCTTCCACCATTGAAGGAAACTCCCGAGCGAGAGACATCGCTTTCTGATCGCGGAGTTTACCATAAGTTGTGGCCTCGCGGAAAAGCGTTACAAAACCTTGTGGCAGCGTTATAATAGCGAGTCAACGGGAGCGAAGGTATCCTGCCTGCTTCGCACTGAGCACTTTGAACAACGCTGCAGTCCAGAGTGAGCCCAGAGTGAGTTCGGATTGAGTGTGATGCCTGCGCTACCAGGACCATCAATGTCAAAGCCGGCTGAAGAAGGAAAGATATGGGAGTGGCGCGCATTCGGGCGAATCAGTGACGTACTCGCAGAAAAGGTACGCGCTTATCCGATCAGGCTCGGCATCGACGACTTACGGGGCCAGGACCTTTATCTCGTTTCGCCTCTCAACGATCAGAACGTAAAGCTTCGAAGGTATGCAAAAGGTTGGGTCTTGAAATTCAAGCTGTTGCTCGATACCGCACCCGGCGGGTTTGAACTCTACAAAGAAGGCGCGGAGTTCACCTATCGCATGCCGGTCAGGTTCGACGAGTTGAAAGCCGCCGCCGAGTTGCTCTCGATTGAGTTGCCGGAAAGCGATTTCGCAACCGAGGTGTTCGAAGAGCCGGATTTCGTAAAAGCGTTGATCGGGTCGTCCCCGCCGGCTCACGAGACCACAGTCTCAAAAAGAAGGTCACAGTATCAATGCGGTGATGGATGGATCGAGCTGGCCGATGTTGAGTTTGAAACCCGAGAAGTTCAGTCGATCTCGGTTCACTCTCAACGCATCGATGAGGTGAGTGGCGTGCTCGAGAGCCTTGAACTCGGCGATGAGCTTGAACCAATGAACTACATCGAAGCTTGCCGGCGCTGGGGATGAGCGGGCTGGATTTCGGATTTTGAATTTCGAATTTTGAATTTCGAATTTCGAATCTCGAATTTCAAATCTCCAAATTTCAAATCTCAAATTTCAGTCTCAAATCTCAAATCTCAAATCTCAAATTTGAAATTTAACACCAGCGTATTCCCAAGCGATCGCTCGGCTTCACTTCAATCGCGTGCCATTCGGAACATCTTCAGCAAAAGTCGCCAGCACCGGCTTGCCGTCTTCTCCAACTGAAGCCGCCAGCAACATTCCGTTTGATTCGAGCCCGCGTAACTTCCGTGGCGCGAGGTTGGCGACGACGATTATCTTTCGTCCGACGACTTCTTCCGGTGAATAGTGCTGTGCGATGCCGGCCAGAATCTGCCTCGGCTGTGGCTCACCCAAATCGATGACCAATCTCAGAAGCTTGTCCGCCTTCGGAACTTTTTCAGCTTCGAGAACCGTAGCGGCTCGAAGCTCGACCTTGACGAAATCATCTATCGTAATCACTTGGGAGACGGGCGGCGCAAGGACTTCCGCGGGAGCCGGATGCACTGCCTGTGGCGCACTTACTTCGCCAGGCGGAATTTCCCGGCTAGTGTCCTGTGATTTTGATTGCTCGCCAACAGGCGCTACGGTTTCGATCTCTGCCATGATTTTCACCTTATCCAGTTTCGGGAAAGCCGGACTTATTCGATCGATCTTCGATACTTCGATTGGCTCTCCCCATGAAACATTGTTGGGGTTAACGCCGAGAGGATCGCCTGCAAGCCCCATTTGCTTCCATATCTCTCGCGAAGTTTCGGGAAGCGCCGGCGCTACGAGCAGCGTGATGTGCCGGAGAGCTTCATACGCAGTAGCAAGTACGCTCTCGAGCTTCGACCGCGAGGCAGGATCCTTCGCAAGCTTCCACGGCTGATTGTCTGTAATGAACTTGTCGACCCGCGCAATACCGGCCCACGCGGCTTCAAGACCGCGCGAGAAGTTCAAAGCCCTGAACTCTTCATCGAATCGACGCTTCGCCTCTTCGATTCGACCGCTCACGTCGACTATCTCGCTCGCCTGATCGTTAGCCAGACGCGGAGGAGCGCCGTCGAAATAATTCCTCACCATCGTGAGCGTACGGCTTGCGAGGTTTCCGAGTCCGTCGGCAAGATCGGAGTTCACGCGATCGATCAGCGCCTCATAAGTAACTTCCCCATCCTGTCCGAACGCGACCTCCCGCAAAAGAAAGTAGCGAATCAGATCGGGCGCGAAATGTCTTTTCAATATTCCAAGGTCGATCGCATTGCCCAGATGCTTACCCATTTTCTGACCGCCGCGCAGAAGCATTCCGTGAGCATAGACGGAGCGCGGCAGCTCTAAACCGGCGCCCATCAGGAACGCCGGCCAATAGACTGCGTGCATTCGCAGGATGTCTTTACCGACCAAATGCAGCGCGGGCCAATAGCGATCCAACTTTTGATGCTCATCGCTTCCCCAGCCGAGCGCGGTGATGTAATTCGACAGCGCATCAAACCAAACATACATCGTGTGATTTGCATCTCCGGGGACGGGTATGCCCCACTTGACCGAGACGCGGCTGATGGACAAATCCTTGAGTCCGCCGGAGACAAATGAGAGCACCTCATTGCGTCGAACATCCGGCTGCACAAACTCGGGATGCGCCGCGTAGTAATCGAGCAGCGGTTGCTGGAATGCCGAAAGCCTAAAGAAGTAGCTCTCCTCCGCAAGCCGCTCGAGTGGCCGCTCGTGCACCGGACACATCGGCTCGCTGATCTTTTCATCGACGTCTTTGAACTCATTGCAATTCGGACAGTACCAACCTTCGTAATGCGATTTGTAGATGTGGCCTCGTTCGTCGAGTATCCGCCAGAGCTTTGCGACCGCGGCCTCGTGGCGAGGATCGGTGGTTCGAATCCATTGATCGTATTCGATGCCGAGCGGAGCAAATGCGGTCTTGAACTCGTCCACGATTTCATCGACGTGCTTGGTGACTTCAACGCCTCGCGCGGCCGCGGCGCGTTCGATGTTGATTCCGTGTTCGTCAGTGCCCGTCAGGAAGTACGAATCGACACCGCGCTGCCGGTAGAAGCGTGTCAGAGTGTCGGCTACCAACGTAGGATAGGCGTGCCCAATGTGAGGCTTGGCGTTGACGTAGAAAATCGGTGTGGTTACGTAGAAAGTGTTTTCTCCCATTTCAGGCGATCAACTTGCTGCTCTGAGGTACCTTGCTTTAAGGTTTCGGCCACAGTTCTGGCCAGTCATCGAAACTGACAACCTCTTCACCGTTCACCATGAGTGTATAGAGGCTCTCCTCCGGAAAGTCGTTCAGACGAATGGCAAGTCGGTCGCCTTCGAACTCAGCCTGGAAGGGATAGACGGGATCGACGCTCCGATTCCACACCACCTTTTCTTCTAGGTAACTCTGCACATTAGCGGTCATGCTTCACCTTGCCATTCAATGCACGCCTGGTTCTCTGCAACACAGCCCGGAATCATCTATTCTGATCCCTTATCAGCGACATCGCTTCCGCGCGCGTTCGCTGGTCCTTCAGGAACCCGCCCCTCAGCGCGCTGGTTACGGCTTTCGCGCCGGGCTTCTTGATGCCCCGCATTTCGATGCACATATGCTCGGCTTCTATCACGACCATCACGCCGGTAGGTCGCAGCATCTCGTCGAGCAGGTCCGCGATCTCCGTCGCAAGCCGCTCCTGAATCTGGGGCTTTCGAGCCATCAAATCGGCTACACGAGCCAGTTTCGACAATCCAACTATCCGGCCGTCTTTCGGAATGTAAGCGATGTGCGCCACACCGAAGAACGGTAATAAATGATGCTCGCAGATCGAGTACAGGGGTATGTCCTTGACGATTACCATCTCGTCGTGAGTCTCCGCCGGTATGACGTGCAGGAACTCACGGGGATCGTCGTGCAAACCGGCGCAGATCTCTTCGTACATCAGCGCGACTCGGCGAGGTGTCTCCTCGATGCCCGGCCGGCTCGTGTCTTCGCCAATGCCCTCGAGAATCAACCGCACTCCGGCTTCGACCTTGGAATGATCGAACGAGTTGCGTCTATTCTGCGCCTTCATTTCGTTTTTCTTTGGGTTGGCCATCCGGTTGGTCTGTCTTATTCTCGCGAGCCAATCTTTTTCGATATGCTGCATTCGCGGCAGCTTGCACTTCAATTAGAGGCGTCTTTGATTCAATTGCAAGTCGCGCGCAGTCTTCGTATTCAGGATGGAAGTGTAACGTGCGAGCGCCGTCAAGCGCTACCTTGATCCTCACCGGTCCGTATTCGGTATCAACCGTCTCGACCGCGCGTTCGAGCACGCGCCGATTCGTATTGTAATAACGAACGCCAAGCGTGGTCGTCTCGCGAAGCAACAAATCGATCATCATCTCGGCGTCGGCGGGCTTGCATAAGATCGTGAACAAAATGCCCGGCCGGTCCTTCTTCATCTGAGCCGGAATCGTGAATACGTCGAGAGCGCCGAGCGCGAAGGCGCGTTCCATCACGAAGCCACAGACTTGCGGGTTCATGTCGTCGATGTTTGTTTCGACCACCACGACGCGTGCATCAGAACTTTGAATAGCGCTTTCGGCCATCTCTCCCATTAGTAACCGCAGAGCGTTTGGGAAGTTCTTTGGATCACGGGACCCGGCGCCGTAGCCGACACCGTCAATGCTCATCGGCGGAAGCGCTCCGAACTCTTCGCAGAGAGTCGAGACGATCGCCGCGCCAGTTGGAGTAACGAACTCGCCTTCGATCTCACCAGCGTAAACCGGCGTGCCTCGAAGTAGCTCAGCGGTCGCGGGGGCCGGGACCGGTAACCGCCCGTGTTCAGTATCGACCAGACCACTGCCAACTCGCAGCGGCGAGCAGCAGAAACGATCAACGCCGAGCAATTCAAATCCGATCATTGCTCCAACGGTGTCGACGATCGAATCAACCGCGCCGACTTCATGAAAGTGAACCTTGTCGGGAGTAGTCCCGTGAACCCGAGCTTCCGCGTGTGCGAGGCGTTCAAAGACCGCAATCGACCGCGACTTGGTAAGGTCAGAAAGCTTCGACGCCAGGATGATCGATCGAATATCAGTAAGCGATCTGGCGGGTTGCGCTCGAAGGTCGACTTCGACGTCAAACTTCGTCGCTGAGATTCCGCTCCGCCGGACACGCCGGCTGTTTATTTCGTATCCCGGCAGTTCCAAAGACGACAATTGCTCCTTGAGCGATGCCAGATCGACGCCCAGATCAAGCTGGGCGCCGATCGTCATATCGCCGCTGACGCCCGCAAAGCAATCGAAGTAAATAGCGCGCATGAAAAACTCCTAAACTGACCTTAGCGAGCTTTGCGGTCCTTTGCGAGCTTCGCGCAGAAACATGAATTCCTTCACGCAAAGCTCGCAAAGGACCGCAAAGCTCGCCAGGTTCAGTACGGATCCTTTTTGATTGAGTTCGCCCGAGGTTTGCAAGGGTCGACAGAGTGCAGTCACAGCAGGCTCTTGACCATCAGGTAGCCGTCATCACCGCTCGTGTAGTAACGGGGCATCCGTCGAACGATCCGGTAGCCGAGATTGAGATAGAGACGCTGCGCGGCGGCGTTCGAGGTGCGGACTTCAAGGCGAACTGTCGATACTCCGCGCCGAAGAAAGCCCTGCTCCACCTCGTACATCAAGTGGCGCCCGTGCCCCAGCCGTCGATGTTCGGGAGCGACTCCCAGCGCTACGACGTGTCCGGTGCTGTCCGGCTCGATCATTCCAACTACGAAGGCTATCATCTCATCGGTAGGTAAAATTGCTTTGTGGCAAACCGATTGAACGTGAGACAGCAGGTAACGGATCGTTTCACGGTCGTAGGCTTCGCCATCCGAGAAGCAGCGTTGATCCAGTCGCCAGCATTCGTTGAGATCGCCTTGGCCCATCGGCATCACGACGGACCGAGCCGCCGCGACTATGTAATGGTCCATCTTTTCTTTTCGCCGCCTGGGCCACATGTGGGTGCGAATGCTAAATGCTGACTGTTTGAGATGATACTCTGAGATTATATTGCAACATCGGATCAAGCTCGCCGAATCACGTTTATTATACTTCAAGAGATCAAATCGCGCAGCAACTGATTTCCGTGTTGTTATCCTCTACTGCATCACATGCTCGCAAGCGGTCCCGGTTATGAGCGATGTCTTAGTTTGATTTGGAGTGCGGCGGCAAGGTACTCCGAGACGCCGCTTTCATTCCCAATCGATTCAATCACCAGCCAAAGCGGCGTCGCGGAGTACCTTGCCGCCGCACTCCAAATTAAGACAGCGCCCGGTTATGCCGTGAATTGACTTCTCATAATCGCTCAAATACGCTTGCGAAACATGGTAGAGCCAACATGGTAGGGCGAACATTCGTAGAGATAGACGGCGCATCGCTTACGCTTGAGCAAACCGCCGCAGTCGCGGACGGCGCACACGTGGCGCTCGCGGCCGGCGCCCGAAGCCGCATCGCGCGAGCGCGCGGCTTCGTAGAAGAAATAGTCGCGCGTGGCGAAGTGGTGTACGGCATCAACACCGGTTTCGGCGCGCTTGCGGATGTCTCGATTCCTCAAGAAAAACTTCGCGAGCTCCAGGTCAATCTGGTTCGCTCCCATTCGTGCGGGGTCGGTGAGCCGCTTCCCGAGCGAGCCGTTCGCGCGATGATGCTTCAGCGCGCGAACGTGCTGTCAAAGGGTTATTCGGGCTGCCGAGTCGAAATAATCGAGACGCTTCTTGCGATGCTCAATGCGCGAGTGCACCCGGTGATCCCCTCACGCGGATCGGTGGGAGCGTCGGGCGATCTGGCCCCGCTCGCTCATCTCGCGCTGGTAGTCATCGGCGAAGGTGAAGCCGTTTACGGCGCCAACAGAGTTAGCGGCGGAGATGCGCTTGCGGCTGCAGGCATTTCGGCACCAACGTTGGAAGCGAAGGAAGGGCTCGCGCTCCTGAACGGCACTCAGGCGATGACGGCCGTCGGCGGACTTGCTCTTCTCGATGCCGAGCGCCTGGCAGCCGCCGCAGACGTAGCGGGCGCGATGTCGCTGGAAGCGCTCAAAGGAACGCCGGTCGCTTTCGATCACAAGATCCACGCGGTGCGGCCCCATCCCGGGCAAATCGCCAGCGCGCGGCGTTTGCGCGAACTGATCGAAGGCAGTGAGATTCGCGAATCGCATCGCGACCACGGAACTGATCCTCGTGTACAGGATGCTTATGCGATCAGGTGCATGCCGCAGGTGCACGGGGCCGTGCGAGATTCTCTGGCTCACGCGCGTCGTATACTGGAAATTGAGATCAACAGCGCTACAGACAATCCCTTGATTTTTCCCGAGGTGGGTGAGGTGCTTTCGGGCGGGAACTTTCACGGCGAGCCCATCGCTTTGACGTTGGACTATGCGGCGATCGCGATCGCGGATCTCGGCACGATATCCGAGAGACGGGTCGAACGGCTGGTCAATCCGGACCTGTCGGGCCTGCCCGCTTTTCTAACGCCGAATCCTGGGATGAATTCCGGAATGATGATCGCCCAGGTTGTCGCGGTATCACTTATCGCGGAGAACAATGTGCTTGCGCATCCGGCCTCGGTGACGAATCTTCCGACTTCGGGGAATAAGGAGGATCACGTCAGCATGGGCATGACATCGGCGTTGAAGTTCGCTCAAATCGTAAAGAACGTCGAGATGATTCTCGCGATCGAGTTAATGTGCGCGGCGCAGGGCCTCGAGTTTGTGAAGCCCCTCAAGCCTGGTCCTCGACTGGCTGAGGCATATTCAAGGGTGCGGAAAGTTGTCCCTGCAATCGAGCGCGACACGCCGCTATCGGGTTACATCGAATCGCTTGTTCCGGTTGTTCGAAGTCTCGGTGAAGTGTGATCGGTGGCGTGATATACTGCGGTTACTTTAGCCGCTACGAGCAGACAAATGGCTATGAATCCAAAAAACGCGCCTCTACACTACTACTCATTGGACGAGTATTTCGCGCTCGAGAATGCGGGCCACGTGCGGTACGAGTACTGGGATGGCGACATTGTGTGCATGAGCGGCGGAAGCAAGGAGCACACCCAGATCGATGGCAACGTGTATTACCGACTTAGGCTTAATTTGAAGGGCGGGCCTTGCCGCGCCTTTACTTCCGAACTGCCGGTTAAGACTCCAACGCTCAAGCCGTACCGCTACCCCGACGCGACTGTCGGTTGCGGCGAGTTGAAGTATGAGCACATTCGCGGAGTCGACGCACTGGTCAACCCTACATTGATAGTTGAAGTGCTCTCACCGACATCCTCGATGCGAGATCACAATGAAAAATTCACGGCATACAAGGCCATTGAAAGTTTCGTGGAGTATCTGCTGATTGCCCAGGACGCGCCTCAGGTAACGCACTACGTTCGGCAGTTGGACGGGCGATGGGAAAGCGAAGTAATAACAGGGATGAATGCTGAGATTGTGCTCAGCTCTGTCGGTTGCAAGTTATCGCTGGCCGAGATCTACGAAGACGTGACGTTCACTGTATGAATGAAGCGGAGAGCTTCAGTAATCGCGCTCACCCGAACATCAGAATCATCCCGTGGTAGACACACAGGCACAAATAAATTCCCACGACGAGCTTTATTCCAAGCCGAGCGGTTCGCAGGTGTGAAAAGTAGTAGCAGATCAACAAGCCGAACGCGGTGACGCTCATTTTCACCAAAAAAAACAACACGGCATTCTGATGAATCAGTGAAGCCATCAGCGGGTTGCCTTCCGCCGCGACTCCGCGACCGATGTGCTGCATAGTGGCAACGGCATCGTAGCCCGACATCGCGATCGCCGAAAGGACATACATAAACAACTTGGAATTCTGAAAGGGGACAGCCGACCTTACCATTGTTAGAAACCTCTTCTGCTCAGTCTGCTCAGCTACTTAAACGCTCGAAACGGGAATGGGGCTCCCAAATTTCTCGCGATCTCATGCGTCGCTCACGTATCAATGCTACTTCACGGCCAAAGATACTATCAACCGCACGCGCGAAGCAATAACCCGCGCAGGGCATAACGCGATGTCCGACAAACTTCAGTTTGTCGCTTATGCGGACATGCCAAAACCTCAGACTGTCGTGAACTCACCAATGCTTTGGATCAACCGCAGACGACAAACTGAAGTTTGTCGGACAGGGCTGAGTTCTTTCAATCGAGCGGGCTGTGCTAAGATTCCGTACCGCTAACAGCCTTGCTCTAGTACCGGAAAAGACTCAATAGTCGCTGGATTTCAAAACCAGTCGCAGGAAAAAAGCACGATGAGCCAAGCGAGAAGAATAACGGCGCCGCACGGCCGACAAATAAGCTGCAAGGGCTGGCATCAGGAAGCCGCGTTGCGGATGCTGATGAACAACCTGGACCCCGACGTGGCCGAAAAGCCCGGGGACCTTATCGTCTATGGCGGCACCGGCAAGGCCGCGCGCGACTGGAGATCTTTCGACGCAATCGTGAATTCACTTCGCCAGCTCGAGAACGACGAGACGCTGCTCGTTCAATCCGGCAAGCCCGTCGGAGTTTTCAGAACGCACGAATACGCGCCGCGAGTGTTGATCGCGAACGCGAATCTCGTCGGCCAATGGTCGAACTGGAAAGAGTTTCATCGGCTCGAGCGTATGGGCCTGACGATGTACGGACAGATGACCGCGGGTTCGTGGATCTACATTGGCAGCCAGGGAATCGTTCAGGGAACGTTCGAGACGTTTGCAGCGGCGGCGGCAAAGCACTTCGGCGGGTCGCTCGAAGGCAAGCTGATCGTTTCGGGAGGGATGGGCGGTATGGGCGGCGCTCAACCGCTTGCGGCCACGATGAACGGCGCATGTTTTCTTGGCATCGATGTCGATCGGGCTCGAATAGAGAAACGACTCGCGACGGGCTATTGCGATCAACTCGCGACGGATTTGGACGCCGCGCTTAGGATTATCAACGAGGCTCGCTCAAAAGGTGAAGCGATTTCGGTTGGCCTGGTGGGCAACTGCGCCGACGTCATACCTGAGCTCGCGAGGCGAGAGATTGTGCCCGACGTATTGACGGATCAAACGAGCGCGCACGATGCGCTGAATGGCTATGTGCCCAACGGTCTCAGTATTGAAGACGCTGATAGTCTCAGGCGAGAGAATCCCGACGAGTACATGCGCCGCTCGATGAACTCGATGGCCTCGCACGTCGCAGCGATGCTCGAGCTTAAGCGAAAAGGCGCGGTGACGTTTGATTACGGCAACAACATTCGCGCTCAGGCGAAGCAAGCCGGCCTCGAAGACGCGTTCGAGATTCCCGGCTTTGTGCCCGAGTATATTCGGCCGCTGTTTTGCCAGGGCCGCGGGCCGTTTCGATGGGTCGCACTCTCGGGTAATCCGGATGACATTCGCAAAACGGACGATCTGGCGCTCGAGCTCTTTCCCGACGATCAGGTGCTGTCGCGCTGGCTGAAGCTGGCAAGCGAGCGCGTGAAATTCCAGGGCTTGCCCGCGCGAATCTGCTGGCTGGGGTACGGCGAGCGCGCTGAGTTTGGAGAAGCGATGAACGACATGGTGCGAACCGGCAAGCTCGAAGCGCCAATAGTCATCGGGCGCGATCATCTCGATACTGGATCGGTTGCGTCGCCGTATCGCGAAACCGAGGCGATGCGTGACGGCTCGGATGCGATCGCCGACTGGCCCCTGCTGAATGCAATGTTGAATACAGCATCCGGCGCGAGCTGGGTTTCAATTCACAACGGCGGAGGCGTCGGGATCGGTTATTCACTTCATGCCGGACAGGTGACTGTGGCCGACGGCACTGAAGACGGAGCGCGGCGGTTGAATCGCGTTCTCACCAACGATCCTGGGATTGGAGTCGCGAGACACGCCGACGCCGGTTATGCCGACGCGATCCAAACGGCGAAGGAGAAGCAGATCAAGATACCGTGCGACCAGGGGATTAAATGATCCGTGAATATTCGTCAAATCACGTCATCCGTGGTCTATGCGACGTTATCTAACAATTCCTCTGAAGAATAGGCCACGGATGACGCTGATTTGACGGATCTTCACGGATACTGCGGGTTCACGATTATGCCCGTTGCAGGCGGTCTAGAATTGAATTGAGCGAAAAGCTGCAGGCAAGGATGCCTGCGCTCCCAGGGTCCGCTTTCGGTATGCTCGAATGAAGAACGTCTTGTCTCCGATCTGCAGGTTCGGATCGTGGTCGGGTCCCAGGATCCCGCATTCCTCGAAGTTCTGTTCGATCCACCCCATTAACACCTTGCAGTAATCCTTTCCGAATACCTTCGGTCCAAACTCCGAAGTCGGCCGATTTGTGATCAGCACCAATCTTGTATTGGATTGCTCGAGTTGATTGATGGCTCGGCGCTCGCCATCGAGATCAAGGTAGCCCGGCGTTGTTATTTCTTCCCGGAGCGGGTTCTGCCGGCCGGTAAAAAAGTTCAGCGACGTTCCTTCGGGCATGACGGCGACCGACTCTCCCTCGACGGTCTCGCGGTTGATCAGGATGATCGCTTCCTTCATCGCCGCGCCAACGTCGGGGATCGTCAGCATCGGGCCGCGCGCGGTCTCCAGTGTATATGTGTTCTTATCCAGAAAGCGATATGAGAGGAGTCCGGCGGTCAGTACTGCGTCGGCCATTATCAAACCGATCCCGATGTTGCGCGCGAGATTTCTGGTCCTGTGGTCGCGAAACAGGTTGGCGAACGGATGCGCCCAGGCATAAGTGAAGATGATTACCGACGCAGGCAATAAATACGAACTGTAAGCGCCCCCACTTCGGACCCGCAGAATCACGCGAGCAAGACTCGCGAGCGCGTAAACCAGGACGATCAGCAGCGATATTGTGGCGGGGTTGAATGCGCCGCTGGAAATCTCTTTTCGATGTCTTGCAAACGCCAGCCCCATCAGCCCGAGCAGCAGAAGCGGCATCGCCAGATATGGACCTGTCTCGAAGGCCAGCGAGCCGGTGAACGGTATCAACACGAAGACTAATATCGAAGCCGCGAGCAGCAGCCAGATCTGGCCGTGGCTCGCTCGTCCCGCATCGCTCACGCTGAAATGGTCGACGATCGCAACGCGAGCGCCCGCCGCAGTCTTCCTTCCACGCGTCAGCAAGAGGCTGATTGCGGCGATGGTGACCGCAAGCGCCGCGAGACGCGCGGCAGCCCCGATCATCTGAATTGTTGACTGCACCGGCTGATCGAACCCGGATACCCGTTTGTTAAAATAAACCAGGTCCGGCGGCAAGTGACGCAAAAACAGTAAGCTGTCTTCCGCGAGCGTTCGCCACCCAACCAGCGAACTGATGTATCCGTAAACACCAACAAGAAGCAATGCCGCCGGAGCGATGAACATTACTCCCCAAATCGATGCCCGCCGCCAACTCGGATAACCCGATAGCACCACCGCGATTACACCCGCGCAAAGCGCCGCAAGCCCCATCTCGGTCTTCGCCAGCGCCGCCAACCCGGCAGTTGCGCCCGCCAGCAACAATGCAACAGAAGCGCGTCGAGATACTGAACCGGCGACGCGGCCTTCGGCGCCTTCAGGCGGCGCGACCTGCGCTCCCGCGCTCAGTTCGACAAATCGAATCAGCAGCGCAAGAGTCGCCAAGCCTAACGCACAACCGTGAAGCGCAGAATAAGAGTAAGGCAATATGTAATTGCCGGCTTGCTTGAAAGCGCACAGCCACATCACGCTCAGCGTAGCCGCCGTCGATGCCGCGGGACTCATCAACCGGCGCGACAGCCAGTACACCACCGCCAGAATACCAATTGCAGTCAGGATACCGTCGGCGTACAGCACGGCAAGCGAGGGCCCAAATACCCGATAGAGTGTCGCGTTGACATAAGGAGAAAGCGGGCCGTAGATGTGGCGCACCTGGGAATACAGCATCTCACCGCGGATGAGTCGGAGTGGTTGATTCATCTCGCGCCCGCAGTCTACAAGCGGGTTACCCCAGCGGTGCCATGACACAGCGAGGCCTCCGGCAAAGGACACGGCTGTGAAGGCAACCCACGGCAGGTCGCGTTTGTCTATCTGAGTGGCCACGATGAAGGGCGATTATAGGCGAAGTCCGCTTCACTGACAATCACTAACATGTCTGCGAATACGGGCCCGTTTCCGCGCGCCCCGGAACCTCTTCCCGCGAGCAGTGCTCGGACTTTTCACTTAGAGACGGACCCGGTGTTGCGCACAGGAATTCGCGCCTCGGATTCTTCAAGAAACTTCGTAGTCTGTTCGGTAACGCTCGCCTGAATCGGCGGAAGCTCCGGCGTAAGAGGATCGGTCAGCTCGCTGGTTTGATCGGTGGCTCGCTCAGGCTTCGACGATAACGGTTGGCCCGGCTTCGCGCGCGGAGCCATCGAGCGCAGGAAGGGATAACACATCAAGCCGAACCCAAGAA
>DATNBZ010000008.1:0-29746 GCA_035607285.1 Blastocatellia bacterium | reverse complement strand
GTCTCCCGCGGTTGACAACCTCAGAGGCGGCTTCTATCATACCCTTTACTTTACTGGCCGCTAAAGGCATCAGTGAGCTACCGCTCGTGGCGAGAAACGATCTGGAAGCGCCAGTGCTCGCCGCTCACCCAGAAATCGCGGAAGTCAAACGAAGGCTTCTCAGCCTGGGCGCGAAACACGCTCTGATGTCCGGCAGCGGCGCTACTGTCTTTGGGGTCTTTGATAATTCGGAGATGGCCGGCCGGGCCGAGTTAGAAATGCGTGAGTTCGGCTATTGGGCCGAGCGCGTTCACACGGTGGACCGGCAAGAGTATCACGCCACGATCTTCCAATGAGCATCGTTTGCGGGTCCGACAAACTTTAGTTTGTCGAAGAAGTTTGCCGAAGACGAGCGGCATAACGACAAACTGAAGTTTGTCGGACTTCCCGCAGTTTGCGCATGAGCCGATGCCATATGACAATAGCTATCGGCTGGCTTTGTCGCTAGCGCGGCGAGTTCCAGTCTAATACTTAATCAGCTTAATACTGGGGAGTCGCCAAGCGGTAAGGCAGCGGCCTTTGGAGCCGCCATTCGGAGGTTCGAATCCTCCCTCCCCAGCCAAGTCCGAGGATCGAGGATCGAGGATAGACGATTGAGAATCGATGATCGATCCTCGATCTTCTATCTTCCATCCTCGATTTTGTGGAGGCTGTGTGAATATCAAGGTCTTTTCCGGAAACGCGAATCGGACGCTCGCTGAAGAGATCTGCCATCACCTGGGCATCGAGATCGGCAAAGCCCAGGTGAGTCGCTTCTCGGACGGCGAGTTCAATTTTCAGATTCTTGAAAACGTTCGCGGCGAAGACTGCTTCATCGTTCAACCGACTTGTCCGCCGGTCGATTCGAATGCGATGGAGCTGCTGATAATGATCGACGCGTTTCGGCGTTCGTCGGCCAAGCGAATCACCGCGGTGATACCGTACTACGGTTACGCGCGCAAGGATCGCAAGGACCGGCCGCGCGTGCCGATCTCGTCGAAGCTGATTGCGAACCTGATTACCGAGGCCGGCGCCGATCGCGTGCTGCTCTTTGATTTGCACGCGGGTCAGATCCAGGGGTTCTTTGATATTCCGGCGGATCACTTGTTCGCCGCGCCGGTGCTGGTCGGTTACTTTCAGGAGCTGAAGCTGCCGAACCTGACCGTGGTTGCGCCGGATGCGGGAGGCGTGGAGCGAGCGAGAGCTTATGCGAAGCGCCTGGACGCGGAACTGGCGATCATCGACAAACGCCGCGACTACGAACGGCTCGGTGAAGTCGAAGTGCTTCACGTAATCGGTGAAGTCGAAGGGCGGACGGCCCTGATTGTTGACGATATGGTCGACACCGCCGGGACGCTGGTGAAGGCAGCCGAAGCGCTCAAGGTGAACGGGGCGAAGTCGGTGCTGGCCTCCGCGACGCACGCGGTGTTGAGCGGATCGGCGGTTGAGAGAATCGAGGCATCGACCATCGAGCAATTGGTAGTGACTAACACAATTCCGATGTCGTCAGCCTGTGAGTCTCCGAAGATCAAGTGTTTGAGCGTCGCTAAGCTCCTGGCTGAGGCGATTCTTTCGGTGCACGACGAGACGTCGGTCAGTAAGTTGTTTATTTGAAGATGGGACGCGTGATGCGTGATGCGTGAAACGTGATGCGTGATCCGTGATTGGTTCCTTCACGAATCAGGGAATCACGTTTCACGAATCACGTTTCACGTTTCACGAATCACCCTGGAGTGTTAAAGAAATGATCAAGGACATAACCATTACCGCCAGTTCTCGTGAGGGGACCGGCAAAGGCCCTGCTCGCAGATTGCGCGCGCAAGGGATGATTCCGGCTGCAGTTTACGGCGAAGGCGGGGAAGCTTCGGCGGTGGCGATAAATGCAAAAGAGCTTGCCACTATTCTCCGCTCCGGCTCGGGCCAGAATACAATCTTCAAAATCGCGCTTCCGCAAGGCGATGGCGAGCCGGCTAACGTGATCATCAAGGACTATCAAGTCGATCCCATAAAGGGCCGCTTGTTGCACGCGGACTTGTTGCGGCTGTCGATGACTACGTTGACGAGAGTTGACGTCTCGGTTGAAACGCTCGGTGAGCCGGCAGGTGTTAAGACCGACGGGGGAATACTCGAGGTTCAACTTCGCGAAATCGAAGTCGAGTGCCTTCCCGGAGACATTCCACAGCACTTGCAGGTCGACGTCTCGCATCTTCAAATCGGCGATCATGTGACCGTCGCGGATCTTGTGTACGACCGCGAGAAGGTTAAGGTGCTCGCGGACGAGCACCAGATAGTCGCCGGCGTACTGGCGCCGCGAATGGTTGAAGAAGTTGCGCCTGCTGCTGTGGTTGAAGGAGAAGCCGCCGAGGGCGCCGAGCCTGAAGTGATAAAGAAGGGCAAGGGCGACGAAGAGTAAATAGTCCGTAGTCCGTAGTCAGTGGTCCGTAGTGAAGAACAAGCTGACTACGGACTACTGGCTACGGACTACGGACCATGAAGTTAATAGTCGGGCTCGGGAATCCGGGGCTTGAGTACGAGATGACCCGGCATAATCTCGGGTTCATGCTCGTTGACAGATTATTTGAACGCGCCGGTGGGCGCCGCTTTCGCAACGAATCGAATGCGAAGATCGCCGAAGTGGCGCTGGCGGGTCAGCGAATCTTGCTGGTGAAGCCGCAGACGTTTATGAATTTGAGCGGCGACGCGGCCCGCCCTCTGCTCGAGCACTACGGCGAGGCAGAGCCTTCGAACCTGATCGTCGCTTGCGATGACGTAGCGTTGCCGTTCGGAACGATCCGCGTGCGAGCGCGAGGAAGCGCCGGCGGCCAGAAGGGTTTGAAATCGATCATTGAAAGGCTCGCAACGCAGGAGTTCGCGCGAGTGAGGCTCGGCGTCAGACCGGATCATCCGGTCGAAGACCTTGCGTCTTTTGTGCTTTCGCCTATTCCGAAACGCGATCGTGCGGCGTTGGATCAAGCGCTCGAACGGGCCGCGGATGCGATCGAGGTGGTTTTGACGGAAGGCGTCGAACACGCGATGGCGTTGTTCAACGAGCGTGTGAAGCCTGTGACTGAAACGTGAGGCGTGAGACGTGATGCGTGGTTTGATGAAGCGCCGGTCACGTATAACGTTTCACGCATCACGTTTCATTCTTTGTTCTTTCTCAAGAGGTTCTATTGCTGAATCTCCTTGCTCTGGCCTTGAGGCCAGGGCTTAACCGATGCGTCGCGCATGGCGATTCGAAGCATTTGATTTCAAATCTCAGATTTGAAATTTGAGATTAGAGATTGGCGACTTTGAGTTGCGGTGTCGAAGCAAGTGTAATCCAAAAGGAGGATACTCTCTGATGAGAGTTTATGAAGTCCTGTTTATTGTCGCTCCGAATGTTGAGGAGAGCGACGTCGATAACCTTGTCACTCAACTGAGTGACGTAGCAACCAACCAGGGGGCCCAGATCGCGAAGATCGATCGAATGGGCCGCCGCAGACTCGCCTACCCGATCGGGAAATTCACCGAAGGCTATTACGTCGTCTTCACGCTCGAAGGAACCGGCGCCGAGATCGCCGAACTCGAGCGGCGCATGCGGGTAACCGATGCGGTGATCCGCTACATCACGATCCGCATCGACGAAGATTTGAAGCGCGCCGAGAAGTTCCGCGTGCGTCGAGTCGCTCGCGCCGCGGCGTCCGCCGGCTCACGGCGGAATCGCCGCCGCGAACCTGCGCTTCCCATCACCGAGGATGTCGATGACGATGACGAGGAGGACGAAATATGAGCAGCGAACCAAGAGATCGCGACCGGCGCGATGACCGCCGCGACGATCGAGGCGGCCGGCAAGGCGGACAAGGCGGCGGGCGGCGCTTCATACGCGCGCGCAAGTCGTGCAGATTCTGCGCCGACAAAGTCGACTACATAGACTATAAGGATGGCCGGCTGCTGGGGAGCTACATACCCGAGCGCGGCAAGATCCTGCCCCGGCGAATATCGGGCACTTGCGCGCCCCATCAACGCATGCTCGCTACGGCGATCAAGCGCGCGCGCAATTGCGCAATTCTGCCGTTCACTTTGGATTAGGTGTCAGTCCGTAGTCAGTAGTCCGTGGTCCGTAGCTATGGACTACGGACTACTGACTACGGACTCTTAGCGAGGACTTATCAAATGGCACACATGGATGTACTGCTTTGTGAAGACATAGATAACCTGGGCCAGCGCGGGCAGGTCGTGCGCGTGCGAGCCGGTTATGGGCGAAACTATCTGTTGCCTCAGAAGCTGGCGATTAAGGCCACATCCGGCAACAAGCGAATGATCGACGATCAGCGGCGTGTACTTGCAAAACGTGAAGACAGCGAGCGCGTGTCCGCTCAGTCGGAAGCCGAGAAGCTGCAAGGTCTCGAGCTGCGCTTCGAACGGCGAGTGGGTGAGCACGGGATCCTATTCGGATCGGTCACCGCGCTCGACATCGCGGAAGCGCTCAAAGAACGAGGGCTCACGGTTGAGCGGCGAAGGATAGGCTTGCGCGAACACATCAAAGAAGTCGGCGATTATGACGTGACCATCAAGCTGCACCGCGACGTCAGCCCTTCTGTGAAAGTGCTTGTGCGCAAGGAAGGCGCCGCCGAGGAGGCGAAGGCCCCGGAAGCCGAGGCCGCCGCGGAAGTGGCTCCGGAAGCCGATTCCACGGCCTCTGACTCGAGCGAGCAACCGGTTGTTGAGACATCGGCGGATGCACCCGAAGCTTCCGATTCGTACGTGGAAGGCGCGGCTGAATAGCATGTAGGGGCGGCCCTCCGTGGCCGCCCCTCGGTCGTCGGCCAACTTCCACTTGCAATCAGGGGCGGCCACGGAGGGCCGCCCCTACATGCTTCTGGACGCTTCGCTGTCTTCATTGGTATCATCGCGCCCGGCAGGCTGAGAGCGCAGTATTCCGCAAGTTGCCTTGCAGATTGATTGTTGAACCGCTCTGCAACACGCCAAGCATCGATTCAAAAACCAGGTTTTTCAACGCGGTCGGGTGAGACTAACTTATGTCGCGAGCGGCAACGGGCGATCCCTTCTTCGAAAAGGGCCTCCCTTCCAACATTGAAGCCGAGCGCTCCATCCTGGGCGCAATCCTTCTTGATAATGCCGTCTGCAATCAAGCCATCGAGCTCCTGCGCCGCGATGATTTCTTTCTCGATTCTCACCGGCGAATCTTCGAGAAAATGATTGCGCTCACCGAGCGCATAATGCCGATCGATCTAATCACCCTCAGCGATGAGCTGCGCCGGGCGGGCGAGTTCGAACAGATCGGGGGCGCGACCTACATCGCATCACTCATCGACGGCGTTCCGCGGACCGACACAATCGAGCCTTATGCAAAGATCGTCAAAGCAAAGTCGATGCTCCGCAAGCTCATCACCGCTTCTAATCAGATCATCGCGCTGGCGTTCGAAGAAGAAGACGAAGCCGAAGTGATCGTCGACAAGGCCGAGCAGATGATCTTCCAGATTGCCGAAGACCGCGCGCGTGTCGGTTTCCAGTATGTCGGAGACGTCGCTCATCAACGTCTCGAACAAATCGAGCAGATGGCCGGCCGTCCCGAGATGATTACCGGGGTGCCGACCGGCTTTACCGATTTCGACCGGATGACCTCGGGTCTCCAACGCCAGGAGTTGATCGTCATCGCGGCGAGACCGTCGATGGGAAAGACCGCTCTGGCGCTGAACATGGCTCAGTACGCTTCGAAGAACGCAAACGTGGTTGGAATATTCAGCCTCGAGATGTCAGCCCCGCAGCTTGTGTCGCGGCTGCTTTGTTCGGAAGCTCGAGTGGACGCCCACCGTTTGAGGACCGGTTATCTCAATCGCGAAGAATGGGCGAGACTAGCCGATGGCCTGCGACGGTTGTGTGAAACGAAAGTCTTCATCGACGACACGCCCGGCGTTGGAGTCCTTGAGATGCGCGCGAAGAGCCGCCGTCTAAAGGCCGAGCACGGATTGGATCTTCTAATCATCGACTATCTTCAGTTGATGGCGGGGCGCGGTCGAATCGAATCTCGCCAGCAGGAAGTGTCACAGATCTCGCGCGACCTGAAGATCCTCGCGAAGGAGCTGGACGTTCCGGTCATCGCTCTGTCTCAGCTTTCGCGCGCGCCCGAGCAGCGCAGCGAACACAAGCCGCAACTCAGCGATTTGCGAGAGAGCGGCGCCATCGAACAGGACAGCGATGTGGTGTGCTTCATCTATCGCGAAGAGCTCTACAACCCGACCGACGACAATCAGGGCAAGGCCGAATTGATAGTCGGCAAGCAACGCAACGGTCCTACCGGCACGATTGAATTGGCGTTCCTCAAAGAGTTCACCAGGTTTGAGAATATGTGGCGAGAGTAAAACGTGATGCGTGAAACGTGAAACGTGATTCGTGAAGCGTGACTCCCGACCGTGAGGTCCGACTAAGATCACGGATCGCGAATCACGCGTCACGTTTCACGCATCACGTTTCACGTATCATTCTGTTATGCCCGAACTTCCTGAAGTAGAAACCCAACTGCGTTATTTTCGAAAGACCGCGCTCGGTAGCTGCGTTGACCGGGTGATCGTGACCGCGCCAAACATCATAAGACGGCCAGGCGCGCGCGCATTCGCGCGAGGCTTGCAGGGAAGATGCTTCGTTGAAGCCGTCAGGCGCGGCAAGTACCTCATTGTTGCTCTCGACGATGGCCGGTCGCTGATTCTGCATTTCGGTATGGGCGGTGATCTTGGCTACTACAAATCAGCCAAAGAACGGCCGGACTACACGCGCATTGAATTCATGCTTTCAAACGGGTGGCGACTCGCGTTCACCTGCCCGCGCAAGATCTGCCGCGTCATGTTGGTCGATGACGTTTCACAGGTGCTCGCGCTCAAAGAGATGGGACCCGAACCGCTGGGCGCCGCCTTCAGCCTGGCCTTCTTCGAGCGCCTGATTGAAGAGCGCCCACGGCGGCAGATCAAGCCGCTGCTCATGGATCAGAAGATGATTGCCGGCGTCGGCAACATCTATGCGGATGAGATTCTGTTTGAAGCCAACGTGCGACCTGACCGGCTCGCATCGACTTTGAGCGACGTGGAACGAAAGCGAATTCATCGCGAAACCCGGCGAGTGCTAAGGCGCTCGATTCGAACCGCGGGCGAAGAAGAATTTCCTGCCGACTTTTTGGTTTCGCGCAACGCGCGCGGGGCCTCCTGCAAAGTCTGCGCTGAGCAGATAGAGAAGAAGACGATCGGAGGCCGCACTTCTTATTTCTGCGGCCGGTGTCAGGTGTGAACCGCCCGAACCCGCCGCACGCTGAATGAATTCATCCTTCCGGTAACGAGCTTCTCTTTATCGCCGTCGCGGACTAAAGTTTATCCTGCCTTGCGATCGTGGACCCCACCTCACAAACGGAGGAGCACCGAACAACATGGACTCGAAGATCTGGAGCGACCTATTCCACCCGGACACATCGATCATCGAAAAAATAATTCGGCCTGTGATCGTCTATTTGTTTCTGATTGTCGGACTCAGACTCGCAGGTAAGCGCGAGCTCGCGCAGCTAAATCCTTTCGATCTGGTCGTGCTGTTGACGCTTTCAAACACCGTGCAGAACGCGATTATCGGTAACGACAACTCCGTGAGCGGGGGGCTGATCGGTGCAACTACGTTGTTGGTGGTGAACTACATGGTCGTTCGCTTTCTCTTCAAGCATGACAAGGTCGATCGGCTGGTCGAAGGCGTTTCGGATGTGTTGATCGAGGACGGTCAAATCAAGCACGACCGCCTGAAGAAGGAGTTGATAACCATGACCGAGCTCGAGTCGGCGGCACACAAGCAGGGCTTCGGTTCACTGAATGAGGTCGAGCGCGCGGAGCTGGAGCCGGGCGGGACATTCGCATTCACCGGCAAGAAACCGGGCCCCGAAGCCGAGCGTCACATTGAGGTTCTCAGGAGAATCGATCAGCTCACAGAGGAGTTGGCGCGGCTGCAACAGTCGGTTGAGCGACTGCAGCCTCAACGATGACCGAATTACGTTTCTACAGACTCGCTGTCACTACTGAAGCGCGAGCTTGCCGGTGCCTTACCGCATGAACATAGTTATGCTGCTCTGCCGCGAGCGTTGAATCGATCCTTTCGGCGAAGTTTCGACGTACGGGTGCTCATCAAGACGCGCGCCCGGAAATTCTTTTGGCGCAATGTAAAGGAGGTAATGACAAATGAAATCAAGGTCTAACCTCCCGGTACGATTCGCACTGGCTCTGGTCGGCACAGTTCTGATTCGGCACGCCCTCATTATTTAAGTGTCCACTGAACTGACAACACGCCTCAGCACTTTTTTCTTGACTCAGAAATCAAGTCGCAGTAGCGTTGGGCTGGTCGTTGTCCAGTGATTACAATCACACACTCGCTGCATCGACAGCGAGAACAATGTAACCGTTATGTTTTCCCGGTCCTCACAACATTACCTCTGAAAGGGGGTATATGATGCCCATGCGACCCAGTCGAGAAAGCACATTTCACTGTTGAGAACGGGCTAATAGAAGTTGTGGGCTAGGCAAAGCGCTCTTGGTAGCTTCGAAGATAGTACCAACAGGTCGTCAGGGGAATACTCATGGAATCACTCAAAAAGAAACGAGCTTATTTAATTGTCTTGATCGTGGTTATCACCGCCGTGTTAGCTGCGCGGCCTTCGGATGGTTCGAAGCAGGCGCAGGCTAAGAAAGACACTAGAACTCAAAAGCATCTTGAGAATTATGCCGGGCCGATCGTGGACTACGACAGCGATAACAAGATTTCTTCTGTGAATCGCTCACCCGATATCCGGAAGACGAAGAGCCGTCTTTATAACAATCGGGCGCCTCAACCGTTCGGTGAAATGGCTTCAGAAGGCTACGACTTACACACGCATTGGAACATCGGACTGCCGCCGTTGCCAGTAACGGAGAGCCAAGTAATTGCTATTGGCGACGTCACTGACGCTGCGGCTTTCCAATCAGAAGACAGGACGGGGGTGTACTCCGAATTCTCGATAAAAATAATCGACATTTTGAAGAACAAGACCGCCTTCCCGCTCACGGTTGGTGGTTTGATTGTAACGGGGCGAGAAGGTGGGGTCGTCAGACTGAAATCGGGCAGCCTCTTTCTAGTCCGAATCAATGACCAAGGGATGCCCCGTGTTGATCGCAGATACCTGTTCTTCTTGAAATACGATAACGAGTCTCAAACCTACCACATCGTCACTGCTTACGAATTGAAATCAGAAAGGGTTATCCCGTTAGATGGCGGAGACCAGTTCAGCGCCTACCGGGGCCAAGACGTTAGAGCCTTTTTGAACTTAGTACACGAGACTGTAGCACAGGACAGATAAGGGCGGGCCAATGAAAACCCATCGTTTCCTTGCACTGTCATTGGCAGTATTTATTACATTATCCATTTCGTCCTTACTGCCTGCTATACGAGTACTTCCACAGTCAAACGTCACAAGGCGTAGATGACGTCTGGCTGGCGATGGATCGTAACGGCAATGGAAGGATCGACGACGGCAGAGAATTATTCGGCAACTTCACACCTCAGCCACCCTCCCCGAACCCGAACGGCTTTCTTGCTCTCGCTGACTATGACAAGCCTGCGCAGGGAGGAAACGGCGACGGAGTGATCGACAGCAACGATAGGGTCTTTTCATTTCTGCGACTTTGGCAAGACGATAACCACAACGGCATTTCAGAACCGGGCGAGTTGCATACATTACCGTCTCTCGGCGTTTATGCAATTGATCTCGATTATCACGAATCGCGACGCAACGACAGTAATGGGAACATATTCCGGTATCGTGCGAAAGTGTATGGCGCAAGACACCAGCAGCTTGGTCGCTGGGCCTTCGATGTCTTCCTGGTCGCTGAGTAAGAAACGTCTAGCAGGGTGCTGAAAAAGGGATGCGACACCTCTCAATCGGATTGTCAATAATCCCACCAACGCAGTTGGTGGATTGTTCATACCCAGCCTAACTCTCCGGTCAGATTCACTTTGCGACTGATCAAAGACAGGTTGGATATGAACCATCCACCAACTGCGTTGGTGGGATTCGGGACCCGGGCTCAGTGCCTTTTGCGTAGGCTGAGTATGAACGAACCACCAACTGCGTTGGTGGGATTTGAACTGAATACTCATACATCATCTGCTTTTTCAGCAGCCTGCTAGAGCTTGCCGGCGCTTCCTTTACCGACTCGCGGGCCGCGGTTGTCGCGTGCCGGCGCGTGATCGAGATTCGCGGTGCGCGCGCCGATCTCGTAAGCGTACTGACCTATGCGCGCCATCTTCTCGAAGTTGATCTTCTCAACACTGTCGGTGTTCGCGTGATAGTCCTGATGCAACCCGGTCGTCAGAAACACAATCGGGATTCCCTTTGCCGCATAGCTGTAATGGTCGCTACGATAGTAAACCTGCTCGAGGTCCGTCGGATCGTTCATCTCGTAGTCGAGGGCTAGGGGTTTGGTGAGCGAGCCGTTCGCGTCGACGGTGATGTTGTGAAACTCGGTGCTTATCCGATCAGATCCGACTACGTAAACAGTGTTCCCCTCCTCAGGCTTGTTGTCGCGATTTCTGCCGACCATATCCATGTTGACTTGCGCGACCAGCTTATCCATCGACACCGTCGGATAATCCGCGTAGTAGCGCGAGCCGAGCAGCCCTTTTTCTTCCCCAGCGTGCCAGACAAACAGCAGCGAGCGACGCGGTTTCGCGCCGGTGGCGAAGGCCTTCGCGAGACCCATGATAGTGACGGTTCCCGATCCATCGTCATCAGCGCCGTTCCAAATGCGATCCTCGATCGCGCCTTCGGTAACTCGGCCTCGAGCGCCGTTGCGAACTGACGCGTTCGCGACTTGAGTCACCTCGCCTTCCGCGTAGCCGACGTGATCGTAGTGCGCGCCGAAAGCTACATAAGTGTCTTTGAGTTTCGGATCTGAGCCTTCGATTATGCCGATGACGTTGCGAGTGTACTGTGTTCGCACCACTTGATAATTAGCGTCGAGGTTGAAGGTGATTCGCGCGTTCTTAAGCGTGAAGGTCGGCAGCGGCTCACCCTTGGCGGCCTTGTCTTTCAACTCGGCATACCTGACATCTGCGCCGCTCAGCAGGAAATCGAAGAAGTCGTCCTGGGCCGTGACGGCCGGAGGTATTGACGCGTCGAGTCGCTGCACGGTCGTGAAGTCCGAGCCGTCCGCTTGACCACCGCCAAACTGATTAGCCGCCGGCCGGCCACCCTGTTCAGCAACTTGGCCTTGAGCAACTTGTCCTTGAGCGCCTTGTCCCTGCGCGCTCGGTCTCTGACCACCTTGACCCTGACCACCTTGAGCTGTTGCGCCGGCGCGCTGGCCGCGTCGAAAGTTGCCTGCGACTCCTATGCTTGCCATCGCGCCTTCCTGCTCGGTGGCGTAGCGCGAACGCCCGCTCAGCATGCGGAGGTACTGCCGGTCTTCCATCCCTTTTGGAGGCGTGCTTCCCAGCCACACCACAGTCTTGCCTTTCACGTTCCTGCCGGCGTAGTCGTTGTGCTTGATCGCCGGCGCGTTCAGGCCATAGCCGACAAACTCGATTTGATCGGATGTGATGGAGCGCTTGCCGCCGACGTTTGCGGGAAACATTACGCCTTCTTTGTTCTTGAACGTTCGCGTCTGGCCATTTGCTTCAACGGTGATCGTCGAGTTGTTATCGCTTTTGATGCCGAGCACCGCGACTCGTTGAAAGTAAGAGCCGTTCGGCCCGCCCGGCTTCACACCCCAGGAACGAAGATGCTCGGCTATGTAAGCAGCCGCGAGGCCAAGTCCTTCGGTGTAGGTATTGCGCCCCTCGAGTTCATCGGAAGCCAAATAGCTCAACCATTCTTTCAAATCATCCGGCGTTATTTTATCGCGGCCGTTGCCGCTGCTCGCCAACGCGGTCGAGGACGCGAAAGTGGCTACCACAGCCAGTTGTGTCACGATAGCTATGAGTTTGCGAATACGAAGCATTACTTCCTCCTGAAGGTGTCCGACAAACTTCAGTTTGTCGAAGGCTCATGAATAATAGTTGCTCAAAACGACAAACTGAAGTTTGTCGGACATCGCCGTCACATTCTATCTGAATGAAAGGTCGCCAGAATTGCTAGTACGGCAGCGATCACCGCCGGGATACGAGATTGTTGCAACAAAACATGGGTCGTCGGGTTCAAATAACATGACATATTGAGGGTATAATCCGCCCGTGCTTAGCCCGATTGGTCATTATGCAAACGAGGAACGTTTATGTTAATCCGATTCAGGACTGTTACGTGTGCCCTGCTCATAGTCTCACAGCTTACATTTGTCTTTGACCGCGTAGCAGAATCGCAAATCGCCCGTCGTCAGAGACCAATTGTGCAAATCACTGACGCGCTCAAGGGTTTACAACTTAAGCTCAGCGAAGGCGCTCCCGTCGCAGAACGGCCCGCGCCCGTGGCGACCGCGCCCGCGAGTAAGCTTTCTGATGACGAGACGGAAGCGGTCCTCAAGCGCCTGCGTCCAATCAAGACGGACCCGGATGACCAGAATGACTTCGCGCTGCGAGATCGCTCGCTTCCGCCGCCGCGAACTGGCAAGACCATCGCAGACTCGTTTCCGCCGCCGGAAAAACTCGATAAGCCGGACAGTGTGACGAGCGGCCCGCTCGAGGTGCTGCGCTACTCGCCGGAAGGCGATGTGCCGTTGGTCCCTCAACTTTCGGTAACGTTCTCGCAGCCGATGGTGGCAGTCACGTCGCATCAGGACACGATTGCCGCGGGAGTGCCGGTCAAGCTCACTCCGCAGCCGTCGGGCCACTGGCGGTGGGTGGGCACGAAGACGCTGCTCTTTGAAACCGAAGGCCACTTCCCGATGGCGACTGAGTACACCGCTGAAATCCCTGCTGGCACGAAATCGGCCACAGGAGCCATTCTCGCGGCGGCGAAGGTTTGGAAGTTCACGACCCCGCCGCCGGTACTGAAGTCGTCCTATCCGAACGACGGCCCGACCGTGCGCGACCCGCTGATCTTCGTCGAGTTCGATCAGCGCATCGATCCATCCAAGGTCGTCAATACTATTCGGGTGGGTTCAGACCCTCTGGAATGGAGGACGCGCCTCGCCACAGACGCAGAAGTGTCCGCCGACGATGTTGTGAGTAAGCTGGCCGCTCGTGCGCCTAAAGACCGCTGGCTGGCGTTCCGAGTCGTTAATTCTGGCAGGGCGACAGGCCCATTGCCTTCAGGTTCTTCCGTTAAGGTGACAATCGGGCGGGGCACTCCCTCGGCTGAAGGCCCGCGAACCACAACGACCCCGCAAAGTTTTGGGTTTCGCATCTACGGGGCATTGCGCGTCGTCAAGCACGAGTGCGGTTGGCGAGGTGAGTGTTCGCCCTTTGATCAGTGGAGCGTCCAGTTCACGAATCCGATCGACACATCCAGTTTCGAGCAGTCTCAGGTGCGGATCGAAGAAATCCCCGCAGCTGGTAAAAAGTCAGAACCCGTCAGCTTGAAGAGCGCAGTCTACGGGAACACGTTGAACGTCAGCGGAATCAAGAAAGGGCGTACGAGTTATCGCCTGACGCTCGATCCGGCGATCCGTGACCAGTTCGGACAAGCGCTCGGCCAAACTGCGCCGATGGTCTTCAACGTTGGGTCGGCGCCAGCCGCGCTCGCGGGACCCGACAAGCAATTTGTTGTGCTTGATCCGGCAGCGCCTCCGCGGTTCTCCGTTTATAGCATCAATCACAATCGCCTGAGAGTGCGTCTCTATTCGGTAGGGCCCGAGCATTGGCCCCAGTTTCTCGCTTACATGCGCAAGAGCAACGATCGAGTCCCCCGAGTGCCGCCCGGCCGGTTGGCACTTTCAAAGATCGTCGGCGTCACCGCGAAACCCGATGAGCTGGCCGAGACTCGTCTTGATCTGACGCCGGTACTCGACGGAGGCGTCGGACAAGTGTTCATCATTGTTGAGCCGGCCGTTGGGAGCGTCAGGCGTTATGGCGACACGGTCGCCGTGTGGGCGCAGGTCAGTCAAATTGGCCTCGATGCTTTTGTTGATAACTCGGAGTTGATTGGCTGGGCGACGTCGCTCAAAGACGGCAAGCCGATCGATGGCGCGCAACTTTCAATCGAGGGGGCGCAAGCTGCCGGCTTGCGTTCCGCCGCCGCCGCGGCAACCCAGACGGATGGCACCGCTCACATAGCTCTTCCAGGGACTTCAAACGGCGGCTCGCGCATTCTCGTCGCCCGCAAAGGACACGACATTGCGATCCTCCCCGAAAACAACTACTGGTGGAACGACCACAGCAACTGGGTGAAGTATGAACCGGGCTATTCGCTTCGGTGGTTCGTCTTCGACGATCGAAAGATGTATCGCCCGGGAGAAGAAGTTCACGTCAAGGGATGGATTCGCCGCGTCGGTGACGGCAAAGGCGGCGACGTGGGTTCGCTCGACGGTGCGCCGTCGAGCATCGCTTATGCTGTGAAGGACTCACAAGGCAACGAAGTGCTCAAAGGCAATGCGCGGATCGATGCGCTCGGCGGATTCGACACGGCTTTTGAGCTGCCGGCGACGATGAACCTCGGCTACTCCAGCCTCCAACTCGAAACCTCGACCGACGTCGTCGCTAGTAATATGAAATACGCACATCAGTTTCAAGTGCAGGAGTTCCGTCGGCCCGAGTTCGAAGTCACTGCGCAAGCCTCCGAAGGCCCGCACTTTGTCGGCGACACCGCGACCACCACTGTGAACGCCGCGTATTATGCCGGCGGCGGGCTCAGCAACGCCGAAGTGACCTGGCGAGTCACCACCTCCACCGCGCACTTCACTCCACCCAATCGCGACGACTTCACCTTCGGCAAATGGGTCCCGTGGTGGATGGAACGTAGTCCATACGCAGACAGGAAAGTCGAAACGTTCAGCGGACGGACCGACGCCGCGGGCAAGCACACGCTTCGCATGGACTTCGTGTCTGTCGATCCGCCTCAGCCCTCGACTGTCACCGCCGAAGCGAGCGTGACGGACGTGAATCGTCAGGCCTGGACTGCATCGACGAATCTCCTTGTGCATCCGTCTGATCTCTATGTTGGCGTTCGCAGCCCTCGCACTTTCGTGCAAAAAGGCGAGCCGCTCATAGTGCAATCGATCGTCACCGATCTCGATGGCAAACTCATCCCTGGACGCGAAATAAAGATGCGCGCGGTGTTGATGGATTGGGTGTTTGAAAAAGGCGAGTGGAAGCAGCAGGAGACGAACCCGCAGGAATGCACGGTGAGATCGGCTACCGAGCCGGTGCAGTGCCGCTTCGAAACAAAAGAGGGCGGGCAGTATCGAATTACCGCCACGATCCAGGACGACCGCGAGCGGAAAAATGAGAGCGAGCTTACCCTTTGGGTCGCCGGCGGAAAGATAGTACCGAAGCGAAACGTCGAGCAGGAAGACGCTCAATTAATTCCCGATCGCAAAGATTATCGAGCGGGCGACACGGCGGAGATTCTCGTGCAAGCGCCCTTCTATCCGGCTGAGGGAGTATTAACGCTCAGGCGGTCGGGCATCGTGAGCTCAGAACGATTCAAAATGGACGGCGCGTCACACACTCTCAAGATTCCAATTGAGGAAGCTTACACTCCGAATCTCCACGTTCAGGTCGATCTCGTGGGCGCGGCGGTGCGCACCGATAACGAAGGCAAGCCGCAGGAGAAACTGCCGAAGCGTCCGGCTTATGCGAAAGGCGAGTTGAACCTTCAGGTCCCGCCGCTCTCGCGCAAGCTGGCAGTTGAAGCGAAACCGCGCGACAAGGCTCTCGAGCCGGGCGGCGAAACTATCATTGACGTCGAAGTGCGAGACGCCAATGGCAAGCCCGTAGCCGGAAGCGAACTCGCCGTTGTGGTGGTCGATGAAGCGGTGCTTGCATTGACCGGTTATCGCGTCGGCGATCCGATATCGACCTTCTACCCTCAACGTAACGGTGATGCGCGCGATTATCATTCGAGGCAAGACGTGTTGCTTGCGGCTCCCGAAGACCTGGCGGAAAAGCTGCAGCGATCAGGCTTTTACGTGAGCGGGGGTACTGCCGGCGGTGTTGCTGGTGGCGTTCCTGCGCCGATGATGGCCCGCAAGATGGCATTGCCGTTGGAAGCGAGGAATGTCTTAGACCTTAACACCGGCGCATCTGAAGAACAGATTCGTATGCGAGAAAACTTCAACGCGCTTGCGACGTTTGCGCCCGCCGTGCCGACCGACGCGAACGGGCGCGCGACTGTCAAAGTAAAACTGCCCGACAGCCTTACTCGCTATCGAGTGATGGCGATCGCAGTCGCCGGCGGGAAGCAGTTCGGCGCGAATGAATCAAACATCACCGCGCGATTGCCTCTGATGGTTAGACCTTCAGCGCCAAGGTTCCTGAATTTCGGCGACAAGATCGAACTTCCAATCGTCGTGCAAAACCAGACCGATTCGCCGATGGATGTTGCCGTCGGCTTGAGAGCCGGCAACGCCGAGTTGACCGAAGGCGCCGGCCGACGAGTGAATGTCCCCGCCAACGATCGGGTGGAAGTGCGCTTCCCGGTTTCGGCTCAGCGGGCAGGAACTGCGAGGTTTCAAATCGCAGGCGTGTCGGGCAAGTGGGCAGACGCAGCCGAAATCGAATTGCCGGTTTGGACTCCGGCGACGACTGAAGCGTTTGCGACGTACGGAGAGATCGACAATGGAGCTATCACGCAGCCAGTCAAGGCGCCGAGCGACGCGATCAAACAATTCGGCGGACTCGACATCACCACTTCATCGACCGAGCTTCAGGCGTTGACCGACGCAGTGCTCTACCTGGTCGCGTATCCGTTCGAGTGTTCGGAGCAATTGTCGTCGCGAGTGCTGGCAGTCGCAGCGTTGAAGGATGTGCTCGCTGCCTTCAAGGCGAAGGGCCTGCCCGAACCGAAGGAGATGATTGCCGCCGTCGATCGAGATTTGAAACGGCTCGCGTCGATGCAAAACGACGACGGCGGCTTCGGGTTCTGGCGTCGCGGCGATGAAGCGTGGCCGTACCTTGGCATTCACGTAGCCCACGCGCTTCAGCGGGCGAAGGAAAAAGGCTTCGACGTTCCGGCGCCGATGTTCGAGCGTTCGAAGAAGTACCTGCGCGAGATCGAGCAGCACATACCCGCGCGGTACGGCGCGTATTCCCGCCGGGCGCTTGTCGCATATTCGCTGTACGTGCGAAACCTGATGGGCGACAGGGATGCTGGGAAGGCGCGGCGGTTGATTGCCGAAGCGGGCCTCGAAGGCTTGTCGCTCGAGGCCATTGGCTGGCTGCTGTCGGTGTTGTCGGGTGACACGGCGTCGCAGGCAGAGCTTGCCGCAACCCGCAAGCATCTGAACAATCACGCCACGGAAGAGGCTGCCACAGCCAGTTTCGTGACTTCGTACGGCGACAGTGATTATCTCCTGCTGCATTCGGACCGGCGAACTGACGGCGTGATACTCGAGGCTCTAATCAAAGATCAGCCGTCGAGCGATTTGATTCCGAAGATTGTGCGAGGCTTGCTCGGGCATCGAAAGGAAGGCCGCTGGGAGAACACCCAGGAGAACGCTTTCGTGCTGCTTGCGCTCGACAAGTACTTCGCGGCTTATGAAAAAGTCACGCCGGATTTCGTCGCGCGCGCGTGGCTCGGCGAGGCCTATGCCGGCGGGCATGAGTTTAGGGGCCGGTCGACTGATCGTTATAACGTGAACGTGCCGATGGGAGCGCTCGCTCAAAGCGCCGCCTCGCAGAATCTGATATTGAGCAAAGAAGGTCCGGGCCGGTTGTACTACCGGATAGGCATGCAGTACGCGCCGGCCAGTCTCAAACTCGATCCGTCAGAGCACGGCTTCACGGTCGAGCGCGTGTACGAAGCGGTCGATAAGGCTGACGACGTTCGAAAAGACGCTGATGGAATTTGGCACATCAAGGCGGGCGCTCGTGTGCGGGTGAAGCTGACGATGTTCCTTGCATCGCGACGCTATCACGTCGCTCTGGTTGATCCGATTCCGGCGGGGCTTGAAGCTTTGAACCCGGCGCTTGCGGTCACGGGAAGCATCCCTCAAGACGCGAATGACAAGACCGCCGATCGCTGGTGGTGGTTCAGCCGCCCGTGGTTCGAGCACCAGAACATGCGAGACGAACGCGTAGAAGCGTTCGCGTCACTTGTATGGGAAGGCGTTCACACCTACTCGTATGTAGCGCGGGCTACGACTCCGGGAGTGTTCGTGGTGCCTCCGTCAAAGGCTGAAGAGATGTACCACCCCGGGACGTTTGGTCGGGGAGGAACAGATCGAGTGATTGTGGAGTGATGGCGCAGGACTAGAGGCTGGTGCTCTTCGGAAAGAGTTCTATTAGATCCTTGTATCGTTGAAACCTGATTTGAAAGTTATCGAAGAACCCTCGCTGACCTAATATGGGCATTCCAGGATCTTCGGTCTCTGTGAACGCCACTAGGAGATCGACAGATGGCAGCCCTTGCATTGATAGATTAAGTTGATGCAGGTAGCCAGGTACAGCGGCTCCGACCAAACCGCTCAAGATCAGCAGTTGGCCCTTCGTAACGTCGACCTTCAGTGTCCTGGCAATAGAGGAATTGAAGACGCATACCTCAGCCCCTGAATCTATCAAAGCATAGACATCTTGATGTTGCTTGTTGCAGGCAAGACGAATGGGTATGGCTGGCAAACGAATAAGCTCGCCATCGGGTGTCTTAATCTTAACGTACCGGAATATCACAAGAGTAGATATGAGCGCGGTCGAATCGAGGAACTTTGAACAGTACAATGTCTGGATAACCGTTCGCATCTGCAGCGAGCTTAGCCTCGTATGCATCATTGCCACTGCCGACGATCTTGCGTTCCGACTCCAGAATAGCAACCCACTTGTCTTCGTATTGCCCTAGCTCTTCCTGAAGTGGGTCTAAAGATTCCATTATCATTCTCGTTTTTACTCAGTCTCGGTAGTGCTTGGATAGTCCCATACCCGCGCGGACACTGTCAACGAAAACGCCGCCTGGCTTCGCTAACCTGGGTGCTTCTTGAAGGCCCGCTTGGATCGTTAAGTTGATTAGTGAAGCGTCAATCTAATGATCCTGAGTGTCGTCGTCAGGACCTTCTCCAACAAATTGCGCGCACAGCCGCTCGTAGCCGTCACGTCCTCTGAACCGGTTGCGCACCACCGCAAAAAGAGCCACCGAAGCCTTGGGCCTGATGATCCTGATCAGATCTGCCTCTAACGGCGGCGCCTGCGCGCACACCCGGACCCCTGAGCTGCTTATATCTTCTATGAAGCCCGAGCTCTTCTCTATGAGTTGCTCTGCTTCGTCGAAGTACTCGATCTCAATCGCCTCGGACACACGGTTGCGTGGTTCTGCTCTCCGGTTCGCGCCCTGCCAACTGCCGATATGAAACGTAGCCCAGGGCCGCTCGGAAAAGCCGGGCGGCGGAAGCTCCCCAATGAACTCGACCCCGACAAGCCTGAATCCATCTCGCGGGGGCCTGATCCAGCGGACGATCGCATAGGTGGCGTAGATCTGTTCGATGAACTCGTGCTTGCGAAGGATCGTTGGCATTGGCATCCTGAGGTATAGGATGTTGCCTACGAGCACGCGCCTCCTGACAAGTATGCAGCCACCCGAGGGGCTCAGGTCTATCGACCGCCCGGCTTCGCGCCAGTCGCCGGCGTTCTCACTGTAGCCCGTGACCGCGACGGCTATGGAGAGTTCGAATCGCTCGCGCGCTCTTCGATTAGCTTTCTCGTCCTCGGTGTTAGTGCGTTCGGCATAGGATATCGTCGCTTGCTGTCCTGATTCACCCTGGCCTGAATCTCCTTGCCCTGAATCTCCTTGCCCTGAATTTCCTTGCCCTGAATCTGCTTGCCCCCAGCCAAACAATCGTCCGTCGTATTCAAGCCTCAGATCGAGATCCATAAGAGTCTGATAGGCTGCCAGGACTCGTTCCAAAGCCAGCGCGACTCTTGGTCCGAACGTTTCCGCGGGCTTCAAGTCCAGACCGTATGTCGCCGGATCGAGCAGAAACTTCGCCTTCAAGTATGCGGTTATTGTTTCGTCGGTTGTCGCAAGGTAATCAATACCCAGAACCTTATAATGAGTTTCAGCCACTTCGACCCGGGCCAATAAGCAATCAAGCTCGTAGTAGTACGCGCTCAAGTCCTGGGCGGAGTATCCCAAGCCCTCCGCGCAGGCTGGCGACTCCTGGCAGTCAGGGCAGCGATCAACATCCGCATCTAAGGCTGCAATATCGTGGGCTCTCATAAGGGGATTTACCCGAGTCTGGCTTCTGGCTAAGACCTTCAACGAGGGGCAACGTGTCCGGATTGAAGAATGAAACTCCCGGTCGGTTGACCAGGGCAAAAAACGTTCTCAAGGTTGAAGGCAGGACTTTGTGCCTCATTGCCACACTTAGCAAGAAACCGCTTCAAGGCGATAAATCGTGTTCGTTAAAAATGCTGTGGCGGATCGGTCATTTTGCAGTGATCCGCCACAACCTCAGCCGCGTTCCCTGGAGTCGGGACAAACCGGCGTTATAGTTTACCCGTGCGTGCGCTCGAACTCTTTCATGAACGCAACAAGCGATTCGACGCCCGCCAGCGGGAACGCGTTGTAGATCGAAGCACGGATGCCGCCTACCGACCGGTGCCCTTTCAAGCCGTCGAGCCCCGCTTTTGTAGCTTCGCTGACAAATTGCTTTTCGAGATCTTCGCTCGGAAGCCTGAACGTCACGTTCATCAACGATCGGCAGTCGGCCTGCGCGTGGCCGCGATAGAAATCGCCCGAGTCTATCGCGTCGTATATCAAACCGGCTTTCTCTTTGTTGCGCCGCTCGGCCTCGTCCAGACCGCCTTGCTCGATCAGCCACTTCATCACGAGCCGCATCACGTAAATCGTAAACACCGGAGGCGTGTTGTAGAGCGATTTGTTCTTCGCGTGAGTGTTGTAGTCGAGCATACTGTGCATGCCTTGCGGACTGCGCGCGAGCATGTCGTCGCGAATGAAGACTAGCGCGACTCCGGCGGGGGCGAGGTTCTTCTGCGCGCCTGCATAAATCAGCGCGTACTTACCGACATCGATCGGACGGCCAAAGATGTCAGAAGAAGCGTCGGCAACTAATGGCACAGAGCCGGTGTCGGGGTCGTACTTCCACTCGACGCCGTGAATCGTCTCGTTGGTGGTGATGTGAACGTAAGCGGCTTCGGGGTCGAGCTTGAGTTCGTCTTGTGTGGGAACCCGCTTGAAGCTGTCTGCTTCGGTCGATGCGGCGACGTTCACCGTCCCGACCTTCTGTGCTTCTTTGATGGCCTTCTTTGACCACGAGCCGGTGCTGACGTAGTCGGCCTTGCCGCCGGCGGGGAGCAGGTTCATTGGGACCATCGAGAACTGCATCGACGCCCCGCCTTGCAGGAATAGCACGTGATAGTTCTCCGGAATGCCGGCAAGCGTTCGGATGTCGGCTTCGCAGCCCTGGATGATTTCGTCGAAGGCTTTCGAGCGATGGCTGATCTCGAGCACCGACATCCCGACGCCCGGCAGCTCTACCAGATCGCGCTGAGCCTCCTCGAGAACGGGCAGCGGCAACACGGCCGGACCCGCTGAAAAGTTGTAGATTCTATGTGTCATGATTTCCTCTCCTATCCTGGAGTTTTTTGGAGTGCGGCGGCAAGGTACTCTGCGACGCCGCCTTTGTCTCGTGATTGAATCGATCGCGAAGCGAAAGCGGCGTCGCGGAGTACCTTGCCGCCGCACTACAAAATCGTCAGAGCTTCAGCAGGCTCAACTCGATTATGTCTTTCGAGTTCGTCTTGATCGCATCCAGCACGGCGTCCGACGGCGCCGAGTCAAGGTGAATGCGAGCGATCGCTGCGACCGCTCCGTCGAACACGATGTTCTCTGTTTCTTCCACGTTGATGCCCGCTTTCTTGAGCGGATCGAACACGCTCGCCAGCACCCCTACTCGATCGTAATGCCGAACGACCAGCAGGTGAGTCGCGGGAGACTTCTTCGCCAGGTTGACGACGTTTGGCGCTCGCCCGGCTTCTTTGTATTCGCGAATGATGCGAACGGTCTCTTCGGCAATGGCCTGTTGAGCTTGTTCGGTGGAAGCGCCGATGTGATGAGTGCCGATGATCCCGTCGACTTTGAAAACATCGTCTTCGAGCGTCCCTACGCCGCCTGTCGGCTCGCCCGCAAAGACGTCGAGGCCCGCGCGCACGCCCATCTCTTTGACTGCCTTGACGAGAGCGGCTTGATCCACGACGTCGGCGCGCGACGTGTTGATGAAGTACGAGCCCGGCTTCATCGCCGCGAAAAATTTCTCGTCGATCAGGTTCTTCGTGTCGGCGTTCAGGGCTACATGCACGCTGACGACGTCGGCCGCGGAAGCCACTTCAAGCGGAGACTGCTTCATCTCGATGCCCAGCCTCTCCGCGCGCTCGGGCGTCAGCGAGCGGCTCCACGCAACGACCGGCATGCCGAATGCCTTGGCCCTCGTGACCATCTCCTGTCCGATTCGTCCGAGACCGATCAGCCCGAGCGTGCTGCCGAATATGCCACGAGCTTTGCTGTACTCTTTCTTGTTCCAGCGGGCTTGCCTGAGATCGGCGACATTGTCCGGTATTCGCCGGTCCAGCGACAGGATCAGCCCGAACGCAAGCTCGGCGACGGCGATCGAGTTCTTGCCCGGGCAGTTGGTAACGTAGATTCCGCGCGCGGACGCTGTCTTCACGTCGATCGTGTTGTAGCCGGCCCCGGCTCGCACAACCAGGCTCAAGCGGCCGGCTTCGAGCATGTCTCCCGTAACCTTCGTTCCGCGAACGACAAGAATGTCTGCGCCCGTTGATGCGATTGCATTCTTCAGCGCATCGTCTTTCAAGTCCGGGTCAAACACAACGTCGAAGCCCGCGTTCTTCAACTCTGCCTGCCCGTGCTCGGGGAATTTGTCTGCTATGAGTATCTTCATTTCGCGCTCCTTAGGAGAACTGCAACCACAGATGAACACAGATGAACACAGATGATATCAAAGAAATCCGAGTTGATCTGTGTTCATCTGTGTTCATCTGTGGCTAATTCAGTATCTTTGCGGCGCGCCTTGCACCGCCCGAACGGTGTCGCGGGCGATCAACAGCTCTTCGTCGGTCGGTATCGTGTAAGCCGCCAGCCGCGAATTATCGGTGCTGATCAAGCCTTCGCATCCGTTTATGCAATTTGCATTGCGCCGGCCGTCCAACTCGAGTCCCATCCACTGAAGCCCGTCGCAAATTGAAGAACGAACCTCCGGAGAGTTTTCACCGATGCCGCCGGTGAAGACGATTGCGTCGGCGCCGCCCATCGCCGCGAGGTATGCGCCGATATACCTGCGCGCCCGATAGCAAAAGATTTCGATTGCAAGCCTCGCGCGACGGTCGTTGTTTTCGCGAGCCTCCTCCATCAACTCGCGCATATCGTTTGTGAGTCCGGATATGCCGATCAATCCGGATTGCTTGTTAAGCAGGCTCTCTATTTGATGAACAGTCAGCCCTTCCTTTATCGCCAGGTAGTCGATGATCGCGGGATCGATGTCCCCCGAACGCGTGCCCATCACCAACCCTTCAAGCGGCGTCATGCCCATCGAAGTGTCTATCGAGTTACCGCCGCGTATCGCGGCCGCCGAACATCCGTTGCCCAGGTGAAGAGTGATGACGTTGGTTTGTTCGCGTGTGAGATTGCGAAGCTGCCGGTATCGATACGCGACATAGCGATGCGAGGTGCCGTGAAACCCGTAACGCCGCACCTTGTAGCGGCGATAGAACTGATACGGGATGGCGTACAGGTAAGCTTTTTCAGGCAGCGTTTGATGAAAGGCTGTATCAAAGACCGCGACCTGCGGCAGCCCGGGCCCGAACAAATCACGCGCCGCCTGGATGCCTTTGATGTTAGCCGGGTTGTGCAACGGCGCGAGCTCGATGCAGTCCTCGATTCCACGCAACACGTCGTCGGTAATCAATACGGAATGCGTGAAGCGCTCGCCGCCGTGAACTACGCGATGGCCGGCGGCGTGAATGTCGGCAACGCTCTTGACGCCGCTTATGCCCGCTTCTTCGGAACTGGCCCAGCGAATGATGAAGTCAACCGCCGCGCGCACGTCTCGAAGCGATTCGGTCAAGCGCTGTTCGCTGCGGCCCGCGGCTCTTAGCGTGATTATGGCCTCTCCGCCAACGCGTTCGACGTAGCCACTCGCCAGCCGTTTGTCTTCATTGCGTTCGATGATCTCGAGATCGGTTGCAATAAGTTGAAACTTTACCGTTGAGCTTCCGCAGTTGAGGACCAGAACATTCATAGACAGGACCGGGCGGTTTCAAGATCCCAGATTAGCCGGGAGCGCTATTGCGAGAATCAATGATAACGCAGCTTCAGGTCACACTGTAAATCGCAAGTGGTTCGCAGGGCAATGACTGCTATCACGGCCCGGCGTGACGGCGGTCACAGGCTAGCGGAGGGCGAAGCAGAGCTCGATGAATCGCTCGCGGCTTGCGAGAAGCTGAACGCGCAACTGCCGCAGCAATAAGGATCGGATTCGAGTTACCGCATGAAAAGTAGGATCGGATCGAGTTATATACGAGTTATATACTTGGCACCCTCGGAGGGCTGTTGCTATATATTTACCTGGGAGGTATTCAATGTCCAAAAGCACTATCAGTACCTTTCAACTGTTCGCCTTATTCCCCGATCCGGAGAGCGCCCGGAAGTATCTCGAAGGGCGGCTGTGGCCCAACGGCGCCAAGTGCCCGAATTGTAAGGCCGGCGAACGCATCACGACACGCAAGCACGGTTATTATCGTTGCAATGCTTGTCAGTTTGATTTCACTATTCGCACGGGAACGATTTTCGAGCGCTCGCACGTTCCGCTTCACAAGTGGCTTTACGCAATGTACCTGTTGGTGACGGCGCGCAAGGGAATCTCATCGATGCAACTAGCGAAGGAAATCGGCATAACTCAAAAGTCGGCCTGGTTCGTCCTGCACAGACTGCGTGAAGCGTGCGGTGATAAAGTCGCGAGTGTGAGCAGCCTCGAGAGTGTCGGGGCTGTGATGCGGCGCGGAATGTACGGAGTCTATCACCACGCGAGCGAAAAACACCGAGGCCGCTACATCAACGAGTTCACGTTTCGTCTGAACGAAGGAAACGTCAAGACTCATACGCTCCGACGGCTCGACAGCTTTGTCGATGCGACGGTTGGAAAGGGAATCACGTACAAGGAGTTGACGGATGAAAGCCGGCCCTCAAGGGCTTCTCGGCAGCGCCGCAGGCGTCTGCCAAGCCTGGGGTAGTTACGTATATAGTTCGATTTGAATTCGGGTTTCGTTCGATCTGAATTCGGGTTTCGCGCCCGTTCGGCACTGCTGGCGATGTCCACAGAAGAATGTATTCATTGAAGCGTGGTTCTCAAACCACATGGCTTAACAGCCCATCTCGGAGCTTTGGCTCAAACCATGTCGACTTGGGCGGCATTATCTCGTTCGCATCCGCGATAGCCATCAACTCGTCAACCGTCACCGGGTACATCGAGAAGGCCACCGCTGCCTTGCCCTGCTCCACCATCTGTTCGAGTGATGCCGTGCCGCGAATCCCACCCACGAAATCGATTCGCTTGTCGGTCCTGACATCAACAATCCCGAGCAGTGGGTCGAGCACTCGTTCCTGAAGGACGCTGACGTCGAGTGATGAAATCGGATCGATGGGGTTGGTAGTGCCCGGGGCGACGCTCAGGCTGTGCCAGCGGTCTTCGATATACATGCAAATCTCGCCCTTGGCGGCAGGTGTAGGAGACGATGCCCGAGCGATCGTGAACCTCTCCGATAGGAGCGTGAGAAACTCGCCGGGCGACATCCCGTTCAAATCCTTCACCGCGCGGTTGTAAGACAGTATCTGGAGCTGATCCGCGGGAAACAAAACCGACAGAAAGAAGTTGTACTCCTCATTACCATCGTGCTCGATGTTCTTTTCTTTAAGCTCGGCTCTCGCGCGGCTCGCGCTCGCGGCGCGGTGGTGGCCGTCGGCGATGTATAACAGCGGGACGGAGTCAAAGGCCTCGATCAGGAGGCCGCGATCCGACTGATCGACCCGCCAGATTGTGTGAGCGACACCGTCGCCCGCCTCGAAGTCGTAGAGCGGTTCCTGTTGTTGCGCCCGAATGACAAGGTCGTTGATGTCATCGCGGCCGCGATATGTCAGAAAGACCGGGCCGGTCTGCGCGCGAAGCGCGAGGATGTGCCGGGTTCGATCGTCTTCCTTGTCCTTGCGCGTTCGTTCGTGCTTGCGAATGACGTCGGAGTCGTATTCGTCCACCGAGCAGCAGGCGGCAATGCCGGTCTGGGTATGCGCGCCCATTCGAAGCTGATAGACGTAAAGGCTCGGCGTATCTTCGGAGTTGAGGGGCGCCTCCGATTTCAACTTTTCAAAGTTCTCGGCGGCTTTCTCGTAGACCGGATCCGAATGAACGTCGATTCCGTCGGGCAGGTCTATCTCGGGTCGCGACACGTGCAGGAGGCTGAGAGGATTACCGGCCGCAAGCTGCCGAGCTTCAGTAGTGTTCACCACATCATAGGGTACTGCCGAGACTTCGAGCGCTTTTTCTGTTGGGGGCCGAAGCGCATTGAAAGCGCGAATAATTGCCATTTTTAGTCTCCATCAACCACTTGTCTAAAGACGCGGACTGCGCGGTGCGATAGGAATGCTAGGGTGCACCATCGGGGCTGTCAACTGAGCACCCGCTGCCTTATCATGCCAGGGAGCGGGTCCGCGGACCGCGTTCGCAGGAGGCGCGATGACAAGCATAAAACCTGAACCCCTGGTATTGAGCCGGCGAGAGGGAGCCATTCTTACGCTTACTCTGAACCGCCCGGAGAAGAGCAACTCGCTCCACCCGGATCTCGTCAAGCAGTTATCCGGCGCTTTGAAAAGCGCGGAGGCAGACAGCGCGCTGAGCGTCGTAGTTATGACCGGCGCCGGTTCGAGTTTTTGCGCGGGATTGGACCTCGCTCTCCTGGTAAGCTGGACTACCAACCAAAAGATTTCCTATCTGGACACTGTTACGAAAGTCTTCCGGCGAATATGGTCATTGCCGCAACCCGTAATCGCGGCCGTCAACGGCGCTGCAATCGCCGGCGGGTTCGATCTGGCCGCCTTTTGCGATATCCGGCTTGCGGCGCACGAAGCAATCTTTGGGCAGGCAGAGATCAACATCGGGCTCACCCAGATCATTCATCCGCTTTATAAGAGCATTGGTTTGGCCCGGGCGAAAGAGCTGGCGATGACCGGGCAGAACATCTCGGCTGACGAAGCATTTCGCATCGGGCTGGTCAACCATGTCTATCCGCGTGAAGAGTTGATGCAGCGCGCGATGGAACTTGCGGGAGTGCTTGCATCGAAGCCTCGCAATGCTCTGTTCGAAACCAAGCGCCTGACACGCTCGCTGATAGATATGGACGCAAATGCGGCTTTCGAGGAAATCAACAAGTCGCTCTACCGCTGCCTGGCCTCGGACGAACATCGCTTGCGTGTGGAAGAGGTCCACGCAAATCTGAAGAAGCGCAACTAGTGGAGGGTATCAGAGAAATCTGTAGTCCTGTATGGGCGGTCCTCCGTGGCCGCCCCTCTTGCGAAGCGCAAGATTCTCGCGTACCCGCGTACCAAAGATGGGCGGCCACGGAGGGCCGCCCATACATGAGTGCCCTTGTTACAAGCAATTAGTTCATGAGCAGAATTTAATCTCTGCTTAATCGAGTTCTAATTGCCTTGCGTGTAGGATACAGGACGCACAGTGATTAGAGCGGCTGTTAGATTCATTGACCCGAACCAGACTATAACCTCCTCCTTAACAGCCGCTCTTTTTTCCTAACATCTTTCAAACATCAGTGACGCAACCGGCTTGGATGACGGAAGCCCTAAATAAACCAGCGTTCCGCATTCCGCCGTCGTCATTTGATGCGCACGGTTGCGTGACGAGCTGAAACCGAGGAGATTGCTTCCCAACCATCCTCGCCTGGTATGTTCCAACCCTCCAGCACTTTGTTGCCGTCAGGCGATGACTCATCGGTTTCCATCAGCATCCGTGTTTTGGATGGAAACCTGGTCGCGCTGTATCCGAGTCGCACTGTACTTATGATCGCTATCGGTGAATGCCTGGTATTGTCGCGGTAGAGCGCAAACAAATGAGGGGCGTTATCACTGATTTGGTAGAGCACGTAGTTCCCCGGGGGAAGGACGATATCGCTCTTCCTCAGTTCATAGGGAACATTGATCGAAAAGTTGACCCGCTTGTGCATCGGCCCCTGTCCCAGAGCTGCGCCTCCCACAGCGGCGATCAGGAAAATTGCAAGGGCAAATTTCTTTAGTGACATAACTGTCTGCCTCCTTCGCAGAAATGCCGTCCATCGATCGTCGTGACAACGATGGAGACCTGTTTAGTTAAGCGAGTGTCATTCCCAAGCGCAGGCGTCGGCTCTGGCAGGGCAGTTGCTTTTAAGTATAGGTCTGCGTTCGCTGCGGAAGTATTTCTCCGCGCAGTGATCGATGGAACGCAGAGCCAAAATGTCTTTCATTATTAACTTTTCATCCGGATCAGAGTCTTGCGATGGTCGCCAGACATCGCGCGCGAGTTTCTCTCTTAATGCAAAGGAGGACACATGTTTGCAACCGAACCGTACAAGGCAAAGCAGTTCAATCTGAGCGGGCTTAAGGGCATCTCGGACCAGACGTTGGAAATGCACTTTAAGCTTTATGAGGGTTACGTGAAGGAGACAAACAAACTTCAGGAGCGCATCGCCGAGTTCCTGAAGGACGGAAAAGTGGATCAGGAAGAAATGCCACTTTACTCCGAGCTGAAGCGAAGGCTCGGCTTCGAGTTCAATGGCATGGTGCTTCACGAATACTACTTCGAGAATCTCAAGAAGAATGGCGAAACAGAGCCCGCGGGCAACACCGCTTTCTACAAAGCGGCGGAGACGAGCTTCGGCGGCTATGAGATCTGGAAGGCGGACTTCGTAGGTGTCGGGAAAATGCGAGGAGTCGGGTGGGCGATCTGTTTCGAGCAACCGGAGACCGGACGACTGTCGAATCACTGGATCAGCTTGCACCAGAACGGCGAAGTCGCCGGCTACAATCCGGTGCTGGTGATGGACGTGTGGGAACACGCGTTCCTGCTGGATTACAAACCGGCTGACCGTCCGAAATACATCGAGGCGTTCTTCTCGAATATGGATTGGAACTCGGTTGAAGCCCGGCTGAAGTACACGAAGGGAAGGGCGCAGGTCTCGCGCTGAGAGTGAGGAGCGTGATGAGTGAATCGTGATGCGTGAAACGTGATGCGTGATGCGTGAAGAAACGTTCACGTTTCACGCATTACGTTTCACGCATCACTCATCACGCTTTCACTGTCGCCTTGCGCTCGAGCTTTTGCCATCCCACGGCCACGCCCCGCAGCGAGGCGAGTGTCGACTTGATCGCCACGTAATACATCAACTGGCGATAGAAGAATCGCTGCCAGAAGAGCCACACGAGCAGGCGCTTGTTCTCTGTGGGTTCAAGCAGGAAAGCTATCACCGCCGCGGTGAACTCGAGCGCTACGAACATCGCGTAATAGAATAAAGCGCGCCACAAAGAATCGGGCGAGAATTCAGAAGGGTGCTGCCACTTGTTGAACGCCGATGTGGC
>DATNBZ010000298.1:0-52540 GCA_035607285.1 Blastocatellia bacterium | reverse complement strand
AAAGAACCGAAAATGATAGACTCGGCGTCGTGCTACCGCGGCTTGCCCTCAGTCAAGATGACGATGCGTAAAATCGTACACATCGATATGGACGCGTTCTACGCTTCCGTCGAACAGCGGGATGATGTACAACTGCGCGGTAAGCCTGTCATTGTCGCCTGGCAGGGAAATCGTTCCGTTGTCTGCGCCGCGTCGTATGAAGCAAGGCCCTTCGGAGTGCGCTCGGCAATGCCTTTGGGCCGCGCGAAAAGCTTGTGCCCCAACGCGGTCATCGTCCCGCCGGATTTTCCGCGTTACGTGGCAGCCTCGCGGGCGGCGAGGGAGATCTTCGCGCAATATACAGATTTGATCGAGCCTCTGTCGCTGGATGAAGCTTATCTCGATGTAACTGAGAACAAGGTAGGATTGCCGACCGCGACCCGTGTGGCGATCGCCATTCGTAAGCAAATCAAGGACGAGTTGCATCTCACCGCATCGGCCGGTGTGGCGCCAAATAAGTTCCTGGCAAAAATAGCTTCGGACTGGCGGAAGCCAGATGGGCTCTTCGTCATCACACCAGAAAACGTGGCCACGTTTCTACCGCCGCTCTCCGTTGGACGCTTGCCGGGCGTAGGCACGGTTACTGAAGAGAAGCTTCGACGCCTTGGAATAAGAACAGTAGGCGAGTTGCAGAATCTGGATCTGGCGACGCTGGAAAATCAATTTGGCCGCTATGGAGTGCGTCTGTACGAACTCGCCCGCGGCGTTGATGATAGCAGGGTCGTTTCACACAGACCGACGCAATCGATATCCGCCGAGAACACCTTTGAGCAGGACATACCGTTGTCCCAAACGGAGCCAGTGATCCGTCGCCTCGCCGAGAGCGTCTGGTCTGGTTCGCGCAAGGAGTCTCGAGTCGCACGCACCGTGGTTCTGAAACTGAGGACAAGCGAGTTCCAAATTCTCACCCGAAGCCATACGCCGCCCGCTCCCCCTTCTTCCTGCGAGGAATTAATTAGCATAGCGCTGTCGCTGCGAGAGCGAGTAGCTCTGAGCCCGCAGCAGCTCTATCGCCTTGTTGGAGTCGGTTTGGGAAACTTTCGGGAGCTCGAGGATGATTCCACGGAGTCACCGGCCTTTAGCTGAGTCCTGCACGCTAAGTTCGGGGCCGAGATCCGAAAAACTAGCAGGCTTCTGAAAAAGGGATGCGAAAGCTCTCACATCGGATGCCGATAATCCCACATTCAACCACTAAGTGGTTGGTGACCAAGGGTAAACGCCTGGGCCACGGAAAGATCCTCCCAAAGGTCAAGCAGCGAGCGATTGCTAGCCGGCTCGTGCGCGGCGCCGGCTCACAAACTTGAACAGTTCAAACCATAGGATGCTTGCGGCGCCTTCCAGCAGGCTTACGCCAACGCCTCCTGTATCCAGCTCTCCAAAGCGGAAGACTCCGCGCAGCACCGGAACAAATAACACCAAACCCAAAAACAACACCGCTCCTCCCGTTACCCACCACAGCGCCGGGTTTGGTGATCGAATGGTCGCCAAAATCGAATGCTTCCAGGATCGGTTGATAAGGATCAAACCGATGTTTGCGATGATCAACGTCGTAAACGCGAGCGCTCGCGCTTTCGGTTCAGTCTGTCCTCGATGCAGCGCAACCCCGTAGAGCGCCGCCAGTATCACCAGCACGCCCAGCCCCTGAAGCAAACTTACGGACCACGTCTGCCTGCCAAACAGCGGCTCGTTCGGTCTGCGTGGAGGACGCTGCATGAGGTCCTTATCCTCAGGCTCGGCTTCAAACACGATCGAGCACGCCGGGTCGATGATCAGATGAAGAAATGCGATGTGCACCGGCAAAAGCACGAGAGGCCATTCCATCAGCACCGGCACCAGCGTCATTCCGGCAATCGGCACGTGAATGGCCAGGATGTACGCCATGCCTTTCTTGAGATTGTCGAATATCCTCCTGCCCTGCTTGACGGCTTGCACGATTGACGAGAAATCATCATCAAGCAATACAAGCGACGACGCCTCTCGAGCGACGTCCGTTCCACGCGAACCCATCGCGATACCGATATGTGCGGCCTTAAGAGCCGGCGCGTCGTTCACACCATCGCCCGTCATCGCAACGATTTCACCATTCGCCTTGAGCGCGCCGACCAGCCTCAGCTTCTGCTCGGGCACGACTCGCGCAAAGATGTTCACACTCTGAATTCGCTCACGAAGCTGGATGTCATCCATCCTGTCCAATTCGGGACCGGTGATGATTTGATCCATCGGCGCCAGGCCGATCCGGCGTGCGACATTCAAGGCCGTGCCCGGATAATCCCCGGTTATCATCACGACTCGGATACCTGCGCTATAGCACTCCTTGATCGCATCTGGAACCGTCGGCCGCACTGGATCCGCAAGTCCAACAAGTCCGAGAAACTCAAAATCAAAGTCATGCTGTTCACCGGGCAGATCAGTCTGGTTGAAGCGCGATCTCGCAACGCCCAGCACACGAAGCCCCTCGTTGGCCAGCGTGATGACTCCCTCGGACAGTTGAGTGATCTGAGCTTCGTTGAAGTGGCAAAGGTCGAAAATGGCTTCCGGAGCCCCTTTCGCGGCGATCACGTAATCTGCGCCATCGCGTGACCTCCACACTCGCGACAGCGCGAGCAAACGACTGGACAACGGATACTCGCGCACCAACGCCCAATCGTCGTGGAGGTGCTCGGTCCCGCTCAGGTAATAGCGCCCCAATTCCCTGAGCGCTTTTTCCATCGGGTCGAACGGATCGCGATGGCTCGCGAGTATCGCGAATTCCGAAAGCTCGTGGAACTCTTCGGGCAACTCCTCGCAGGACGAACCCTGAAGATCATGGTAGTCGCCATTTGCAAACAGCATCGCGACCGACATGTGGTTGAGCGTCAGTGTGCCGGTCTTATCCACGCATAACACCGTTGCCGAGCCGAGCGTCTCAACCGCCGGCATCCGCCTGGTGAGCACATTCTTTTTCGATATTCGCCATGCGCCGAGCGCGAGAAAGACTGTCAGAACCACCGGAAATTCATTTGGAAGAATAGCCATCGCCAGTGTGATCCCGGCGAGAAACCCTTCGTACCAATTCGCTCGCGTAAACCCGTATACGACGACGACGATCGCGCACAGCGTAACGCCCAGCACCGCTAGTCGCGCGACAAGCCTGCCGGTCTCTCTCTGCAGCGGTGTTTGCTCCGTCTCTACCTCCTGAAGAGATCTGCCTATCCTGCCGATCTCGGTCTGCTGGCCAGTGGCAAGCGCCTGAGCAACGCCCTGCCCTTGAATCACCAACGTTCCCGAGTAAACGAAAGGGAGGCTGTCCCCACCCGGCCGGCCCATCTCCCTGATGCCCTCGCCCGCGACTTTCCGTACGGGAACCGACTCTCCGGTAAGGATCGACTCATCGACGAGCAAGTGACCAGAAGAGAGGACCAGTCCGTCGGCCGGGATGCGATCGCCTTCGGCCAGCAGCAGCGTGTCGCCGCGCACAACTTCGCGGCCGGCGATTCTTCTTTGGAGGCCGTCCCGGATGACGAGCGCCCGCGGACTGGAAAGATCCCTGAGTGCTTCAAGAGTCCTTTCTGTTTTCCGCTCCTGATAAAGGCTTATGCCCGTGATGAAGAACACAAATCCCAGAAGCATGAACGCCTCCTGGGCATCGCCAAGTATCAGGTAGATCGTTCCGCACGCCGCCAGCAACAAGAACATCGGTTCGCGCACGACCTCGACCGCAATCGCCAGGACGTGGCGCTGTTTCGCCGACGCCAGTTCGTTGAAGCCGTCAACGCGCAGTCTTCGAACGGCTTCACTTTCCGAGAGCCCGCCGATCGCGCTCAGGTCAAATTCGTTAATCAATACGTTATTTCACTCGCTGAATGGACTCGATGTACTTTACAAGCGAATACAGATCAGCGTGCCTTTGCATTTCGCCGCTCGTGCGCTTCAAGACCGGTCCCCAGACAGGCATTTTGCTCGTACTGTGTGCCGCAACTTCTTTCTCGCCATCTATCCTGGTCTGAACGCGGTAGAACGGGAACTTCTCGCCCGGCTGTTGAATAGCAGTCAGATCGGGCGGGCCAACTTTAAGCGCTGCGGCGACCGGGCCTTCACCTTTTGCCGTAAGACCGTGGCAAGTCGCGCAGTACTGATCGAACAACTTATGGCCCTTGTCAACAAAGGACGGTTTCTGCCCGGCCGCGCTATTTGCCGGCGCTATCAAAGCGCCAATAACTGTGACTGAAAACACAAGAGTTGCGAAAGCGATTGCTCTCTTCATGGCTGCCTCCTTCTTGAGTGCACACAGGAACCCACAAGCAGACCGGCGTGGTCAGTACTGTCTTATTCCAGCAGGATGATGGGACAGAGGCCAAAGTCTGTCCGCTTATGGCGGGTCACTAAAACCGGTGAGCCAGCTTCACAATCTGCCCATCGTCGTTCGGCATCGTTTCAGGCCGGCGGCGGTGCGGTTGGTTGCCGGCTCACTTGCTTAACAAATTGTCACTCGGCCGTAGCCGCTTTGCCTTCCAGTTCGTTCCGCTTCTCGATCTGCGTATAGTCGCGCGCTCCGTACCCGAGATAGACCTGGCGCGGCCGCGCGATCTTCTGTTCCTTATCGAGCAACATCTCTTCCCACTGCGCAAGCCAACCCGACGTGCGAGGGATCGCAAACAGCACCGGAAACATATCCACCGGGAGGTTCATCGCCTGGTAGATTATTCCGGAGTAGAAGTCGACGTTCGGATACAGCTTGCGCGAGACAAAGTAATCATCTTCCAGCGCTATGCGCTCCAGCTCGAGCGCAATGTCGAGAATGGGGTTCTTGCCGGTAACTTCGAACACTTCGTCGGCGATCTGCTTGATTATTTGCGCGCGCGGATCGTAGTTCTTATAGACCCTGTGTCCGAAGCCCATCAGTCTCACTTCGCCTTCCTTCACTCGCTTGATGTACTCCGGCACATGGTCCTTCGAGCCGATCTCATTCAACATGCGGAGCACCGCTTCGTTTGCGCCGCCGTGCAGCGGACCATAAAGCGCCGCCGCCGCGCCCGCCACCGCCGAGTACGGATCGACGTGTGAGCTGCCGATGCTGCGCATCGCGTTGGTGCCGCAGTTCTGCTCGTGATCGGCATGCAAGATAAACAACACATCGAGCGCATGCTCGAGTACGCGATTCGGCTTGTATTTCACCTCGGTCATCTTGAACATCATGTTCAGGAAGTTGCCGGCGTAGCTGAGGTCGTTATCCGGATAGTCATACGGCATTCCAACGCTATGGCGATATGCGAACGCGGCGAGCGTCGGCATCTTGGCTATCAACCGGTAGATCTGGTGCCGGCGCGATGCCGGATTGAAGATGTCCTTCGCGTCCTTGTAAAAGGTCGACAGCGCTCCCACCGTGCCGATCAGCATCCCCATCGGGTGCGCGTCATAGTGAAAGCCGTCCATGGATTTCTTGATCTGCTCGTGAATAAAGGTATGGTGAGTTATGTTCCAGGACCATTCTTTTAGCTGCCCCGCGGTGGGAAGCTCCCCGTGAATAAGCAGGTAGGCGACTTCGAGATAGGTGCTGTTCTCGGCAAGCTGCTCGATCGGGTAGCCTCTATAGCGCAAGATGCCTTTGTCTCCATCGATGAAGGTGATGTTGCTCTTGCACGATGCGGTATTCATAAAGGCCGGGTCGTAGCTCATCACCCCGAAGTCTTCGTCCGAGACCTTTATGTTTCGCAGATCCATCGCGCGGATCACGCCATTCTCAATCGGAATCTCGTATTCCTTTCCCGTCCGATTGTCGGTAACGGTCAGAGTATCAGCGGTCATATCGTCCTCCTCGGCTCTCAATGAATCGGTAGTGGGTGATAGTGTGTCGCTCGCTCACATACGCGTTTTCTCCTCTGCGTCCTCGGCGTCCTCTGCGGTTGATCCCAGGAGGAAAAACGCGGAGGACGCGGAGGACTGCTTGCTGGTAACACGCTAATACCCCACTACTAGTGAATCACGAATCTTGCTCGATCGAAGGCCGAATGAATTTCGCGACTACGTAGTAACGAATTCATTCGTTCTTCTTCCTACATTCTCGAGCGCACATACCGCGAGTAGCGCGGGACCCACATCATCCCCTGAACTCGCTGTGCAAGTTGCTCTCGCGTTATCGCGTCGGCCAGCCCCTGTCGCACGGCTTCTGCGCCGACCGCCAACGCGACGCAACGCGAGACTTTTCGAACGTGTTCAAGCGCCGGATAAAGCGACTCCTCCGGATCGTGAACCGCAGGCGAGAACTCAGCCAGCGCGCGTGCGGCTGCCACAAACATCTCATTGGTCACCCGCCGCGCGCCTGACGCCAGCACTCCAAGTCCAACTCCGGGGAACACAAAAGCGTTGTTGCACTGCCCGATCTTGATCAGGCGCTTTTCAAACACAACTGGCGGAAACGGGCTTCCGGTGGCGACGAGCGCGCGCCCGTCAGTCCAGTTGATCAAGTCCAGCGGAATGGCTTCGCTCTTCGACGTCGGGTTGGAGAGCGGGAAGATGACGGGCCTTTCGACGTGGCGTGCCATCTCGCGAACGGTGTCTTCGGTAAACGAACCGGGCTGCGCGGAAGTCCCAATCAAAATTCCCGGCTTGACGTTCTTGACAACGTCCAGGAGCGTAACGCGGTCGGGCTCCAAAAGCTTCCACTCACTCACTTGCTCCATATCCTGGGCGTATGCCTGCTTGAACGGCTCCAGGCCCAGCCTTCCGGTGTGCACAAGCCCGTGGCTGTCGACCAGCCAAATGGCCGACTTGGCCTCTTGCTTCGAAAGGCCCTCGGTTATCATCGCCGTAACGATCTGATCGCTTATCCCGGTGGCTGCGGAGCCCGCGCCCAAAATCACGACCTGCTGTTTTCTCAAACTCGTCCCGATCACATCCATCGCGGCAAGCAATCCGGACAAAGTCACCGCGCCGGTTCCCTGTATGTCGTCGTTGAAAGTGCACAATCGATCTCGATACCGTTCGAGCAGCCGAGTTGCGTTGTTCTTCGCGAAGTCCTCCCACTGCAGCAACACGTTTGGAAACTTGTCCATTACGGCTTGAACAAACGCCTCGATGAAGTCGTCGTACTCCTGGCCTCTGACACGATGCCGTCTCAATCCGAGATAAAGGGGATCGCGCAGAAGCTCTTCGTTATCGGTGCCCAAATCGAGGATGATGGGCAGCGTCCTGGAAGGCGCAATGCCCGCGCAAAGCGTATATAGCGAAAGCTTGCCGACCGGAATGCCCATGCCCCCGACCCCCAGGTCGCCCAGTCCAAGAATGCGTTCGCCGTCGGTGACGACTATTACATCCACTCTTTCGTTCGGCGCGTTGGCCAACACGGCATGGATTTCGTTGAGCTGGTTGTAGCCGATATAAAGTCCGCGGGGCCGGCGGTAAATGCGGCTGTACAGCTTGCAGCCTTCTCCGACGACCGGGGTATAAACGACCGGCATCATCTCGGTTATGTGTTCCTGAAGAAGCCGGTAAAACAAAGTCTCGTTGCGCTCTTGCAGGCTGACCAGGTAGATGTATCGCTCGAGATCAGAATCCTTCTGCTCGAAGCTGCCATAGGTTCGGCTCAACTGCTCGTCAATCGTCGATACGTGCGGTGGCAGCAGTCCGGCCAGACCAAACTCGCGCCGCTCTTCTTCAGTAAAAGCGCTTCCCTTGTTGAGCAACGGCATCTCGAGCAGAGCTCGCCCGGTCAGCGATATTTCAACGGTCTCCTCCTGCGCATCCGCAGGCTTGAATGAAGTCATAAAGCGCATCCTCCATGCCTGAACATATCACGTGCGGCCACACAGGGAAACTCACCGCCGGGCTTTGTGCAGAGTCGTCCGCGGCACTCGCGTGAAGCGGCCGCAAGCGCCAAGGCTCTATCCGCACCGCTCGAATTATTGCAGGGATCAAGACCTCTTCGGGCGCTTGCGGCCACTTCACATTCTCCGCCCATCCGGCGGGCAACTCTAGCGCACCCATCACATCTCGATGTGACAACGGTCACCGTGCGGGGATTGCAAAACAATAAACGTCAGAAAGGGCCAAAAGGACCAAAGGGATAAAAACGAAGCCAGACCGACAAGGGTTATTTTCGTCCTTTGAGCCCCTTCCGTCGTTTCGGTCCTTTGTGTCACTTGCCATCATCCTTGCGTGATGCCAATCACCGCGACCTGTGACGTCGGTCATAGATTTTGCTTCCCGCCAAAGCTTACCATCTCTAACGAGCAGTGAGTTCTGCCTGCCGACTTGCGAACCAGGCTTGTGCAGGAATAGACAAGCCGGCCTACCCGCACCGACCCCGGCCTGCGATTCGGGGGTGCGGGGTCGCTGCGGGTTCTTTGTTTAGAACAGCAATTGAACTAAGGAGGAAACAATGCAACCTGGAACAGCATTAGCCCCAATAAAGGGACTTCGTAATCTGATGACAACGGATCCCTTCTTCATGTTGCAGAACAGACTGAATCGTCTCTTCGATATTCCGCTCGCCCCCTTTTTAGAGGAGACGCTGCCGCTGACGACCTGGACTCCGGCCTGCGACGTTTATGAGACCGCCAAAGAGATCGTCGTCAAGGCAGAGCTTCCCGGTCTTAAGAAAGAAGACATCCTGGTCAGCATCGAGAACAATGTGCTGATGATCCACGGCGAACGGAAGTTCGAGGAAGAGGTCAAGCGCGAGAACTTCCATCGTGTCGAGCGCCACTACGGCGAATTCCTGCGGACCTTCACGCTACCGGCCTTCGTCGATACGGCCAAGATATTCGCGGAGTTCAAGGATGGCATTCTGATGGTCTTCCTGCCCAAGCGCGAGGAAGCAAAGCCGAAGCAGATCGAAGTGAAGATCAAATAGCTCAGATCTCACAAGCGGCGCCCTGTGGACGCTTCGAAGGTGCTGCCATTTTCAGCCGCAGGTCATTCTCTCCTTCCGCCTGCGGCTGTTTTTTTCATGAAGAAGACTGCCGTGATCGCCATCACAAGGACACGTGCCGGCCATCACTGATTTCATAACGGTGTTGGCCTATCCTGACATCGGGAATCGGGAGGAATTCCGATTCTTCAGACCACATCGATCAAAGGGAGGGCCACCGCAGCATAAGGCGACCGGCGAGTGAGGGCAATGGTTCGACTCAAGCCGCGGTGAGACTCTTGACTCGAGGTGGAGAGGGACCAGGCGGGCAAGTTAGGTCCATATAGTCGCTATCCTTATTCGATCGCGGAATCGGACCAACGCCCGCTTGCGCGCACGCGATAACGATCGCCTGGCGCGACTCGAACGGCCGTCGTAAGGACGCCTTCGAGCCGATTCCTCTTCACCTCTTCCTTTCTTGGTGGGCGTTCTTTAGCCTGCGCGCGAACCTGGTCGGGTCAATGTCCGGAGCCGTCTAACGAAGACAACGTGGGACTCGTGTTCTAAAAAGACAGCGTGGATTTTAGTTCTAAAGACAACGTGGGATTTGAGTTCTAAAAACAACGTGGGATTTGAGTTCTAAAGACAACGTGGCATTGTGTTCTACAGACAACGGGATTTGTTGGCGGGACTGATTCAGCGCGATGGGTAGGGATCATTCGTCTCGCTGACTTTGGCTTCCATCTTTGACTCTTGCTCGAGCTTGGCCTCTCGCTCGAGCTTTCGGAGGTCTACGATCTTTCCGTCGATGAACACAATGAACGGCGTGTCCGTCTGATCGGCCAGTCGCCTGGCATCGCGCGCCGCACGTTCGAGTGCCGCGCCCGCTTTCGCGAGATCCGGATCACTTTCGGCCAGAATACTAGTCTTCATCATTCACGCCCTCATCGATCAGAACAACTTTCGGTTGAGAACCATCATACAACGCCCACGCATCGACGAGAAACTTATAGATCGCGTTGAAGTGCTTCCATCCGGCTTCGAATCGGCGACGAATGACAGCTTCAGGAATCGAGTGACCGCCCTGTGCAACTCGATAAGCTACGCGATCAACCGCCATTTCAGCGTTGGGCAGACTCAGATATATCAACTTCACTCGATATCCCTGCACTCGCCACTTCGGAATGAATCGAGCGTACATCAATCCGCTCAACGTAGTTTCAAAAGCGAAGCTTTCGCCTCGATGTACGTGGTTGTCGATCTCTTCCAACATCAACCGCCCGGCTCGAATTGCCGCAGTTTCCGGAGAGAACGGCGCAAGAGCGGCTGCGATCAGATCGGCATTAACGAACACCGGGCAGTCGGCCTCATTAGGTAAGAACTGTCGTGCAAACGTAGTCTTGCCCGCGCCATTTGGTCCGGCAATGATAACTATTTTCTGGCTGCCGGTCATCCGTCAAGGTTCCTCTGGGTGCGCGTCACGTTTTCGCGCTATGGCACAGAAGCGTTTGGTTGTAAGCTTTAAAAAGGAGGTTTCAGGAGCGGGGCAGGACCGAGCAGGACCCTGGGACGTTAAGATTGTCCTTAGGGGGTGGCAATGCGAAATGACTTTGACAGTCTTTGGCATAAGCTGAGCGAAGAAGTGATGAGCGGTATGAAGGAGTGGAGACTGCGGCATCCTAAGGCCACCTTGTCAGAGATAGAGGATGCACTTGACGAGCGATTGTCGAAGATGAGAGCGCGAATGCTGGAAGATCTGGCACTGGCCAGCGCGTCGGCGAATATGAATGAGGCCGAAGTGCAGTGTTCAGAGTGTGGAAGCAGACTGGAGTCTCGTGGCCGAAAAGTAAGGAAGATAAAGACCCACCACAACCAAGAAATAAAACTAAGTCGGGCATACGCAGTATGCCCGCAATGCGGGGCGAGCCTTTTCCCCCCTCGATAGAGAGTTGGGACTGTTGAGGGGTGAATTGACTCCGCGGCTGCAAGAAAGTCTGGTGAGGTTGAGCACCTGGATGCCGTTCGGCCGTGCTGCAAAAGAGCTGAGATATTTCACAAGGATAGAGGTAAGTGAAGCAACAGCGCGTCGGATAACGGAAGGAGCGGGGTCGGATTACGTCCAGGTGCAGAGCGAACAGGTGGAACAGATATTCAACCATGCGCCTGCTTCACCATCTGGACCTGAGTTGCAGTTGATAAGCGCAGACGGAGCGATGGTGCATGAAGTTAGCGGTGATTGGGTCGAGGTGAAGACCTTAGCCATAGGAGAAGTGGAGGCTAAGGGAAACGCAGGCGATATACATACGCGGGAGTTGAGCTACTTTTCCAGGTTGAGTGAGGCAAGTGAGTTTAACCGACAAGCTCTGGTTGAGGTGTTTCGTCGAGGTACGGAAAAGGCGGGAAAAGTCTGTGCAGTCAATGATGGAGCGGATTGGGAACAGAAGTTCATCGATTATCATCGGCCGGATGCGGTCCGAATCCTAGATTTCGCACATGCTGCTGGCAAAATAGCTGAGGCAGGTCGGTTGATTTTTGGAGACGAGACCGCCGAGTTTAGAGAGTGGTTCAACAAACAGAAACATTCGCTGAAGCAAGGGAAGACCGCAGCAGTGCTAAGAAACATTCGCGGCCTAGAGAACAGAGCCCGGGGACGCGGGCGAAGAATGAAACTCAAGGTAATCCGCGGATGCGTGAACTACTTGGAAAAGCGTCGCGAAATGATCAACTACAATGAGTTCCAAAGTTTGGGATACCCGATAGGAAGCGGCTGCGTCGAGAGCGCCAACAAGCTCGTTGTTGAAAGCCGACTGAAGCAAGCAGGAATGCGTTGGGCGCGACAGAATATTGATCCGATGCTGGGACTGCGCAACATCGCGTGCAACGACCGATGGGACGAAGCTTGGCCTCAACTAGTAAAACACAAATTAGAAGCCTCTACTCAGAGTCGCAGACAACTGCGTGCGCTTAGATCGCTCGAGCAGCTTCAAGTGATCGAGATTGATAGCGCCCAAGTTTTAACCTACCGGGTCGAGCTACAAAACGTTGAAGACTCTGCCGAAGACAAGCCGGCCAAAGCCAGAGCCAAGGCGCCGTACAAACCAGCAGCAGACCATCCTTGGAAGCAAAAGGTGTTCGGCCGCGCTCGACACCGCACACCCGAAGGGTTTAGTCGCGCGAAAACGTGACGCGCACCCGGTTCCTCTCTGGAGTAGCCTCTTCAAGGCGAAACTCGAATCCCTTTCTCTTTTGTCGACCGGGGTCTCGCCATATTAGGTGACCGCATCGCCCCCATCCTGGACCGTCCCGCCCTTGGACGTCAGCCTCAACACGACCTAGCGATCACTCGTTCGGATGCTTAGGAAGCAAGAGAATAAGTCTGGAAAAATAGAAGGCGGCTATTAGGGCGAACAGGAGCCATTCCACCGGCTCGAGGCGCTGGCTCCTGAAAGTAACACCGAACAACGTTCCACCAATGATAGATGCCGACCCCATTAACAGAAGACCACGCGCAAGGTTCGGCCCGCCATTGGCATAGAATGCAAAAATAGAGCATAGCGAAAGAGCACCTAGGCTAAATGCCAAGACAAACCACCGTGACGCAAGGCGATCCGTCAAACTCCCGGTTGTCGTCACGGCGCAAATGTGAAGCAATACGTTCAAGAGCGCGACCAACAGTGCGAGCACGTACCCAAGAGGCTTCATAATGCTTGGTCTCCTTAACTCTACTGGCAAGGTCTTCTATCGAAATGTTTTGTTAGGATGCGGTGCAATACGTTCCCAAGCGCCCGGATACGATCCTAATAAAGGCGTCCTTAGGATCGATCCTGCCCTCGACTACCTCATACGCCTTCCAAAAAGCATCTCCAGGCTCGTCGTTTGAGCCGTAGAAATAATGAACAAACTCGCGGTAACGTTCCACCAGCTCCGAGACTTCTCGTTCGTAGCTCGCAAGAGGATCAACAGATCCAGTCGCCAGCCAGAACGTTATCGCCGCTGCTGCGAGCTTGGCCCCGGTTGTGGCAAGAAAGACACCGGTTGACCACACAGGATCGATGAAGTTCCCGGCATCGCCGACGATAACAAGTCCTGGTGCAACCAACTTCCGTGCCCCGTACGAGTAATCGCGAACTAGACGAATCGGTTCTACCCTTTCCGCCACCGCTAGCTGTTCGCTGATAAACCGCGAGCGCAAGATAGCCTTCGCGAACCTTTCACCGAAGGACTCAGGTGCGAGATGTCGAAATGCTTTAGTAACCAAGCCGACGCTGTTCGTTCCGTTGTGCAGGGGTATGTTCCAGAACCACCCATCCCTCGTTGCTTCGCAAAAGATGCCATTCGCGTCCCGGCCCGTCAGCCGCCGGGCACCACGGAAGTAGCTGAAGACTGCGACGTTTCGCAGTACCGGGTCATATTCGCGCCACCGTTCCTTTGAGGCTAGCCATCCCGCTTGTCCGGAGCAATCAACCACAATCCGTGCGTGATATTCCTGCAGTGAACCAGTTCCGTTTTGAACCGTGAGGCTCACCCCGTGTTTAGCCGGAGAGAACGCCGCCACCCTCATTTCCCGAGCCGTGACTCCCTCTTCAACAATCACACCGCAAACCCGAGCGTGTGCGAGCAGTAACTCGTCGAACTCCGCACGAATTACCTGGTATGCATAGGTATGGCGATAGCGGAACTTCGTTTCGTCAAAGTAAAACGACCATGGCTTATCACGCTTCCCCCAACGGAAAACTCCTCCCTCCTTCCGAAGAAAACCGTGAGCCTCAACTGTTGCAAGCGCACCTGACTCCTCCAGCACGTCGAGCACCTGCGGGATCAGCGACTCGCCAATGTGGTAACGTGGGAAGAATGCGCGTTCGACAATGTGAACTGACACACCCTTTCGAGCGAGGAGCGCGCCTAGGGTAGCGCCGCTCGGCCCGCCGCCAACTATGACAACATCAGTTTTCTTCAATCATTAACCCCAAGCCGATCGTAGTAAAACAACTCTCGATTGTCGCCTCGGAGCGCTTTCATCTTGCGCTTGGAGATTCTTGATAGAGAATTGCGGAACTTCTTTGTCGCAACTATTGCCCCACCACCCCGAAGCTTATCGGATGCAACGTCCATGGCTTTCGCGGCCTTCGGTGCGCCATTCGGAAGGAAAATGTCACCCACAAGCGTTCCCTTCTCTAGGCTAACACCGATTTCCCACATCCAACGATCTCCAGGAATGCAACGCTTTGCCTGAATGTACAGTAGGAACTTTAGGAAGCTCTCGCAAACCGGTTCCTTTTCATCAGCGCCTTCACCGTCAGCCAGAGAACGGAAGAAATAAAATGAGTCAGACGAGCGCCAATAGTAACCGGTAAATCCCCAGTCGTTAGCCTCCTTCGCCAGTACCCGCCATAAAGCCAGAAATTTCTGCCAGCGAAAGTTCGGGGACGCGCCTACATAGTCGAGATACGCTACGACACACCACCTCGGTTGAACCGTGTGGTTCAGCAGCTCCAGAAGCCGTCTCGCGTCGTTGTTGCTGGCTACTAGCCCCGCCTCGACCGCTATGCGGAGCGCATGGTTCAAGAGGGAGCGGCCATAAACAGCATCGTCAACTAAGGACGAACACAGCGAAGAAGTCCAGTTCAATGTCGAGGTGCCAGACCTGACACTCGACGGAACAAAGTCGAGAGACTTTCTATAGAAGACTAGGATGAAAAGGGCATCCCAGAAATCAGGGCGCGTTGGTGCCAGATACGGTCCAGCTTCCAAGGCGCGAGTAATGAGGTTTCGACAAGCGCTCAGTTGAGCATCGATAACGGCCCCCAACGCTTCGTTAGAATATCGGTCCATTTGAAAAGAATATGTCCGAGGCTGACTTTGTTATTAAGAGGCCTTAGACGGGCGCCTTACAGGCCGCTCCGTGATTGCGGCTCGTCCCAAAGCGTCCCCTCGCTCAACTTCACTCAGCTTGCTAAGAATCTCAATTCGTTGCGAGTCTTGGAAGTGCTGCCACAAACGGTACAGCGCGGTCATCTTTCTATCTGTATCCTCTCGGAGTTCCTTCAGGTTGTGCCACTTGTCAGCCAACTCAGCTAGTAACGTCAGGGTTGAGCCGTCTAACAGGTATACACCAGGATCGGAAACAACCAGTCCGTAAAGATAATTTGCTAGCATCATGTCTTCCAGCGCCTTCTCGACCCGCTTAAAACCTCCTCCGCGTTCATCGCCTTCTCGTGCAACTTGCTCCAATGTTCGAATAGTATTGTCGGCAACGGTCCGGGCCACGATCATATTAAAGTGGCGACCACGGAGGATCTCAATCATGTTGAGCGCGGCTACTCTTAGCATCGGATGTCGACGATTCTTCGCGTAGCACAGGACCGCACCTCGGGGGCCAAGCGTCACAAACGCCCTCCAACTTTGGGATAGATTCCTAATACTAATCTGGCCGTCTTCGCGCACTTCCGCCAATGACGGGAGCGCTTCATGTCGAAGCTCGTCGACCATCTGTTTCAGCCCGCCCGATTTACCAGTACCGCCATCCAGCCAATAGCTGCGCGTAAGAAGATACATAATTGCCGACCTGAGCTTAGCGACAGGCGCGTCTTCGTCGGTCGGACTCGACAGCTTTCTTAGAGACTTCATATCGTTGAATACGATTTCCACCAACTCGAATGCGGTATCCTCAATCATATCCATGGACGATTGCCCGGCGGAATCGTCGTTTGTCTTCTCTAGCCGGAACACGAGATTGGCGTCGGCGCCTAGGTGGCGAGCGAAATCTCCTAGAAGCTGCCGCAGGACTCGCTGCCGGGACTCCCCGTTCGTGTGCTTGGGTACGGGTTCCACCAAGTCATCCTCTTTTCGGGTAATCTTAAGTTCAGTTACGATTCCGACGCCTTGGCGCAGTAGTCGCAACAGTGTTGTTAAACGCCGACCGCTACCATCCACCACCATCGATGCGGCGGTTTTTCCAAGCGACAAGACTGGTGCAAAACCAGGCTGGGGCTTCGACCAGTGAGGCACCGAGTTATTAGCTGCTCTCTCTATGTAGATCGGTCTTTCGTATAGCTCGTGAAGCCAGCACTTTTTGCCCATGGCCTTCTGCAATCCGGGGCTGCTCGAACACAGGTCGCCTAGGTGCCGAAGAGCCTCCGGCGTTGGACAGAACGCCCGGATACTATGCACCACGAAATGGTCGATTCCTAACTCATCAAGCGCAAGATATGTCACCGGCTTCCTCCCGCGAGTCTGAGCTTGTACACACCCTCTAGTTGCTCAATGCCTCGGTTTGCCACGTACCCTAACACACCTAGGATCAGCAGTGCGGCATAGAGTTCAGGAATGCGGTACGCCAAGTAAAAATCATATATCCTCTTGCCGAGTCCGTCATTGGCACCGAGAAACATCTCAGTGACCACGACCAACACCAATGCAATCGACGCCGCGATTCGAAGACCTCCAAGGATATTCGCCATCGCATCCGGGAACACAACTAAGACAAAAATCTGTGATCGTCGAGCTCGCAGCGAACGAAGAGTGGCAATCCGCTTGTTTCTATCAGAGTTGCTCCGACCGCCGTACACTGCCGCCATGACCACGATGAAGAAGCAACCATAGAAGACGACTGCAACCTTGGCCAGTTCACCTATGCCAAAAGCGAGGATGAAGAGCGGAAAAAGAGTTGCCGAAGGGATCGACCGAACAAAATCGAGGACAAAAGCTACATGCCGGTAGAGGCCTGCCAACTGCCCTAAGACTAAGCCGATCGGAATCCCTAAGAAGGCTGAAAGGGCGAGGCCAGAAAGCGCACGGAATGTTGTCATTAATGTATCTTGCCAGAGTGACTGCGTGCTCAATTGGGAAAGTAATGAGCCAAAGACGAGCTCTGGTCTTGGAAGAACGAGCGGACTAGACCAACTTCCACGAGTCGCCAGAAACCAGACTCCAATCATGATTGGAACACCGAGAGGAACTCGGTGAAGATACCTGTTCATAATTAACGATGCAGCTCTCCCGAGCTGTCTAAGACTCTGCGCCGGACGTCGAGGAATTCGCTGCGCACGCGTACTTCGGCTTTCCGGGGCCACGGTAGATCCACGGGCACGATATCGCGAATCGTCGCTGGCGACCCGTCAAGACAAACAAGCCGGTCAGCCAAGAATATTGCGTCGTCGAGATCATGTATTACAAGAAGCACCAGGTGACTGCCAGCCAAACGTATTCGCTGCAGCATGTCAGTCACTTTTTCGCAGCTCTCTCTATCGAGGCTGGCAAACGGCTCGTCCAGAATGAGAAAGCGTTCCGACGCGAGGAGGCTTCGAAGGAAACACGTCTTTTGCTGCTGGCCCCCGCTGCACTGAAACGGGTAACGATCAAAGGGTAAACCGGTCAGCCCTGTTTCTTCTGATATTGCTACAAGACTCTCTCGGCGCATCGCTCGGCTAATACCCTTTAGCTTCAGTGGCAGTGTCGCGTTTTCTCCGAGCGTAAGCCAAGGCAACAGTGAACCGGCATAATCTTGAAACAGGTATCCGACGACTGTCTGGTCGACTCTTTCCTCTGCTAGTCTGACTATGCCGTTTGATGGCTCATCAAGCCCGGCAGCAAGGTTCATTAAGGTAGTTTTGCCGCAGCCATTCGGACCGCGGAACACCCAGAACTGGCCAGCCTCGGCCGCCAGATTTACACGTTTAAGGACTTGTACACTTGCACCTTCGACGCTAGGAAACCACTTATCGACGCCTTCGAAATGAAGCGCCATCGGGGCCGCGTTTTTCAATTTGGGTGCGTCGACAGTCACTCAATCACTTGGTTTGGAGGATATACTGCCTAACATCGACGGGCTGCTGAATAGCATTGTAACTAACAAGTAAGTCCGCAAAGGCCTGGACTTTGGCGATATCGAGTTCTGAAGATTTCTGCCATTGATTCAGTTGAATATCCTTAAGTGACTGCTCGTCTACACCGATATACTTGATATAGAGCCCCTTCGCCTCGTCAGGATGTGCGCGAATGAAGTCCACCGCTTTGTCAAACGCCGAAACGAACCGGCGAACGATTTCGGGCTTTTGTCTTGCCACGAACTGCTCAGCTAGCCAGTGTCCGGAAAGTGGGACTTCAGGCGTCAGCTTCGCAAAGAAACCATTGACGATTACGCGACCGACGCCTTTTGAAATGATCTGAGATGCTTGGGGTTCCATCACTGAGGCTGCATCTACTGAGCCGGTTTCTAACGCGACCATCCAGTCCTTCGGAGCAAGCTCTATGTAGCTGTAGTCTTTGGGGTCGACTCCCTCTTTCTTGAGTATGTTCTCGACGAAGACCTTGGTAACGGATCCGGGGAAGCCAGCCACTCGTCGACCCTTCAGGTCAGCAAGAGCCTTGATTTGGCTATTCTGGCGCGCTACGAAATAGTCAACTATATGGGGGCTTTGGTCGGAATAGATATTGATGCCGAATAGCCGGTGTCGCTTCCCACTGACTGCTCCAATGTCGAACCCAGCGTTTAGGGCAAACGGCATTAGGGCGTCGACGTTACCGGTTGTAGCCGCTGTTCCCAAATCATTACTAGAAGCAAATCGAATCAACTCCACATCGAAGCCTGCATCGCTGAAGTACTCCTTCTCAACCGCAACGAAAAGTGGTAGCCCAGCAGCGATTGGCAGGTAGCCGATCTTAATCTTGGGCTTGCTTGGAACTGGACCGTTGCAACTACAAAGAAGGACCGCTAGCAAGCTCAGAATCACAAACGAACACGTATACAGTAGCCGGTTGCGCTTAAACGTTCGCATGTCGGCAAAATCCTAGCTCAAGTCGTTTCAAATGTCACGGCCGTTGAAGTACAGACCGGTGAAGTGCGGCTGGAGCATTCGACGTGGTTTCCCTTTTGCGAGTCTCAGTGCGGGCCGCCTTCTCTTCTCGGTCTGCCATACGGTCCGCCTCTTCTGCTTGTCATCTGCTGGAACTGTTCCCACTGCTCGGCGGTCAACACTGATTGAAGCCGCTCGTCTGTGTTCTTTCGCACGTCTCGAAACTTGGGCTCCGAATCCCTGCGCAGCTCTGCCAGTTGTTTTCGCGCGTCTTCGAAGATGTCGTCGACTTGCGTCCTCTGGTCCTGCGTCAGATTGAGCCTGTCGAGCATCTGCTCGAACCCGCCGCGACCGCCCGCTCGTGGAGGCCTCTGGCGCGAGCGAAAAATGTTCATCGCCAGCGCGCCCGCAAGGAACCCGACAACGAACAGAATGACTACCGCGAGTCGAACCTGCCACTTGCTTCTAGCGCTACTGTCCATCACCGTCCTCCAGGTCGTAAATAGTCGAGACCACCTGATCGTTTGCCAGTTCCTCATCATCCGGATCGCCGCGCTCCAGCACCACGTATTCCGGCGAATAGAGATTCTGACTCGCTGCCATCGTCAACTCTATCTGTGAATTGGTACTCTTACTGAAGACCGTCATTCCAACAAGAATCACCAGCAAAACGGCGAGCGCCGAGACCAGCGCGCCGGCCGCTCGCCACATCCTTACGAGCGGGGCCTCTTCGGGCGAAAGCCTGCTTTCTCTGATCGCGGCCATCACTCGCGCTTTGAAAAAAGGTCCTACCTCGACGGTTTCTGCCACGCGAGCGTGTATAAGACTGGCGGCGACCCGCGCCGCTTCATAAGCGGACTTGCACTCGTCGCAGATTGCGATGTGAGATTCAATACTTGTGATATCACCGCCGTTCAGGCTGTCAAAAGGCTTCTCTTCGAGCGTCCGTACGATGTGCTTGTCTGGCATGAAACTACCCGCCTTTCTTGTCCGCGCTTGGTTTCTAGTTTGCTTTCTAGTTGGTAGCGGGGTATTAGCGTGTTGCGAGCAAGCGGTCCTCTGCGTCCCCGGCGTCCTCCGCGGTTTTTCCTCCTCAGTGGCTCGGAATCAACCGCAGAGGACGCCGAGGACGCAGAGGAGAAACGCGAATGTGAGCGAGCAAACACACTATCACCCCACTACCTTCTAGTTTGATTTCTTGCGCCCGAGCAGTTTTTCAACCGCCTGTCGCATTCGGCGGCGCGCGCGAAATGCCCGGACCTTTACTTTCGATTCGGACCAACCAGTCATTTCAGCGACGTCTTTCACCGGCAAATGCTCGCCGTCTATCGACATCAATACCAGCCGATCATCGGGAGGCAGCTCGCTGAGGACTTTGTCGGCGAGGTCCGCGGCGACCAGGCCGCGCTCGTTCGAGTGGAACCGCTGGATGGAAGCACCGGCCATCTGGTTCTCCAACCAGTTCTCTACACGGATGCCTTCACGCTCGGTGAGTTCAGAGACGGTCGACTCGGGTCGCCGCTTCGCGCTTCTCAAAAGGTTGATGCATTCATTCGTCGCGATCCGGCTAAGCCATCCCTCGAAGGAGCCTCGCCCCTCATACTTTGAAAGTTGTGTGTAGGCTTTCAGGAAGGCCTCCTGAGCTGCGTCTTCCACTTGAGCGCGCTGACGAAAAAACTTGCCGGCAATGGCAAAGACTCGCGGGCCGTATCGGCGCAGGATTTCCTCAAACGCCCGCTCGTCGCGTTTGCGCGCCAGGCTCACCAGTTCCAGGTCCGACGCCTGTTCGATCTCGATTGCCAGAGCCGCTCCTGATCAAGATTTCAAAAATGGCAGGCCCCCAAAGGGACCTGCCGCCTGCCATCAATGTTGCTCACTACTATTTACTCACTTGGAGGTCGGTTTATTAGCGCGGCGTTCGGCCCACTTTGATTTGCGTTCGGCTTGCGCCTGTTCCAGCTTGGCTTTCTGGTCGGCGGTCAGAACGGACAGCATCTCTTGATGAATGCGAGATCGCTCACCCATCAGCTTTGCTTCAAGCGGCGCTATTTCGTTGAGCTTCTGCGTTACCAGCGCTTCATTGAAAGTGCCGCCCTGGCTTGCCTGCCGAATCTCCTGCCGCCTGGCGCGAATTTGCTCCATCAGTGGACGGAGACTCTGGCTGTGGCTTTCGCGGATTTGTTTCATCTGAGCCTTCTGCGCGTCGGTCAGATCGAGATTGCGAAACATCGCCCCAGCCATGTGGCCGCCGCCTCGCATCTCGTGTCTATGTCCGCCCGCCTCTTTCGATTGCGCGATCGCAAACGGCACAGCCAGGGCGAGCGCCATGACAGCCGCGAAGGCGATTACGTGAAGTCGATTTGGTTTTCTCATTTTACCTCTCAGTTAATTAGTATCGTCTTATCCTTCCGAAGGTTCCATCTACTCAGACACCATTGACGGGTGAATGGTTACAAGCGGCAGTGATTTCCTGGCGGTCGCTATGGTGAGTTGCCGCTCACAACCTCTGCGTCCTCTGCGTCCTCGGCGGTTAATTCCCGGCACTGATAAGAATAACCGCGGAGGACGCTGAGGACGCAGGGCGTTGCTGCGAAGTTTATCGGCACTTATAGCAAAAGAGGAGGCGGGCGATGAAATCGTCCCACCTCCTCTTGTTTTGTCGATCAGTCAGGTTTGCTATTTCTGGTTACTTGCTGCATTCTCCCGAACTCGCTTGCAATGCCGCTGCGATTCGTTTTGATCGTAGATCAGCTCGATCACTTCGCCTTTCTCATCCTTGACGAAGGTGACCTGAGACTCGACTTCTGGAATGAAGAACTTGCTATCGGATGCCGGGAAGAGTTCACGCTTCGGATTTTTCGGGGCCTGGCCAAAGTAGCGATTCCCTTCCCGAGTCACTTCATACTGGGCCTTGTTCGGAAACTCATACTTGCCTACGTACGTGTCGAACACCTGCGGATCGACCTTCGCCAGGTTCTGCGGCTTCTCCGCGGTGTAATCCATGAAACCCATCATCATTTCGTCGTAGGTGGGTTCACCCTGGCGAACGGCCTGCTTCGGGTCAGGATTGAATCTGTTCCGGGCCGAGTTGTCGAAGTAGCCCGTGACCTGAATCCTGCTTCCGGCCGGAATGTGAATCGGCGATTGCGGGCGATAGGCCATCTGCCAGTTGAAACTGTAAGCGGGCACGTTCAGCAGCACGTCGGATCGTCCGTCCGGATAAAACACCTTGTACTCCATCGCTACGCCGCGATAGTGCATATGAGGCATCAGTGAATACAGTGTGATGTCCAGACTGGGCTTCCACGCCGCGGTCACCTTGTGACGCTCTGCGTTGGGTGGTATCTCAAAGAAGACGTTCGCAACAGCACGCGTTCTCATGAGTTTCTCCGGAGGCTGCTTGGCAAACACCAGCCCGATCATGGACCGATCCTTTTGAACGCTGCCGGCTACCTTCGAATAATGAACCTGAAAGCGAATGGTCGCGCCCGCGGGAATTCTCTTCGCTGTCCCTGGCTTCCACTCGCCGTAGTCGCTGCCGGGCGCATAAGCGGTAAGGAAATCGTCGACCGCGTTGAAGCCCTTCAGATTGGCCGGGACTTCGCTTCCATCGTTGTAGACCGGCTGGTCTTTCTTCATCCGAATCAAAAATCCATCGCGATAGAACGGCGTGTTCTTAAGCGATCCTTCGAGCGCCGCGGAACGCTGCTCTTTCGGAATCATGTTGAGGCTCGGCTGTCCGGGGGGAACGACGAACGCGATGATGTGGTGCACTACCTTTCTATTGCCTGGCCGGGCCTCGGCCATTTGCACGTACTTGTCTTCTTTGAAGTTGGTCGGCGCGTCGAAGTATTGATACTCATCGGGACCGCTCGCCTCGACCGAGTACTCTTCGGGCATCTGAATGATTACATCCGGAATGCCGATGCCCCAGCCCTCGACAAACTTCGGCGCAGGAGGCAGGTCTTTTGGATTGCCTTCAATCGCCCCGCCGTCCACCCAGGCGGAAATGGTTTCGACTTGCGCTTGTGTAAGACGCGGATCATTAGCCCATTGGCCGACGTGAGGATCGGCGTGCCAGGGAGGCATTTGGCGGCTGACGACTTTCTCTTTGATAGACCGGGCCCATGGCCGGACGTCTTTATAACTTAGCACCGAGAACGGCGCAGCTTCGCCGGGTCGATGGCATTCAGCGCAACTCTTGTAAAAGATGGGCGCGATGTCTTTGTTGAATGTAACGTTCTTTGCTGATGTCCCTGGACCGTTGGCTTCGACGGCGCCGAGCGCGAAGGCGCCAGCCACCGCAAGGCAGCTTACGGCTGTAACGATTAAGCGAATTCTATTCATTGCTTGACCTCGTTCGATTTGTACCCGAGCGACCAGTCTCCAGATCCGCTGCTGATCTTAACTAATGGTTGATGCATTAGTGGTTACGAACTTGTGCCGTCAATGTTCCTTGTTCATGCGTAGATACGTGTCAGCGCATTCGAAGAGTGCAAAGAATCACATGTAGGGGCGGCCCTCCGTGGCCGCCCCTCGATCCGGGTGTCTTTTTTAACATCAGCCCTGTCGTTTAGGGACTGTGTCCAAAGTTCGTAGTTCGGCCTTCAGGCGGAGGTTTGTATCTTGCATTTATTCCGAATTACGAACTTCCGCTTGAAGGCCGAACTACGAACTGTTAGTTCCTTTGGACACAGTCTCTTTACGCCAGGGTTCACGGCGGTTGAGCTTAGCTTAGATTCAAGGAACTTTCACGCTTACGCTGGAAGAGATCGCATCCGGCGATTCGAAGCCAGCGGCGCTATTGTTGTGATGCTTACCACGAAGCCGGTTCAGTGATGCAGGATTGATGTTCGCCGTGGCTACTTGGCCGCGCGAGCGCCTCTCTTCGCGGCCTTTTTGCCTTTCGGTTTGGTCGATCGTTCAGCCAGCTCTTTCTCTTTTGCTCTGGTCTTTGCTCGAGCATTGGCGTGCTTGAACGCTGCTCGAATGAACTTTCGCAGATGACGGTTCTTCAAGTCTTCGGGTCGCCGCACCTTGATGTGACGAATAATCTTGCCTTCACCGACCAGCACTCCATCGGGGTCGTTGAGCTCGGCGCCTCGATTGAACATCAAGTTCACGCCTTTGGAATACACGACTACTTGAACAAAGGCGTCCGCCATACGCCCCGTGAGCGAGTACCAAAACACCAGCGCATACACGCGAAATAGTTTCTCGATCGCTACGGGCGCTTCTTCAAGCACCATCTCACGGAGCCCAAGCGCCAGTTCGCCAACACTCAGGTCGAACTGCGCAAGCTCGCGAATCAACTCTTCACTTGGAGGCCGGGACTCGGTCATCGATTAGCACCCCTGTCCGACAAACTTCAGTTTGTCGCACTCCTGGAATAAAGACTACTCCATCGCCGAAAACGACAAACTGAAGTTTGTCGGACTCTCATTCATGAGGCTTCTTGCTGTGACTCCAGGGATCAGGAATGTAAGTCTCCGAAGATGGAGCGCTCGGCGCCGGATGTGTCAATCTGATTACCGCCGCCAGGTCGCTCGACTCGAACTCCGAAGGCTTGCCCGAGAACACAACTCGCCCTGCTTCAAGCACCATCACGCTGACCTTCTCTACCATTTCGAGTCTCGATCGTTCGTCGGGCGCGTCGTTCATGCTTCGAATAGAAACCCCGCGGGAGGGTTCCTCCACCGCGTACTGATGAGCAAGATAGGGAATCTCGTGAAGTTCCTTTGTGACAAACAGCGAAGAGATCTTGTGGATGTCTCTGGCGCGGATTACCAGATCGAGTATGGCCCTCGCGTTGAGTGGGTCGAGCCCGGATGTAGCCTCATCGAATAACATTATCTCTGGCCATCCGATCATCGCTCGCGCGAACTCGAGACGTCGCCGCATGCCGATCGACAACTCCTCGGGAAGCTTGTCGATGTCCTCTTCGAGTCCGACGAAGGTCAGTATCTCGCTGACGGCTCGCTCGATGTCGTCCTCCGGCCAGTTGTGTTCGTCCAGCCTATAAGCGGTGTTATCGTAGACCGACATTCCGGTGAACAGTGCTTGTTCCTGAAACACCATCCCGAGCGCCGCGCTTCGCAGCGCCAACAACTCTTGTTCTTCAAGCCCTTCGATCTCGCGCCCTTCAACAAAGATCTGTCCTTCATCGGGACGTAGAAGCCCCGCGGCCAATTGAAGCAGCACCGACATGCCGGAACGCGAGACGCCGGTGATACAAATCATTCGCCCGCGTTCGAGCCGGAAGCTGACATCATCAAGCGCAAGCTTCTCCTCAAAGCTGATCGATACGTGTCGAAATTCGATGGCTGGTGATTGATCGCCCATAAGAAACCGGAGGTCAGAAGTCAGAAGTCAGAAGTCAGAGGTCAGAGGTCAGAAGTCAGAAGTCGGACGTCAGAAGTCGGACGTCAGAAGTCGGACGTCAGAAGTCGGAAGTCGGAAGTCGGAGTCGGAAGGTTCGACCGCCGACCTCTGACTTCTGACCTCTGACATCTGACCTCTGACATCTGACCTCTGACTTCTGACATCTGACATCGGACTCATTAAGAAATTGCTTTCGCAATCAAAAATGCCGCGCCCGCCGCAAGGCTCCCGACAAGCGCAGTCTCCAGCGCGCTTCGCAATGGCCTAGCCGTGGTGAATCGACCCTTTATGAATCCAAAAACAAACAGCGCCGCCAATGTGACCGCGACGGATACCAGCAACGCAATGTGCACAGTTGAAATGAAAATGTAAGGTGCCAGCGGAATGAACCCGCCCGCAATGTAAGCTCCGCCAATCGTCAGCGCACTCCGGCGCGCACGCTCCGGTTTAGGCTCTTCCAAACCGAGCTCGAATCGCATCATGAAATCAACCCACGCCTTTGGGTGTTTGCTCAATGCGTGGACGACCGGCGTGACATGTTCTCTCGCCAGCCCGTAGTTGCGAAAGACCTGGGCCACTTCTTCCATTTCTTCCTCGGGGATTTCGGCAACCTCTTTCTGTTCGCGCCGCTTCTCGCTGGCGTAGTGTTCGGCATCGCTCTTTGCCGCCAGATATCCACCAAGTCCCATCGCGATCGACCCCGCAGCTATCTCGGCAAGGCCGGCGGTCACCACGATCCCGCTCGAAGCGACCGCTCCCGAAAGACCGGCCGCCAGCGCGAACGGTACGGTCAGGCCATCCGACATCCCGATGACGATATCGCGAACAGTGTCGCTTGCAGTGAAGTGGCGTTCGTGGTGCCGCGTCTGAGGCATACTCGTTCTCCGTTCTTCCCAGGTTCGGATGATGTTGCAAGACTCTCATAATGCGCGCATCTCTGGTTGAACGGCAATCTCCGGCGGTGATCGGATTTCGCGTTGCTTAATAACCTCCGCGTGCTTTGCGGTCCTTGCGTCTTTGCGCTGAGTATTGAGTCTTGCTCCTTCAATACCCAATACTCAGCCAGCACCCAATATTCAGCGCAAAGACGCAAAGGACCGCAAAGCACGCGAAGGACTAACCACACGTTACAAACCAGCAACTCGCTATGCTGCCACCGGCCACTTTTGCTCTGGTCGCCAGCGGTTTATCATATTTCGTTGACGGAAGCGACGATGAACAAGAGATTGGTTTTTGATTATCTTCTGCGTCCGCATTGGAAGTCGCTGCTCATCGCGTTCATCGCGGTAGCCCTGGAAAGCGTCGCCGACCTGATGGAACCGTGGCCCATCAAGGTCGTGCTCGACTACGTCATCGGCCAAAAACCGCCGCCGGAGTGGATGGCAAATTTCATCGAGTCCGTCTTCGGGCGGGACAAGCTCGCGGTACTGAACTTCGCCGCCATCTCCGTCGTCGGCATCGCCGCGCTTGGCGCCGCGGCGTCTTTTACGGAAAAGTACCTGACGACAAAAGTCGCCCAGTGGGTGATGCACGACCTGCGGCAGACTCTCTATCATCACGTGCAGCGGCTATCGCTCTCCTTTTATGATCGCACTCGCACGGGCGACTTGATCACCCGAGTCACAAGCGACATCGAAGCAATCCAGGATTTCGTTCAGAATGCGCTTCTGGGCATCGTAGTCGACGTCATCACGCTCGCCGGCATGTTGGGAGTGATGTTCTATCTCAACTGGCAGTTTACCTTGATCGCACTCGCCGTAGCCCCGTTGTTATTCATTCAGGTCTACACACTGACCCATAAGATCAAGAGGGCCGCGCGCGCAGTGCGCCAGAAGGAAGGCGAGATCGTTTCGGTGATCGAAGAAGCGCTCTCGTCGATTCGAGTGGTGAAGGCGTTTGCGACCGAGGGCTACGAGGAGCGGCGGCTCGAGAGAGAGACTCTCGAAAGCATGAATATCGCGCTCAGGGCGCGCAGCATCAAAGCGAGCCTCTCACCCGCGGTCGACATCATCGTAGCCTGTGGAACGTGCGTCGTTCTATGGTACGGCGCCCGGCTGGTGATGAGCGGCGGCCTGACCGCGGGCGAACTCGTCGTCTTCCTGCTCTACCTCGGCAAGATGTACAAACCGATGCGCGACCTCTCGAAGATGACTGACACAATCTCAAAAGCGTCGGTCGGCGCCGAACGCATCAAAGAGATCATCGGCGTCGAGCCCGAGCGAAGGTCGAGCGAAATTCGACACAGGCGGCCGGCGCCCGCATTCAAAGGCGCGATCGAGTTCGAGAACGTCTCGTTCAGGTATCAGGATCGAGGCTCGGTGCTCAACGAAGTGAGTTTCAAAATCGAGCCCGGCCAGTTTGCGGCCCTGGTCGGACCGACGGGCAGCGGCAAGACCACGATCATCAGCTTGATTCCGCGCTTTTACGATCCTACTTCGGGCGTGGTGAAGATTGACGGCGAGGACGTGCGGAGCTTCCGGCTCAGGTCGCTGCGCACGCAAATCAGTTTTGTGTTGCAGGACACCTTACTCTTTCGCGGCTCGATATGGCAGAACATAGCTTATGGCAAACCGGAGGCCGATCGGGACGAGATCGTTCGCGCGGCAACGCTCGCAAACGCGGCCGAGTTCATCGACAAGCTGCCCGAAGGCTATGACACGCAGGTTGGTGAACGCGGAGTCACGTTGTCCGGCGGCCAGCGGCAGCGGATAGCGATCGCGCGCGCCATCATTCGCAACTCTCCCATCCTGATTCTCGACGAGCCGACTTCCGGACTCGATGCTTCTTCAGAGGATCAAGTCATCGAAGCGCTCGACAGGCTAATGCAAGGCAAGACGGTGATCATCGTTTCACATCATCTGTCACTGATTCGCCGCGCGGGCGTCATCTTCGTGTTGAAAGACGGGCGCATCATCGAGCGCGGGACTCACGACGAGCTGATCGCGGGCGCGGGGCTCTATTCGGAGTTCTACGAGATTCAGTTCAGGCAAGAGGAGGCGCCCGAAGCTTTCTCGAGCTGAAAGAATGAACAGCCCCAGGCCCATGAAGACGCAGTATCCGTGCAAATCCGTCAAATCAGCGTCATCCGTGGTCTATTCCGCGATAATGAGGAGACTTATTCGAAGAATAGACCGCGGATGACGCTGACTTGACTGATTCGCACGGAATCTTGCGCTACCGAAACGCATGTTACAAGCACCTGGACAGCCTAAGGTCCTGCCATCTTGAAATAGCTCGATGCACACAAGCCCAAAAAATCCCTCTGGCCAATCTTATGGGTCTTACACTACAATCCCGCCTGTAATTGAACTCACTGTCCCGGGAGCGCAGGCATTAACCCGCCTGCAAGAGGTCCCAGCAAGTACGCCGTAAGCGAAACAGCAGAAGGGCGGCCGCGTTCCCAACTGAGTGCTTTGTCTCAACACCGTTTTTCAAATTCTGATTTTCGTCTCGAGGGATCAGCGTGCAAGTCGAGCTATCAATCGCTTCTGTTCCCGGCCGTTCCTGCGGCGCTGGGACGCTGTCTTCATCACTCGATCCGGACGTCTTGATGCCGATCGCACCCGCGGAGGCTGACGCTCGGGGCACGTTATCTGTTGCAGACGCGCATCTCCAGAACGCAGCTCTAGCCTTCACAGCCGAACCGCCGGCTCCTGGTGCTGAGCCGCCGGTCGGCGCGCCCGCTCAGCCGACTGGTCCCGTTGTAAAGACGACTCCCCCGACACTCGATATCGGTTCCCTGATTTTCGAGCCGATTCCCCAGTCTGTTCACTTTATTGCCCCAGCCGTTCACTTCATCCCCCGTCCCGTTCACTTCATTCCCCCGCTTGTACAGATGGCTGCCGGACTCGTACAGATCATTCCCCCGCTTGTACAGATGGCTGCCGGAGTAGTACAGATCATTCCCCCGGTTGTAATCACTCTTCCCCTTGCTGCTCATCTCGTTCCCCCGGATGTAATCACGGCTCCCCCGGATGTAATCACCGTTCCCCCGGATGTAATCACGGCTCCCTGCTTAATAACCTCCGCGTGCTTTGCGGTCCTTTGCGCCTTTGCGCTGAGTATTCTGTCTCGCACCTTCAATACAAAATACTCAGCGCAAAGGACCGCAAAGCACGCGGAGGACTCACCACTCGGCATCATTCCCGGGAAAAAGCCGGCGACCAAGCCTTCTCCTGTGGCTTCTGCCCACCGCGGGCCGCCGCGCCTCCCGCAATATCAATGTGTGATTAACAGAAAGGAAATATCAATGAAAACCATCGATCGTTTGAAGTTTGAAATGTTTGAACGTGTAGACCGATTCGGCCGCGACTATTCAGCGCCGATAGCCTCACATACTCATGTCGTCGGGCTTTTCACCGCGGTCGCCGGCGCTGCTACCGACATGGGAGGCAAGGCCGCGGCTCAGGTTTCAGAGGCCGGTTCAGCACGCGGGACGACGGAAACGAAGTCGAGCGCCCGCAATCACCTTCAGGAACATGTCGAGAGGTTGAATCGAATCGCGCGTGCAACTTCCATCTCGATGCCCGGTGTGCTGGACCAGTTTCGAATGCCTTCAAGCGACAGCGATCAAGCCCTGCTTGCCGCTGCCCGAGCCTTTGCGATAGCCGCGGTCCCACTCCAGGCCGAGTTCATCAAGCGCGGTCTCCCGACAACATTCCCGGCCGATCTTCAGCAAGCCATAGACGCTTTCGCGGCGACAATCGACGAACGCAACTCGAGCCTCGAGTCCCAGGTAGCGGCGACGGCCGACCTGGAAGAACCACTCGAGGCAGGAATGAAAGCGGTGCGAGAGCTGAGGTTGATCATCCCGGAGATATTCCACGACGACCCGGGAGCCCTAGCAGCGTGGGCAACAGCAAACCACGTCGAGCGCCATTCACCCAGGAAACAGCCAAAGCCACCCACCCCAGCCTCACCTTCGGACGCGTCCAATCCAAAGGCGGAGTAGACACCAATAAGACTGCTACTTAGTCAGGCGGTCACTATCAGCGAGTCGCCGGCGCATTGGTATCACTCAATGCGCCGGCTATTCGCGACGAATGGCGTGGCTCGATTCAATCCATTTTGGCTGGCAACGTTTATTCGGGTCGGGTCAATTAGCGTGATCGCGCTCCGAACATACTGCCGAATTCCAATTCATTTTTTCTGTTGCGCCGTGCTATAAACACATCGGCGCCCATGCATTGAGCTTGAACCCATACCGTGACTTGCCGCGGAGTCGAACGAACAGAGGTCTGAGATTAGGTAGAACTGCTCGACCTTCCTAATTCAGGCGCTACAGATGGTATCCAACCAACGTAATCGGCACGGAGAAATTGAAGGATGTCGCAGATCGTTATCGAGAATCCGATAATCAACTCGCCTTTTTCAGCCCCGGAGCGTCACTTCCGATTTACTGAAGACGGCATCACCGACGAGATTGTTGCGGATCGCCGATCAAGTTCTTATTTCATTCCTATTGCGCGCCCCAAGAAGAAAGGGAAACAACTTCAGTTCGAAACTGAATGGACACAAGATCGAATCGAAGAAAACCGCTTTGTTAACCAGGTCCGCGAGCGCGTCAAGCTTTGGCGCGCTGGCGGCTACGTAGGAATCACTGCTACGACGCGGCGCTTGCTCGAATATTGGACTGAGAGCAATCGAGAGCGAAAGCTTTTCTTTTGCCAGATCGAAGCCCTGGAAACACTAATTTACATCACAGAGGTTGCGAGTAAGTACGGCGACGCATGGATAGCTAACGATCTTCGCACGGCGAACGATACATCCAACCCTGGTCTACCGCGGTTCGCCTCAAAGATGGCAACCGGTTCCGGCAAAACGGTGGTTATGGCGATGATCATTGCCTGGCAAGCTCTCAACAAAATGGCCAACTCGCAAGATGCGCGCTTCAGTGATTCCTTCCTCATCGTAACTCCGGGCATCACGATTCGTGACCGCTTACGAGTGCTCTGGCCGAACGATCCGGAGAACTATTATTGGAAGCTGAACATCATCACTACGGATCAATTAGAGCAACTCCAACAAGCAAAAATAATCATCACTAACTTCCACGCCTTTCAACTTAGAGAAACGGTGAAAACCGGGAAGCTGACGAGATCAATCCTCGGGCAAGGAGAGAGGAATCTCTTTACTGAAAGCCCCGACCAGATGGTTCGACGAGTCTGTCGCCAACTTGGAAACAAGAAGAACATTGTCGTAATCAACGACGAAGCGCATCACTGCTATCGACGAAAGCCAGACGCCAACGGAGAAAAGCTTAGTGGCGACGAGCGTCGCGAGGCAGAGGAGCAAGCAAAGAAAGCACGAATTTGGCTTTCAGGCATCGAGGCCGTCAAGGCAAAGATAGGAGTCAAGGCGATCTACGACCTTTCTGCTACTCCTTTTTTCTTGCGCGGTTCAGGTTGGCCGGAAGCAACGCTATTCCCGTGGGTCGTGTCTGACTTTTCACTCATTGATGCAATCGAGTCGGGCATAGTCAAAGTACCTCGAGTACCCGTCGCCGACGATTCGATGCTGGGTGCACAGCCGACCTACCGCGATCTATGGCTTCGCATTCGCGAACACCTTCCGCGCAAGGGCAGGGGTACACAGGCAGTGGGCGGTGAACCGAAGCTTCCCGCTGAGCTTCAAGGGGCGTTGCACAGCCTCTACAGCAACTATGAAAAGTACTATCGCGTTTGGGAGCAAAACGCAGATGCTCGCGCAAAAGGTGTTACGTCGCCGGTTTTCATTGTTGTTTGCAACAACACCAATGTCTCAAAGCTTGTTTGTGATTACATCGCCGGATGGGAAAAGCCCATCGGCGATCGCAAGATCGTTCAGGCTGGCGCGCTTCCGATTTTTAGGAACGATGACGGCAACGGCGGTTGGTTGCATCGTCCGAACACCATCCTCGTTGATAGCGAACAACTGGAATCAGGCGAGGCTATGAGCGATGACTTCAAGAAAATCGCGGCGCGAGAGATCGAAGAATTCAAAGCCGAATATCGCGCTCGCTTCCCCGGCCGCGACGCCGAATCACTGACGGATGAAGATCTGCTTCGCGAAGTGATGAATACCGTGGGCAAACCGGGCAGGTTAGGCGAACACGTCAAATGCGTAGTGAGCGTATCTATGTTAACCGAAGGCTGGGACGCTAATACCGTCACTCACATTCTCGGCGTGCGAGCATTCGGCACCCAGCTTCTGTGCGAGCAGGTTGTGGGTCGAGGCCTTCGTCGCATGAGCTATGCAACCGAGAAGTCCGAAATAAAGGTCAACGGCCACCCGATCGAACTCGACGCCTTTCCGGGGGAGTACGCAGAGGTGTACGGCGTTCCATTTTCCTTCATACCCACAAGTGGCAGCACTCAGGATCCAAAACCGGGGCCGATTCCCACGCATGTCCGAGCGGTTGAGGAGCGCATTGCCTGCGAGGTTGCGTTCCCGCGACTGGTCGGGTACCGGTACGACATCCCCGGAGAATCCCTGGAAGCACGTTTCTCCGATGATTCAACGCTCGTTCTATCGACCGCTGACCTCCCGACGAAAGTTCAAGTTGATCCCATCGTCGGCGAAAGCAGCATTCACACTCTCGATGATCTTAAGCGCCGGCGACCTAACGAAGTCGCGTTCGTGCTGGCGAAGCGTACTCTTGAAAAATACTTTCGTGATGATGACGGCAACGATCGGCCCTGGCTGTTTCCTCAAGTCCTGGGCATCACCAGACGATGGCTGGCCGATCACATAAAGCTCAAGGACAACATGTTTCCGCAGATGTTGTTGATGATCGAGTTCTCACACGACGCGGCCGACCGAATTTACAAAGCCATCGTGCGCGCTCAGCCGGGTGCTCCAACTCTCAAGCCCATTCTGCGGCCATACGATACGCTTGGTTCAACACGGTACGTCAGCTTCGATACGATCAGGCCAACGTATCCAACTCGCGAAGACAAGTGTCACGTCTCGCACGTCGTCGCGCACACTGAATCGTGGGAACAGAAGATGGCTGAAACGCTTGAAGAGATGACCGAGGTCGTTCGCTACGTCAAGAATCAGAATCTTGGTTTCACGATTCCATACACGATCAACGGCGAAGAGCATCAGTACACTCCGGACTTTGTCGCAGTGATCGACGATGAGCGGGGCCGTGAAGATTTGCTGAATCTGATTGTCGAGGTTTCGGGCGAGCCGAAAAAAGACAAGGCCGCCAAGGTGAGCACTGCAAAAACGCTGTGGGTTCCAGCGGTCAACAATCACGGCGGCTTCGGCCGATGGGATTTTATTGAAATCAGGGACCCGTGGGACGCAAAGAGTTCGATTCGAGCATGGCTGGGAAGCCGATAGATGAAAAAAGACCTGCAGAAATTTGGCGGAGACTGGACTGCGGAGAAACTAGAACGAGTACGAAAGTACCTCGCTGCATATGCGACGATCATGCATAGACAGAATTTCCGCTTTGCCTACATTGATGCTTTCGCTGGCACAGGGTACCGAACGTTAAAAGAGGCAAAGGGGCAGAGTGGACTGCTGGTTCCAGAGCTTGCCGAGCAAGAGTCACAAGGATTCCTTGATGGATCGGCGCGAATCGCACTCCGTGTGACCCCTCGGTTCGATAGATATATCTTCATCGAAAGAGATCCAGAACGTTTCGCCGAATTGGATAGGCTGAAAATAGAATTCCCGACGGTCGCTAACGACATAGTTCTTGTCAATGCCGAAGCGAATGCCTATCTGCAAGACCTTTGCCTGAATCGAAAGTGGAAGAGTCACCGAGCAGTTCTCTTTCTTGATCCATTCGGGATGCAAGTGGGTTGGGAGACCATTGCGGCTATCGCGGGTACTCAAGCAATCGACCTTTGGATATTGTTTCCGATTGGTGTGGCCGTGAATCGGCTGCTTACCCGTGATGGCAGGATTACCAAAGGCTGGCGCAATCGGCTCGACGCGATGTTTGGCGAGACGGATTGGTACGACACGTTCTACCAGACGAGAAAAGAGGTCGACTTGTTTGGTGAGCACACGACGACGCAGAAACTCGCAAACTTCGACTTGATTGGCCAATACTTCGTGAACCGTCTGAAGACATGCTTTGCGGGTGTCGCCGACAACCCGCTGCCGATGTTGAATTCTCGAAACGTTCCGCTCTACCTGCTATGCTTCGCCTGTGGAAATCAAAAAGGTGCAAAGACAGCGATTAAGATCGCACAAGACATATTGAAACGATGAACATATGGGACTGAAATCATCCATTGAGTGGACCGAATCAACCTGGAACCCCCTCACGGGCTGCACAAAGATCAGCCCCGGCTGCAAACACTGTTATGCCGAACGCATGGCAATACGACTCCAGGCTATGGGTCAGGCGAATTACGTCAACGGCTTTGGGCTCACGCTACACGAAGAGGCTCTTGAACTCCCGCTGAAGTGGAAGAAGCCCCAAACGATATTCGTGAATTCAATGAGCGACATGTTTCATGTCGATGTGCCGGCGGATTTTATTATCAGGGCGTTCGACGTAATGCGGCGGGCAAGCTGGCATCGGTTTCAGGTGTTGACCAAGCGCTCTGAACGGCTCTTGAGCTTGAACCCGCAATTGCCTTGGCCCGAGAACATCTGGATGGGCGTGAGCGTCGAGAGCGACGCTTACACTTATCGGATTGATCATCTGCGCGAGACGGGTGCCCAAGTAAAGTTTCTTTCGCTTGAACCGTTACTTGGACCCCTTGACGATCTTCACTTGGATGGGATGGATTGGGTAATCGTCGGCGGAGAGTCCGGCCCCGGTGCCCGAGCGATGCAGCCTCAATGGGTCACCTCGATTCGCGATCAGTGCGTCGATGCTGACGTTCCTTTCTTCTTCAAGCAATGGGGCGGGGTTTGGAAAAAGAAATTCGGCCGAGAGCTTGAAGGCCGAACGTGGGATCAAATGCCGACGTTACAGCAAACGCCTGCGGCAGTAGCTTGATGGAAATACCAGATGACACGAACCGAAAAGGAATCAAAGAAACAGGTCGACTCGATCAAGCACAAGGACAAGCGCGCGAATATTCCCACCGAAGAGTTGCGCGACTTTGTGGCCGAGGATGAGAGCGCGCCGAAGACGATGCTCTATCCGCGCGACCCGTCGCTCGATCCGCAACTCGTGTGGAAAGGCAAAGACGAGCAGGACGCAAGCGATCTAGCCGTGCCCGTTGTTCCCATCTACATTCAGGAAAAGATTCATCCGCAGGTTTTGATCGAAGACCTTCGAGCGCATTCGACAAAAGCGGGCGCGGGTGTCGCGGAAAGATGGACAGCTTATCAGGCGAGCTTGTTCGCTGACTTTAACGGTATGGAAGACGACTTTGAAAAGAAGGTCGACTTCTATAGCCACGAGTCTGACAGCCAGCCGCATTGGTCGAACCGAATGATACTGGGCGACTCGCTGCTGGTAATGACTTCGTTGGCAGAGAAGGAAGGTCTCAAGGGCAAGGTGCAGATGATCTACATCGACCCGCCGTATGGAATTAAGTTCGGGTCGAACTGGCAGGTGTCAACGCGGAAACGCGATGTGAAAGACGGCAAGGCTGAAGACGCAACACGACAGCCTGAACAGATTCGCGCGTTTCGTGATACGTGGAAGCTCGGGATTCATTCTTATCTGAGTTACTTACGCGACCGACTCTACACAGCGCTAGAGCTGCTAACAGAAAGCGGCAGCATATTTGTTCAGATTGGTAGTGAAAACGTTCACCTGATTCGCTGCCTCCTGGACGAGGTCTTCGGTAGTCAGAACTTTTGCGCACTGATCACCTTTAAGAAAACGGGCGCATCAACGGAAGATCTCTTGCCTACCGGTGACGATTACGTCCTTTGGTACGGAAAGCAAAAGACAGTCATCAAGTTTCGACCCAGCTACAAACTTCGTGAAGTCGGAGACCTCGGAACCGAGGAGTACAAGTTTGGTCTTTGGACGGATGGCTCAACTCGCAATCTGTCAGAGGAAGAGATGGCGGGCATTAAACCGCTGTCCGACGGCGAGAGGACTTTTCGTTTCACGACGCTGACTTCAAGTCATCATTACGCCTTGGGAGAGGGACCCGTGGAATTTGAAGGCCGCACTTTCATGCCCGGCGCCCGCTACTGGACCACGAGTCCTCAAGGCGTAAAACGCCTCGCAAAGGCGCAACGCCTCGTTGCTCGCAACCGCGAACTGGCATACCGGCGATTTCTTGATGATTTTCCCGTCTTGCCATTAACAAGCAACTGGACAGATACGATGATGTCTAGCCGGTCCGAAGATAAGATCTACGTGGTTCAGTCCTCAGTGAAGGTCATCTCGCGCTGCCTTCTGATGACCACTGATCCCGGCGACCTAGTTTTCGACCCAACTTGCGGCAGCGGTACGACAGCTCTTGTTGCTGAGCAGTGGGGTCGTCGTTGGATCACCGCCGACACAAGCCGAGTAGCTCTGGCCTTGGCGCGTACCCGATTGATGGCGGCGAAATATCCTTACTACTTCCTTGCGGATTCCGTCGACGGTGTTCAGAAAGAGGCTGAGGCAACGAGTAGGATTGCGCCCGAGTACAAGACCGAAGACGACATCAAGAAGGGCTTCGTCTATAAGCGAGTCCCTCACATCACTCTCAAGGCGATCGCGAACAACGAAGAGATCGACGTGATGCATGAACGCTGGCAGCCCAAGCAAGACACGACGCGAGAAAAGCTCAACAAGGCTCTCAAGAAGAATTGGGAAGAATGGGAAGTGCCTCGCGAGGCCGACGACAAGTGGTCTCAACAAGCGAAAACCGCCCACTCTGAGTTCTGGCGCTTGCGACGCGAGCGGCAACGTGAGATCGATGCCAGCATCGCAAAACGCGCTGACACCGAACTGCTCTACGACCAGCCATACGAAGATAACAAACGCATCCGGGTCTCCGGGCCTTTCACAGTCGAAAGTCTCTCGCCTCACCGCGTGCTTGCCGCCGACGAGAATATGGATAGCACCGTGTCCCAGGAAGAGGCTCGCCGCACTCAGGACTTCGCCTCGATGATTCTTGATAACCTCAAGAAGGCCGGCGTTCAGAACACTCGGAAGAACGAGCGGCTAGTCTTCGAGACTCTGGACACTCACGGTGGCGCCTGGATAAACGCCGCCGGGACGTTCACCGACAGCGACGGAAAGCTCAAGCGAGTAGCCGTCTCCATCGGACCGGAACACGGAACAGTCGGTCCGCAACAGGTCAAAGAAGCCGCCAAAGAAGCTGTTCAGGGAATCGGCTTTGACTTACTGGTTGTGTGCGGCTTTGCGTTCGACCCGCACGTCGCGGAAGAAGCAAAACGCTACGGCAAGCTAACCGTATTACCGGCCCGCATGAATCCTGACCTCGCGATGGGAGACGAGCTACTAAAGAAGACAGGCGCCGGAAACCTATTCATGGTCTTCGGCGAGCCCGACGTGGACGTGCATGACCAGAAGGACGGGACGATCACGGTAGAGATCAAGGGACTGGACATCTACGACCCGACGACCGGCGAGATTCGTTCATCATCAACTGACGATTTGGCGTGTTGGTTCATCGACACGGACTACAATGGTGAGAGCTTCTTTGTGAGACACGCTTACTTCACAGGAGCAGACGAGCCTTATGAGAAGCTGAAGCGCGCTCTACGCGCCGAGATCGATGAAGGGGCATGGTCGAGTCTTTATCAAACCGTTAGCCGTCCCTTTTCTCGCCCGAAGACAGGTAAAATCGCCGTCAAGGTGATCAATCACTACGGCGATGAAGTACTGAAGGTCTTTGAAGCCTGATCCAGTCCAACATCCAAATCGATCAACATGAGTTCCGGTGAACGCCTCTCGGCGTATCGCGAGGCATCGCTCGGTCGAATATGGTAGCTCGCCTGGTCGGAATCTAAAGCTCTTCCCCGATGCGTAAACTCCAGTGTCGGACGCTTTCCCATAACCCTATCGACGCTGATTCATTCTCCTTCTAAAGCAAGTAGAGGGAGATAACAGAGGAGCAGCCGGCTCATGGGCGAGCCTTTACTTTTTAGCCAGCCGCGAATATGCTTTCGAAGCCAAATGACCGGGTAACCCGTTGCATTACTCGAAACAAGGCGTCTTAGAAATGGCACTCGGGGCTTTGTTTCGGACCCCGGGCTTGTTTCGGACCCCTAGAGACGAACCACGACGAACCCCTGGTGCTCGAAAGCACCTCGCAATGTTAGAAGCCTGATTCGGTCCATTATGCAACCGCTATCCGCATGGCTAAGATCGAAGTATCGCTAGGTTCTATGCGCCCCAAAGTCCAAAGGAATGCCAAAGGAAGACCCAAGGCCTCGCGGGCGCGCCTGGAGGAGAAATGAAGAAACCCTCTCCCGTATGGCTGTTGTTAATGGCTGCACTAATATTGGTTCCCGTCACCATTATCGGAGGCGCCGGGGCTTCGACTCCGACCGAAAGCCTCGCGCGCATTGACGGACGGATAATCGGACCACGGACGGACAGTCAGACGCAAGCAGCGCCGCTGGTTTTCACGGTAACGAATACCGGAGACACAGGTGCAGGTTCGTTGAGAGCGGCAATCGATCAGGCTAATACCAACCCGGGACTCGACTCGATCACCTTCAATCTCGGCGCGGGCACTCCCTCAATCCAGGTGGGCGCTGTGACCGGCACGCCTCTTCCAGCAATAATCGACCCGGTGACAATTGATGGAGCCACCGGTGGCTCTACCAGCGTCGAGTTGAATGGCACCGCGGCGGGGTCCGGAGCCAACGGACTCACGTTGATGTCCAACAACATCACCATCCGAGGCCTGGTGATCAATCGGTTTTCGGGCTCCGGAATCGATTTGAACCAGGGCACCGGGAATCTCATACAAGGAAACCTTATTGGAACGAACGCCTCGGGCACTGCCGCGTCGCCCAATCTCAATAGCGGCGTGCTGATTGAAGGGACTTCGTCGGGAAACACTATTGGGGGGACTGCGGCTGGGGCTCGAAACGTGATCTCGGGTAACGGCGGTGCGGGCGTTTTCCTGAGTGGCTCGTCTAACCATCAAATACTCGGCAACTTTATCGGCACCGACATCAGCGGCACCCTGGCATTGGGCAACGGCACGGGCGGGGTCAACTCCGTTGGGAGCTCGAATAACAACCGTGTAGGCGGTACCGTGGCGGGCGCGGGTAACATCATCGCATTTAACACCTTCAACGGCATCTTCTTTTCCGGAGGAGCTGGGAATGCGTTCCTTGGGAATTCCATATTTTCTAATGGGAACCTTGGAATCGATCTGAACGACGATGGGGGCGTCACCGCAAACGATCTCTGTGACATGGATGGCGGGGCAAACACCTCTCAGAACTTCCCTGATCTCACCACGGCGCAGACCACCGGCAGCAACGTTGTCATAACCGGTAACTTGAACAGCATTGAGAACACCACCTACAGAATCGAGTTCTTTTCAAACAACTTGTGCGACGGTTCATCAAACGGCGAGGGTCAGACGTTTATCGGTTCGACGAACGTAACAACGCCGTTCGCCGGCTGCGACGCGCCCATTTCGGTGACTCTGGCGGCAACGGTTCCTGCCGGCAGTTTTGTCACCGCTACGGCGACTGACTCGACAAACAACACATCGGAGTTTTCTCATTGCGTGATGGTGACCGCGGCGGCATGCACGATAACCTGCCCGGCCAACTTCTCGAGATCCAACGACCCAAATCAGTGCGGAGCGGTGATCACTTATCCGCCGCCGACTACGAGCGGCGCGTGTGGCTCAGTAACCTGTTCGCCGTCTTCGGGCTCGTTTTTTCCTGTAGGCAACACCGTAGTCACCTGCACCAGCGCGGCGGGGCCCACTTGCAATTTCACAGTAACAGTCAATGACACTCAGCCGCCGACGATCCAATGCCCGGTCAATATCAGCCAGCCGGCTGCGCCGGGTACGTGCTCAGCCGTAGTGACCTATCCTGACGCACCGGCCAACGACAACTGCCCGGGCCTGGGAGCTCCGATGTGCACGCCACCCTCGGGGTCTACGTTCCAGGGCGGCGTGACGATGGTTACCTGCACGGTCGCCGACGCAGCGGGCAACACCGCGAATTGCACATTCACGATCACAATCACTGACACGCAGCCTCCGACGATTACCTGTCCTGCGAATATCACTCAAGGCACTGCGTCGAATCAGTGTGGCGCTGCTGTAACCTACGCCGCTCCCGCCGTCAGCGATAACTGCCCGGGAGTCGGTACTCCTTCCTGCAATCCGCCATCCGGTTCTACATTTCCGAAGGGGGTGACTCCCGTCAATTGCAGTGTGGCTGACGCATCTTCCAACACGGCGAATTGCGGTTTCACCGTAACGATAAACGACACGACTCCGCCCACCATCACTTGCCCCCCGAATCAGTCGGTGGTTTCCGGAGCGCCGACCGTAGTCAATTACCCTCCGCCGACGGCCGCGGACAACTGTTCAGGAGTGAACTCTTCGTGCGCACCGCCTTCCGGCTCGGTATTCGCTCCCGGCACGACGACAGTCACTTGCACCGCAACCGACACGTCAGCCAATACCGCAACGTGCACCTTTACGGTGACGGTTGCGCCCTGCACCATCAAGTGTCCCAATGATGTGATCGCGCATATCGGAACCAACGCGACGACGTGCGGCGGTAATGTTTCTTATCCCCCGCCGGATGTCGCGGGCGGTTGCGGTCCCGCGACCTGCAATCCCGCTTCAGGCTCGTTCTTCTCCGTGGGCACTACGGTTGTCAACTGTAGCATCGGAGGAGGAGTGAACTGCTCATTCAACGTAACAGTCGTCGACGACGCGGCGCCGCGGATAACCTGCCCCAACTCCATCGTAACGGCTCCCTCGCCTGGGCAGTCGTCCGCGGTGGTTAATTACCCGGCACCCGTGGTGACCGACAACTGCCCGGGGGCAACCGCTCAATGCTCGCCGCCAAGCGGGTCGCGTTTTCCGCTCGGCACTACGTTCGTCACATGCACTGCAGTCGATACGTCTTCGAACTCGTCAGCTTGCGTCTTCAGCGTCATCGTCGTGGATTCGGAACGTCCGGTTATCACCTGTCCCGCCAACGTAGCTGTGGGAACGCAGTCGGGCCAGACCTCCGTGGTCGTCAACTATCCTCCGCCTACCGTGAGCGACAATTCCGCGGGCGTTACGTCCGGATGTTTGCCGGCCTCCGGTTCCAGCTTTCCGCTTGGTGTGACTACGGTCACATGCACTGCAACCGATGCCGCGGGGAACAAATCGAGTTGCTCGTTTACGGTGAGCGTGGGTGGTCCCGTAGCCAAAGTGATAATTCCGGCCAACAAAGCCGCGGTCGAGTTTGGCAATCCGTCGCCGGTCGCCCCCGCACGCAAGCCCCCAAAGGCAAAAAAGAATCCATGCGGATTGTTCAGCATCCAGAACATCGGATTCGCCCCGCTGGTGCTGACCTTTGATTCGATAGTCAGGACCGGCAGCGACGTGGACTCAAAGAAAATAGCCGACGCAAACGACACGAAGTACTTCAGCTTGAGCCTTCTCGCCGCCGATGGATCGTCGACCCCTATTGAACTCGGCGGACTCGTGACGATACAACCGGGCGCAACACAATCGTTCTGCCTTCGCTTCAGCGCGCTAATTCCCGCGCTCGCCGGTAAGGCGGGCGGCGTGGCCGCAGCCGACGCATTGCCCGACACTGTCACCTCGGTGGTAAATTTCAGACAGAATACGGGCGCTCAGGTGTCGGTCCCGGTCTTATCTCATATTGCGACCGCAGTGATTTTTATCAACCCCACAAATCCCCGCCAGGCGCCCAGCATCGGATTCACTCGGAGCGGGAATGACCTCACGGTCTCTTACGCGCTGTACGATCCGAATCTGGATGTAAGCCGCGCGAAGTACGAGTTCCTCAACAGCAGCGGTCAGGTCGTAGGCGCGGCTTTCGAGATTGACCTTACCGAACAATTGCGCGCGCTCGGTTTGGTGAGAGGCCAAAGTTTCTCGGTCGAGCAGAGATTCACCGGGGCAAGCGATCATCCTGAGATCGTAGGAGTGCGCGTGACCGTGTTTGACGGCGAAACCAGCGTGACTGCCTCCGCAACCGCCGCATCGGCCGCTAGCGCGAGCAACCAATTGCTCGGTCGAACCGGAGGCGATAGATTCTATCTTCCGGTTGTGCAGCTAATCGCTCCGCTTCCATGACTCTTGTCGAATAAGCGCACACGTTGGAGGTGATTAATGAAGATCAAATCTTATACAACCGGATTGGCATTGTTGGCAGTTATCGCGAGTTTGATTCCGGCTCCGGTAAACGCAAGCGGCAACGGCTTGGATGGTGACAAGCCGGTTCGGCTTTCAGCGTCTGAGCGCTTCAGCCCGATTGGCTTTATCAAGTTAAACTCGCTCAACGCTCGCGACGTTTCGGTCGATGGGCGCAGATCGCAGGGTGAAACGGCTATCTGGGGCGGAGAGCTGATCCGAGTGGTTGATGATCGAAGGGTGCGCGTTGCATTCGACTCGCTTGGAGAGGTCATGCTTTCTCGAGGGGCAACGGTACGGTTCATCGCCGGACGTGGAACGCGAAACGATACGGGCTACGATGTGCTCATTGCATCGCTCGAACAAGGAAGGCTTGATCTCAAGCTCAACCAGGACGCAGGCGCCTACATCGAAGCCTCTGGGTCGACTTTCACCGCCGAGCCCGGCGCCAGCTTTGGTGTCGGCGTTCGTGATGCGCAAGCGTCGCTGATCAGGTTGGTCGGCGATGTTAGCGTTCAGGACCAACCTGTTCCCCAGGACGTGAAGATTCGGCTCGTCGACGAGCTTGGACGCCCGGTTTCCTCAGGGTCGCAGCTCAGCGTGCGCGCGAGAAGCACGCGACAGATCCAGGTACAGGTGACCGACCAGAACGACAAGCCGTTGCCCGATCTGCCGGTTCTATTCTCGCTCGGGAACCCGTGCCTGGGCTCGCTTGGCCTGGGAGTCGCTGCTGCAGCCAGTTTCAGGCAGAAGACCGACAAGCGCGGCATCGCTGCAGTTCCATTCGTCGCGGGCGCCGCGAAGTGCGCCGCATCGATCCTCATAAAAGTAGAAGGCACAAATGCATCCGTCAGCGTTCAAACAAGCGTAGTCCAAAGCAAGGGGTTTTTGAACACACAGAACACGTTGATAATCGTCGGGGTGGCCGCAGCGGCGGGGATCGCCGCTGGATTGGTGGTCGCTAATTCAGGAAGCACCGAACCAATCAGGGCGGTGCCGCCACCGAACCTCAAACCGTGATCATCGCCCGAAACTTATTATTGTCGGGCGCCGAAGTCCAAGCGTGCTTCGCCGCCGCAGCTACCGAGGCAATATTGGAGAAGTGATGATGTCGAAACTTTCAATTCTGCGTTGCGCCATAGTCGTCTTAGTCGTTTCAACCGGACTCGTGCAGTTTGCCGATAGAACAAGCTCTGCACAGACACAAGAGCGGGGGCTCAAAATAAAAGTTGGCGCCACTAACGGCGAATCTACTTCGGGTCGCGGCGGCGAGGTCGGACTATGGGCCGTGCTGATCGGCGTGTCGCGTTATCAATACGGCGATCAGGACCTGGACGGTAATCGGATCTCGAATCTGAAGCACGCCGCCGAAGACTGCGAAGCGATGCGTGAATTCCTGATGAGCCCCGAAGGCGGCGGCTTTCAGGAAGACCACATCACGAATCTCCAGGATGATTACGCTACCAAGGCGAGCGTTCAGGCTGCTCTGGCAAATCTAAAAAGGGCAAAGCCCAATGACTTCTTCGTCATCTACATCGCAGCGCACGGGGCCGTGCTTCCCTACACCGACCCGAAGACAAACACAACGCGTGATATTCCATACTTTCTACTTTACGACACCGATATTCGAGAGCCTGAGAAAACGGCGCTCCGCATGGAAGCGTTTCGACAGACGGTCGACAGCATCGATGCAAAGAAGGGCATCGTCCTGTCCGATACCTGCTATAGCGGCGGTGTGCAATTGATCGGGCGAGGCGTCGACGACTCGGTTGTCGCCAATCAGAGATATCTCGACTTGATGAACAAAGTTCCGGCGGGCGTCGGCTTTATTTCGGCCGCTCGCCAGACCGAGCGTTCCTACGAAAAGGACGACTTCAATCACGGTGTGTTTACTTACTGTCTGGTGGACGGGCTGAGCGGCGCCGCCGACGCCAACCAGGATGGCAAGGTCACCTTCGATGAGATTGTAGGGTACCTCGACGAACGAGTGCCCCAGATGACCAACAACAAGCAACACCCGTATGCCAACACAACCGCGGTTGAAGCGAACTACCTGGCGCTCTCCGTTGTGACCTACGCGAACCTTGCTTCCAGAGGACCGGTCGGCGGGTTCGGCTTGTTGAAGATTCGAGTGCCCGACATCGACGGCGTCGACGTGGCAATTGACGACAAACCCGAAGCGACGCTTCAAAAGGGCGTGGTTCGCACCTTCAGGGTGCCCGCGGGAGAGCACAAGCTCCAATTCGTTCGCGCCAATACAAAACGGGAATGGCCGGCGAAGGTCGAGGCCGGCAAAACCTATCCGTTCACGATCAACTTCGCATTCAGCGAGAGCGGAAGCGCCGACGACACCCTCACCGATCCGGGCGAACAGGTCAACGTTTATCTCCCGGCTGATGTAAAGACACCGAAAGACGCCGAGGACCTCTTCAAGCAGGGCGTCGACCTTTTCAACAAACAGGATTATCGGAAGGCGATCGAAAAGCTGAACGCGGCTAACGACAGGTTCGATTCGACCTCTAAAGCTGAGGGCGGCAAGTATGCCGAAGCGCTCGTGTATCGCGGGCGCGCCGAACAGTCGCTCAATATGGACAAGGAGGCCGTGAAGACTTTTCAAAGAGCGCTGCAGCTTAAACCGAGTGACTTTGAAACCAAAGCGCTTTTGGCCGAAGCTCGATTCAACGCGATTGCGAATCTGGACCAGGTTGAAAAGGACCTGAGGGACGTGATCGCGGCGCATCCTGATTTTGCTTTCGCTCGTGTTGTGCTCGCGGACCTGTTGCATTACCTTGGCAAACCTAGCCAGGCGGAGTGGGAATTGCGACTCGCGATCAACGACGATCCAAGCTATCCGGCCGCTTATCTCGCGTTGGCGGATGCGCTTACTTACCAGGCTTCTCCCGACAAGCAGAAAGAAGCGATCAAGATGGCTGAAAAGGCGCTGGATCTTTTCAAGAAAGTGAGTGAAAAGAAAGTCAAGCTTTCGACGGGGCTCAAGCGCCTGTCGATCTCACACGTGATCTTCGGTCATGCAAACTACGCTAACAACAGCGTGATGGCTGAAGCTCATCATATGGTCGCAAAGACTCGAACACGGCTCGTTCAGTTCAACTCGAAAAAACTCTCTTCACAAGAGAAGTCCGCTTATTTGGATTCAGCGCGTACGGAGTTAAACGAAGCGCTGGGTTTGGCGCAGAAGATCACCGACAAGCGAAGGCTGGCGCTGGTGCTCGAAACCAGTTCGATGAATCATTTCCTGAAGGGCGAGTTGCAGCCGGCAATCGACGACGGGAAACAGGCTCTCAAAGTCGCGGGGCAGTTCCCGGACATGAAAAACCTGCCGGATGTTCACCTGACGCTGTACGGCGCCTACAAGAGCTCTCAGGACTATGCCAAGGCGGCGGACAGCTTGCAGAAGTATATTGACGGCGGCGGCCTGGCGCCCGACGACGCTGCCAATAGAAAGCAGGAAGTTCAGAGCCTGTTGAGCAAAGCTCGAGCGAATGGACAGATTAAGTAATGCCCGCAGGATCGCGGTAGTCTGACGCACGGAAGGCCAGAGAACAACAGACCAATTGCTTGTAACGAATATTTCGCTAGTGAAGGCGTAGTACCCGTGCGAATCCGCCAAATCAGCGTCATCCGCGGACTATGGTTCAAAATCATTCCCTCATTATCGCTGAATAGACCACGGATGACGCTGATTTGACGGATTTGCACGGATTCTTGCTAGCGAAATGCATGTCACAGGCAACCGGCCCTATCCATGGGACCAGGAGAAGACCATGACGTGTCACGCTAGTTCCCATTCGCTTTTAACCAGCTTACCGAGCCCCAACAATACGTATCCTTAACAAGCCTGCCCACCGGTTTGATCCGGAGATTGGTTGCGGTCGGCGACTGTTGTCTTTTAACGCACAATCAGTCTACGAGCGGTGTGCCGTCTCTCATTGCCATGTGAATTGCCGAGATGTGGTTTTGGGAATTCCTTTCTCGATTTTGCGCAACCTCAAGCTGAAGTGTTCTCGAAAGTTCGAGTCGGTTAGGAAAATTACAGCATTTCGCATAATCGCTATTGACTTTCTCAGTGACACGGATTATCGTTCGCGCGTTTGGAGATCACGGTTAGTTTCACAGAGACAGATCAACGCAGACTATTCAGCCGATGCATTCTCATGCCGCGTCGGTCGTCAATGCCCGAATGGTTGAATGTTTACTTCAGAAGTGAGAAAGGAGATGCGTAATGAAAAGAAGAGTGCAGATTGTTACCCTGTTACTGGTCGTAGCGATCGTATTGCCCGCATGTAACACTAATAAGGTTGTCACTCCGCCAGGAAAACCTAGAGACGAAAACCTGATTAGGGTTGCGTTGGCAACTTCGGACGTAGCCAAGAGCGTAACGCTGGCTATCCAGGTTAAACGGGCTCTCCTCAAAGACAAGAAGATCACTAAGGAAACATCGGCAAAATTAACCGATGTCCTTATCAAGATCACTAAGGCCAACGATGAGCTTGCTAAGAGGTCGGCTACGTTTGAGACTTTTTCGCCAACCGCGAAGAGTGACTTGTGTAAACTATTTCAGGAACTGGAGCAAGCCGTTAGGGACCTGATACAAGACGGAACGATTAAGGCGAATCCTATCTTTAATGAAGCTAAGGTAGGAATCGACATAGCATTAACGGCCGTACGGACACTTTGCCAGTAGAGCCTATCTACTGCGGTGATTAAGGGGGATTTATGGACCAACAGGACGTACAGAAAGCTTTGCAGATTGCCGGAGCAGTTGCGACACAGGCGGGCCAATTCGGGGTTCCCGTGGCGGGATTGGTGGGTACGATCTTGACGGGTGTCGATGGTCTTGTCGCTTCCATTGGCGCAAGATCAGGAAAGACCCGTGAACAGATATTAGCGGACACTCAAGTTGAAGATGCGGCTAACCTGGTGGAGCTTCTTAAGGATCAAGCCGCAGGGGAGTGAAGAGCTTTTCTCGCGAATAGAGCGGATACACACGTCAGGTCGGGGGCACAGCCGGTCTACCGCTCTCTGCGGCTCCCCGTTTTTTGGTTTTGAAGTCTTCAATTCAACGAGCTAAGTCGGATACGTTCTTTATGGACTTCGGCGGCAGCCTGAGTGTACGAGTGTCCCCACACTGAGTGCATATTGCTCCCCTTCTTAAGAAGCGCATTAGATCAGCAACTCAAAAATGTCACACTAACCCACTCAGGGTTGTTCTCTGGCGCGAGATTGGAGATGTGTCCCTTCCAGCTTTTGTGCGTCGTCTGTTTTGTGGTAGATTTACGCTAACGACACAGAGCGAGCAGCACTCAAAACATTGATCAGGAGTCACGATGACAGAAGCGGCAGAGATAACTGGAACGTTTGTGAAGATGGAGCCGATGTCGCACGGCCGGCCCGACCTCAGGAAGAAAAAGCCTAAGATACTCGCGGTCATAATGGATAACTGCACCGGGTGCGCGGGCTCGCCGGCTTGTGTCGAGTATTGCCCGGTAGACGCCTGCATGTTCTGGGTCCCTGATGAAGACTACTATCCAAACGGCCGCATCGAAGTTGATCCCAATCTCTGCATCGGTTGCAAGCTGTGCACCAGCAAAGGCCCCGATGGAATGTTCCTTGAAGGCTGTCCCTGGGATGCCATCGAGATGATGGACACCGCTGAGTGGGAAGGTCGCACGGGGTTTACTTTGAACCCCTGAGCATAGGCACACACCATTGCGGATTGGCGATTATGGCAAGACCGTTGAAAAAAGATACGCGACTAGCTGAGCGCAAACCTGCGCGCGCAAAGGTTACGCGAGAAGAATTCCTCAAGAACATCAAGACGGCCGACGAGTGGAGGAAAAAACGTCTTGCCAAAGTCAACGAGCCTTCGCGTTGAGGTTTACTTGCCCGTCAGGTTCGATTCCTCTTTAACTTTAACAATGTAACCAGGTAAATCCCGCTAGTGATCCTTCGCACCTCTATCACGTATCGCTTCGATCGTAGCGGCCGCTTGCTTCTCAATACGATCGGGAATGGTCGGTGACGGCCGCGTGTATCGCTGAATCTCAGGGATGTCCTCAGGGGTGCCCACGATGAATAGCGCTCTCAATGCTTCCCACACTTGCTCCGTCGCAGGCGCAAGAGTCATCAACTCGGCTTCTGCTTCGACCGTCGCACCGTTGGCGACGGATACGCTCTCAACGCGACCTGCTTCCGAGGCATGTATCTCTACCGCATTCCCGCCCGGCTCACGCAAGCGAGCGAGGGTCCCATTTGCGGCGACGGCCACGCCAGGCTCCTTGACGACCAGCTCGACGACTCCTGCTGCTCCAGCTCGCACAGCGTAGGGCTTGAGCATAGCGATGAGCTCCTGACGGCCCGATGAGTCGCCGAACCGCACAAGCCCCAACGCGGCATTGTGCCTGACCCCGGCGATAGAATCCTGCAGCATTAAGAGCAGCGCCGGATGAAAGTCCTGGTAAGTGTTGTCCTGTCCCATGGTCCACGCGGCGGTCATGCGCACTTCCGGCTGCTTGTTCTGAGAAGCCGCAACAACATCTGGGTAGAAGCGCTTCACGGTTTGATCGCCTTCGACTATTCGGTTCGCGATCTGTGAAAGCGCGTGCTGAACGTTGCGCGGTTTGTTCTGGTCGTGAAGATATTCCTGCATCTTCGAGTCAGACAGCGGCCTGCCAAACCAGGTTCCATACCACGATATGAAAGGCACTATGACGAACAGAATTACCACAACCAGGATCGCCCAGGGATACTTTCGACTCGGCGTCCGTCGTGTGACGGAAGGATACTCCTCGTCCGGAATCGGTTGATTGTCATTCACTATGGGATTTGTCTCCGGTGTAAACGAATGAGTCGGCCACGCTGTCGTCTACTGGATTGATTCTACGAATGCCGGCTTCAACGAGCAAGCGCCGGGCGGCTAGTGAGGTATTAGCGGGTTGGCGGCAAACCGGTAACTCTGCGTCCTCTGCGTCCTCTGCGGTTGATTCTTTCCACTAATCAAGAAAACCGCAGAGGACGCAGAGGACGCAGAGGGTGAACGCGATCGTGAAGGACAAACACAATACGACCGGCTACCGCCGGACGAACACGCTTGCGCAAAATTGAGCCGATCATTCAGGCGGAATAGACGCGGCCGCTCTGATTGTTTCGAACCGTGCACTCGCCGCTGCCATAAGCTTCAAGAAACAGCTTCTCATCTGAGAGTATCGCCTTTCGAAATCCGGCGTTGGATATGTAGCCCGCGGCCCGAACGGCGGCGAACGTCAAGCCCGCATACGCAACGAGCGTGGCGGCTATCAAGAATCCGTTTAACAGAAGGTCGATGAATGCGGCTACCGAAAGCGCGCCGGCGACGGTTATCCATTTCCTGATTGGCGATGCAGGGTGCGAGGTATAGAACGTAACCGCCTGAATCGGCAAGGCGGCAATCAACCAGTAATCGCCGGTGATGAATGCCGCTACGATGGCAGCCAATGCCGCCGCGAGAAGTAACAGCGAGAGAGCAGTGACAACCGCTTTCTTTATTTTGCCGTTGAAGCTGTCCGACCACTTTGCTGCGGCCAGCGCGTCCACGCCAACGTTGAAGCTGCGAATCGCGACTGCCGCCTGCAACTGCTCGAACGTCTCGAATGGAAAGTTATTTATCTCCGCAACGCTCGTGAATGGCCTCGAGTCCTGGCTGGCTCCATCAGTTAGATCGCCGATCGACGCTTCTCTCATATTCACCGACCAAGACTAGCGCAATCGGCTCGCATGACAAAGGTCGCGATGCGCTATGGCGACATGTCTTGGTGTCCTGGTTTCGATCAAACACGCCGGCAGCCGATCATTCGACCTTTGCCGCTAAACAACGCCTGTCCAAACTTCAGTAATTGCTGGGCTTTACGGAAGCGAACTTTTGGCCAACTTTGGCCTTGTACTTGTAATCTAATCAGGTAGAAGTAAGGAGGTAATACCTATGAAAAAGGATTTGGCCAAAAAGGGAATCCTAGCCACAATCATTACGGTAATCCTGCTGGTCGGCAGCGGCTTGATGCTTGGATCAACGGCACAAGCCCAGGGTCGTCACTGGGGAGGCGGAGGCCAGTGGCGTGGGGGCGGTAGTCGCTTCGTGTTCAGATCTCCGAGAGTGTTTGTAGCGCCAAGAGTCTACGCATTCCCGAGATCGTACGCCTTTGGATACTACCCCTACGGCGCCTATGGCTATAGCGGCTATAGCTATTACGGCTACACGCCGCGCTACGATGCGGGGCCTTATAACGTCGCGGAGAGCAGAGGCTATCACGACGGGTACGACAGGGGTGTCGAGGACGCGCGCGATGGCCGCAGGTATGACCCAAACAACTCGAGCCACTTCAGGGACTCGATTAGTTCCGCTTATCGTAATGGCTTCCAGAGAGGCTACGACCAGGGTTATCGAAACAGCGCAGGCTGATCGGTAACTTGTTTGAGCCGATGCCTGACGAAAGAGCGAACGGGAAACCGTTCGCTCTTTTTTCATGGAGGGCTTCGACATACGACGCTCCCTCACACACATCTCACAGGTTCTGTCATTTTGACCTGACAAGTTCTGATACCCGCGCAGGTTAGTGTCTGGCGACTTTATTCAAATGCAACACTTAAACTTACCGGCGCTGCCCTTGTGAAGCGGCACAGCCATTGCAGATTGCTAAAGCGCACACACTCTGAATAAGTCTCGCGGTTTGAAAATCCGGGCTGAGCTGAGGTGGAAGGACGGACAACCGAGCCAGGCTTGGATCCGGGCTCACTCTGGACTGCGAGAGAAAAGGTGAAGAGACAATGCTGAATCGAGCCAATGGAAGACAACAACTGAACTTCGTAAACAAACTCATACGCGCTATCTCCGAGGAGATGCCAAAGCAGAGCACTATCGGCGATGACGCATCATCGGTAAACAGACTTCCCGACGAGATGAAGGAAGCGCTGCAGCAGTTGCGACTAAGGAAGCTGCTCATCAGCGCGATCGTTGATTCAGATCGCGGCGTTCGAAGCCATACCCGTCATTGAATCTAACGACCTGGATAGAAGTGGTATAGCATTAGATAGACAATCACGCCGGTTACCGAGACATAGAGCCACATCGGGAAGGTCCAGCGCGCGATCCGGCGATGCAGGATGAAGCGGCCCCGGAGTGCTCGCGTCAGCGTGACTGCTATGAGAGGCACGATCGTAATAGCCAGTATCGTGTGCGATACGAGAATTACGAAATAGACCGGCCTTATCCATCCCGTTCCAGTAAACCGACTCACTCCAGCTTTGAATCCTATGTGGTAAACCAGATATGAGATCAAGAACAAGCTCGAGCTGATTACGGCGGCGATCATGCAAGCGCGATGAGCGGCGATTCGCCTGCGTCGAATCAAAAAGAATCCGATCGTTATCAGAATTCCGCTGGTGGCATTCAGGATAGCGTTAAGGGTGGGCAGGAAGTTGACTAACATTTAGACTCGTTGGGGCGCCCGTGAGAGCGCCCCTCGTTGGAAGCTTTAGACTTCAGACCGCCGCTCGCCAGCCCCGCGGACAAGACTCATTCTCGCGGCGACTGCTCGCTGCGTCCCTGAAAGTTCCTGTAGCGATAGATAACGCCGAACAATCCGGCAAATATTGAAACGGGAGGGACGAGCAGCACAAGAGCCGCAAGGTTCAAGCCTTTGGCCGCAGCAGCAGCGTCGGCCGAGCCCTCTATCGCGGCTTTGCACATCGCGCACTGAGCAAACGACGGCTCCGCAAGCGCAAGAACAATAACAGCCACAACGGCGAAGACCAGACAAGTGCGATTCATAGGCTCTTTACTTCCCTCAAGCTTTTTGGCGGAGTCATTCGTGTTCGACCTGCTGCACTGGTTCGGCGGGTCTAAGGTTGTGCGCCCGGAAGCTGTCCGGGAACAGCACGGCAAACAGGCATAACAGCACGACAATCGTCGGCACAATGGTCAAAATCAGGCTCAGCCGCTCGAACTTCAAGTGCATGAAGTAAGCCACGATCAACGCCGCCTTGATGATCGACGCTCCCATCAGGATGATCAGCATCAGCGTCGTCGGGATCTGAATGTACGCCAGGAAAACCTCGATCGCGGTGAGCCCGAGCAAGCCGCCCCACACGATTACGTTCTCGCGGTTGCTGCCGCCGTGCGTTTCATGAACCGCTTCAGTTTCCACCGCTACTCCTCCTTCATCACCTGCCTCATCTGCGAATGGATTCTTGAGCATTCCATTCGAATA
>DATNBZ010000272.1:0-2760 GCA_035607285.1 Blastocatellia bacterium | reverse complement strand
AGACATGCGACGGACGATTGTGGCATTCAACACAGTCGACTCGCCGTTTGGCGGTCTTCTCGATTTCCGCGGGCGACAGGTTGAAGTCGGCAACCTTGTATTCGGTTATTTTTCCCTGCGGGTCTTTTGATCTGACCCACGGGATCACCTGGCGGTGATCGTCAGTCGCTATGTAGGTAATCTCATTGGCGATGTTCATGTGCCAGTGGATGCCTTCAACCTGGCCGTTGGACGGATTGCCGCCGCCGGTGTTGATGAGCATGCGCGTCTGGGTAAGCGTATTCTTCTCGTCGTATCCAAAGCGATTGAATACTTTCAACTGCGCGCCGAAGAATTTCGAAGGCCAGTGACATTGTTCACAAGTATCCTGGGCGGGTCTGAGGTCGTGCACCGGAGTCGCAATCGGCCGGGGGTATTTCTTGAATGTGACCGAGTAGAGTTGATATGCGCCGGAGAGCTTTGACCTGACGTACCATCCCGCTCCGGGGCCGACGTGACACTCCACGCATTTGACTCTTGCGTGAGGCGAAGCCTGATAGGCGACGAATTCCGGATTCATCACCGTGTGGCAGAGTTGTCCGCAGAAAGTTACGGAGTCGGTGAATTCATAGGCGCGGTAGCTTCCGAACGCGCTGACGAAAAGGAAGACAAAGACCATCGCCATAAATGTCAGTATCGAGCGGCGGCGGCGAGGATCATTCAAATCAATCAATGGGTATGCGCCGCCGGTGGAAGAACCCTGCTTGTGCCGGCGCCGGCGCTCGACCAGCATTCCGAGCAGGATGATGGCTATTCCGAAGAGCATGCAGCCGGGAAAAACTATGTAAGTAAAAATTCCGAGATACGGTTTGCTCCTCGATCCAAACAATTCAGTGAGGAACAGGAAAACGATGCTTGCCACGCTTGCGACGACTATGGTGGCTCCGATGAGGCTGATGAAGTTGCGATAAAGGCGCGGCGACTTCCGGGGTCCTTCCGATGCCATGTTTTGGTCTCTCCTGGTAGCTTCGGATTCTGATTTTCGCCCGGCGTTGCGGGCGTGCTCGGCAAGCTTAACTCAATCACCCGGCAAGCGAAATGGTGTCAGACCGCCGTCGTCGTTGTTCCGTTCCTTCGGGGCATCCACCGTGGGTTCCTCGAGGCTCTTCCTTTGCTCGTCCCGCGACATCATCTGCTCGTAGTCCAGCTCGTGCTCTTCCTTGTAAAACTCTTCTGATACCCTGCCGTCCAACACGGCCCAATTCAACGGATAAACGTCAGGATCGAAGATCACATTGTAGAAATGCCAAACCACAATCGCCAGAGTCGCGAGAATCGCTTCATAGAAGTGTATCGAGAGCGCGACGTCGATAATCCATTTTGGCAGAAACCCGAACACTCCGACTTTGAACCACACCATCAGGCCGGTGACGCCCATGATGATCGTGCCCCAAACAACCGCCCAATACTCCGCCTTTTCACCGTAGTTGAATTTGGCGAACTTCGGCTTCGAGGATCCTCCAAGCGCGTAGTAGCGCATCGAGTGAACGAAATCGGTGATGTCTTTCATGCGCGGAAACATGTCCACTAATGCTCTTCGGCCTTCGGCGGTCAATAGCAGGTAGTAGACGTGATAGAGACCAGCGGCCAGCATGACGACGCCGGCGACTCGATGGGCAAGGCGCCGGAACGATTCACCTCCCAACAGCGAAGCAGCGAGCCATGATTCCGGATACTTGAGCGCGAATCCCGTCAGCACCAGCGCGATAAAACTAGTCAGCAGGATCACGTGCTGTATGCGTTGCTTGCCGGTCATTCGCACAATCGAGCGAATCTCGGTGCGGCGCTTCGCCAGGGCCTTCTTGCGCCAGACCAGCAGATTGTGGATGAACATTCCGCCGATCACCACGCCGATCAGCCACAGGTACAGCCATCGCACCCAGCCATTCACGACCGCTCCAATGTTGTTTCCGGACGGGGTTCCCTCCTGAGCGGCAGGAACGTTGAGATGAATCTTACCGGCTACGAAGTTCTCACCCGCGCCCGGATGGCATTGGCCGCACGTATTCACCAGATTCGTCTGGTTGACCATCGATCGTGAATCCGCCGACGGAAGGATGTTGTGAACGCCGTGGCAACTCGCACAGTTGGCGACGACCTTCGAGCCTAGTTTTGAAGCAAGCCCATGATAACTGTCCTGATAACTGGTGACCCGGCCGCTGGGAACGCCAAACTCCTGCGAAAGAGCGACACCTTCGTGACACTGCGAGCAGCTTCCGGTAGCGAGAGCTTGCGAGGTCTTCGCCGTGGTGGGATCGATGTGCGGCTTGATGTTGTGAATCCCATGACAATCGGTGCAGACCGGCGAGCGCGATACACCGCGTGCCACCGCTTCTCCATGTACGCTCTGGTTGTATTCGGTCGCAATGTTTGAATGACATTGCCCGCAGGTCTTTGAGATGTTCGCTTTGAAAATCGGAGAGCCGGCTTCCGACGCCGGCGTTATGTCGTGGCTGTTATGACAATCGGTGCACACTGCAGCTTTCTGGTTGCCATGCAAAATAGCGCGAGCGTGGACGCTCTCCTGATACGAAACGAACGGACGGTTGCTGATTCCGGTCCCGTCCATCACCGAGCTACTGCCGTGGCACGAGCCGCACGTCTTCGCTATGTTCACTCGGTTGATCGTGGATCTGGGATTACTCGCCGGGAAGATCGTCGTCATGTCACCGCCGACCGAATGACAATCAAGACAACTTGCGGCGTTCCTTCCGTTTTGAA
>DATNBZ010000270.1:0-14437 GCA_035607285.1 Blastocatellia bacterium | reverse complement strand
TGGGTCTGCCCTGGTTTACTTACTTGATCCAGGAAAATGCTTACGCGGAACGCTCGAAGGCCTTGTGGTTTAGAATTGTCGCGGACCATCTGCTACGTCTCGCGCAGCCGCTTTGGCGACTTTCCAAGGAACTCTCCGGTGATCCTGTCGATCTGGTTGTGACGAATACTACTGCTGTCACCCTGGGTGCGTTATTTGCCGCCATTCACCGGCGCCCACACGTCTGGTGTGTCAAGGAAAGCCTGGACCCTACCGTGCCGGCGTGCGTGAATCTCGCGCGGTGGATAACGCGGCTTAGCTCGTCTGTAGTTGTCCCGTCCGTGGCAGTCGCGGCGCCGTTTTCGGGCCGGGTCGAAGTTGTACCCGACGGATGTGACGTCGAGAAGATTCAAGCCAGCGCAATGCGCAAGAGCCGGACTGAAGTCCTGGAAGAACTCGGGCTTCCGTCGGAGCGCCCGGTCGTTGCGCAGGTTGGCGGAACAGTCTGGTGGAAGGGCCAGCACGTAACGGCTGATGCGTTTGTTCGACTGGCATCGGGTGGCGGCGAACCATTGTTTTCACTTCTGGTCCTGGGGCGTGGAAACGCCGAATACAGAGAGAGCCTCGATCGCACCCTTGCGAAGGCGCCACGCGAATGGCGTGAGGCGGTGAGATTTGTCCATTTCGATCACGATGATTTTTCCTACCTTGGCGCCGCCGACATAGTTGTTCACCCCTCAGTGCTCCCGGATCCGTTTCCGAATGCCGTCCGCGAGGCAATGATCCTGGGAAAGCCGGTAATAGCCTCTCGAGAAGGCGGCATTCCTGAGATGATCCGGGACGGCGAGACGGGTATCCTGGTTCGCCCCCGCGACCCCGAGGATTTGGGCAGAGCCATTCGTGTGCTCGCAACGTCACCCGGTGAAAGGGAGCGCCTGGGCGAATCGGCGCGACGATTCGCAACCCAGTACTTTGACATTAACACCCGGAAAAACGACTTCGTGAGACTGTTTCGAAGTTTGGTTCGCGATTCGCGACGGGTTCCAGACGTAGTCTCGAGCGACGGCTAAGATGGTAAGAGAAAGATTGATCCTTGGAGGCGGAGTAACCGGACTGGCTGCGGGCATCGCATCCGGCCTTCCCGTGTTTGAAGCCGTAGAAACGCCGGGCGGCATCTGCTCGTCCTACTATGTGAGGCCCGGCGATGCCGAGCGGTTGAGCCGCAATCCCGCCGATGGTGAGACATATCACTTTGAGATCGGGGGCGGTCACTGGATCTTCGGCGGCGACCCGTCAGTGCTCCGCTTTATTCGCAAGCTGACCGATGTGGAGACATACGCTCGTCGATCCTCGGTCTATTTTCCGGAGACGGAGCTCTACGTTCCGTACCCGCTGCAGAACCATCTTCGCTTTCTCAATCACGGCGCGGCCGAGCGCGCGCTGGCCGAGATGGCTCTTCCGAAGTCGGCGATCCGCACTATGCGGGAATGGATGGAGCAAAGTTTTGGCTCGACCCTTTGTGAGATGTTCTTCTTTCCGTTCCACGAGTTGTACACGTCGAGTTTGTATAAGCGGATCGCTCCGCAAGATGACTACAAGTCGCCGGTGGATCTTGCGATAGCGATACGCGGCGCGTTCAAGGACGCGGCCTCGGTTGGCTATAACGTGACGTATGTCTACCCGAAGGAAGGCTTGAATACGCTGGCCGGCCGTATGGCTGAGCGGTGTGATGTGCGCTACGGAAAGCGCGTCTCACAAATCGACATCGAAAACCGCGCAGTGCTTTTCTCGGATGGAGGCAGCCTTCCTTATGAGTCGCTGATCTCCACGCTGCCGCTAAACAAGATGCTTGAACTGACCGGGCTCGCCGTTGACTGCGAGCCTGATCCTTACACTTCGGTACTGGTGCTCAACATCGGCGCAGTCAGGGGTAAAAAATGCCCCGACGATCACTGGTTGTATGTAGCCAATACTTCATCCGGCTTTCACCGCGTCGGCTTCTACAGCAATGTCGACCGCTCGTTTCTCCCAATGTCCGCCCGTTCGAATCAGGACAGGGTGAGCATTTATGTGGAACGAGCTTATGCCAACGGTCAGCGCCCTTCGAAAGCCGAAGTCGAGCGATATTCAAATGAGGTTGTGAGCGAGTTACAGCAGTGGGGGTTCATCGGTGAAGTCGAAGTCAACGACCCCACGTGGATCGACGTGGCTTACACGTGGTCGTGGCCCGGCTCTCAGTGGAAGCCGCGAGCTCTCAAGCTGCTTGAAGAAAACGATATTTCTCAGGTGGGCCGCTATGGCCGATGGGTCTTCCAGGGGATCGCGGATTCTATAAGAGATGGATTCTTCGTGGGCGCGAGCCTAAAGGATCATCAACCGATTGGAACCAGCAGCATCAGCACAAATGTTTAAAGTAAGCGTTTGCATACCCACCTACAACGCAGCTCGATATTTGCCGGAAGCGATCGAGAGTGTGTTGCAACAGGACTTCGATGATTATGAATTGGTGATCTGTGACGATGTTTCCACGGATGAAACTCCTGAGATCTGTCGCAGCTATCACGATCCGCGCGTGCGTTACATTCGCTACGAGGAGAGCGGGAAGCAGGCAGGGAATTTCAATCGATGCCTTCAAGAGGCGCGCGGTGAGTACGTCACTCTCCTCCACGCCGATGACTGGTTCTTGCCGGGGTTCCTTCGGGATCGGGTGAAACGCCTGGACGATGATCCGAGTCTGGGGTTCGTATTTGGAGCGGTAGAAATTGCTGACGCGGAGAGCAACATTACATCGATAAATGGGCGGTGGACCGAGGACCATTACTTCCGGGAAATGGAGCTGCTCGATCACCTCTTGTTCGGATGCATTGTGTCACCGCCTTCAATGATGGTGCGAAAGGCTATCGCGTTAAAAGCCGGGCCGTTTCGAACTGACTTAACCTGGGGACACGATTGGGAGTGGGCTATCAGGCTCGCCGAAGCCGGCGGTGCATATTATGCAAGCGCACCGCTCTCAGTCTATAGAGTTCACGATGAGAGCGGGACGGCCGAGCAATTGAACGCGGCGAAGAATGGTCCGCAAGAGCGCCGAATACTCGACGAGACGCTCGATCGCCTGTGTGCCGAAGACGGCCGTTTCCGCAAGCTGAGGCGGCCGGTGTTTCGGGCACTCAGCCGCCGACACATGTATTTCGCGGAGCAAGCTTTGTTTGACGGCAGGCTGCGTATTGTTCGAAACAACCTTTACTACGCTTCGCTCGCAGATGCTTTCATGTTGGCGCGGCCAACCTTCTGGGCGTTGCTGTTGGGTTCATTCGGCGCGGTCAAGCTTTACTCGCGCTACAAGGCGTTGCGCGAGCCGCTTACGGCGGGCACTCACAACTAACCTGTAGGGGCGTCCCTCCGTGGAAACCACATCCGCCGAGGGCAAGGTTCGTAGTTCGGCCTTCAGGCGGAAGTTCGTAATTGGATCGAAGTGGAGATACAAACTTCCGCCTGAAGGCCGAACTACGAACAAAACAGGTTTCATCAAGATCAAGTCGACCGACTACTAATGACTGCTCTTAAGATCAGCGTGATTATTCCAACTCGGAACCGCCCCGAGCGTCTCAGCAAGACCGTTGAGGGCTTGTTGAGTCAGGACCTCGCGCGATCGTGCTACGAAATAATAGTCGTTGACGACGGCTCGACTCCGCCTGTAAGCCTCAACACAAATGGCCGGCTCCAAGCGTGCGCTTTGATAAGGCTGGAAGGCGTAGAGCGATCCGCGGCGCGGAATAGAGGGGCCGCAGTTTCCGTCGGAGAGATTCTGCTTTTTCTCGACGACGACATGGCCGTGAGCCCCGATTTCCTGAGTGCTCATCTGAGAGCGCACGAAGAATGGCCCGGCGCGCTGATCGTCGGCGGCGTTCGTCTCCCAGATGAGGCTTTGGCGACACCGGTCGGCCGCTTTCGTCATCGACTCGAGCAGCGCGACACGCCGCGGCTGCCGGGACCGAGCACGAACGGCAACTTTTGCACGGCAGCGAATATGTCGATTGGCCGCGAAGTATTCGAGGAGCTCGGCGGCTTCGACGTCGGAATGTCCAGCAGTGAAGATCAGGACCTCGCGCTTCGTCACAGGGCGCGCGGACGCGAGATGGTGTTCCTGCCCGCGGCGGAAGCGATTCATTGGGACCAGTCAATCGACATTCGCAGCTATTGCCGTCGAGCGGAGTGGGGCAGCCGCCACATGATTCCTTTCTGTGAGCGCCATCATGATTTGCCGGATAACGTTGAACGTGATCGAGTGAACGGTCCCTTGCGTCTAAGTCGGGAACCTGTGTCACAAAGCGCTCGCAAGCTAATCAAACGGACGATTGCGACAGCGCCGGTTGTAGCCGTGTTGTTTGGCATCGCATCGCTGCTCGAGCGCTCGGCGCCCAACGGCCATGCGCTGAATCGAGTCTACCGGTTATTGCTCGGCGCTCACATCTTGCGCGGATTTCGAAACGGCCGCCGCTCGACGCCCGGCGAAAAGAGGACCGACGCAAGCCGTCATAGAAATACCTTCGCAGGATGGGCGTTGATTGCGATGGCGGCTCTTGCGGCGATCTGGATTACCCTGCCGACCCGCGACACGGTCTACCGTATGGACGACTGGGACTACGTCGCGGAATTGAACAGCCTTTCGTTCAGCGATTATGTGTTCAAGGTAAACGCGGACGGACAGTTCGATCCGCTTTCCAAAGCGGTCTATGGCGTGTTCCTGCGGGCGTTCAATTACTCGAATCTACCATTGGCGTTGTTCAACTTTGTCGTTGGATGGAGTTCAGTTCTGGTCTGGTTTGCGATCCTTAAGAAGCTGAAGTGTTGGACGGTCGCCGGAGCTCTGGCCGTTCTGGCGATCCGAATCAGCTTTGTCGGCATTGTTGATGTGTTCTGGTTTCCTCTACAGGGCGCAACTGAAATCGCATTGCTGCTTTTTTCTTTGTCGGTCTATTTTCTGCTTGACCGCGCCTCGGAGTTGTCGGTCTGGGCTTGTGGCGCCGCGCTTCTGGGCGGCTCGCTTGCTTTTGGGAATGGCGTCGTTCCGCCCTTTACTTTGGCCGCAGCTTTTCTGTTTACCGGTCTTCCTGCCTTGCGAGGAACGGAGGGGAATTCCTGGAGTAAAGATCGGCGCGTCGCTGCCATGCTGTTGCTGTCGGTCGCCCTGGTTGTCATCTGTGACGCAGTTCCACGAATCGCGCAAGGGCGTGGCCTTGGCTACTCTTTTGATATTGCTGGGATCTCAACCTATTTCTTTTGGGGCGGAATTATCAATGGTGCGATCAATGGGGTGGCTCCGCTGCTCATACCGGGACCCGTGCACGCTTTGTTCTTCCTTCTTCTGCTCGCCGGTACTGTCTGGGTAGTGAAATCGAACGAGTCGCGAGAGCGCAAGATCGTCGTGCTTGCATTGTTCCTGACGCAGATTGCGACCAGCTTGCTGATCGCGGCGACTCGTTGGGAACGAGGCGTCGCTCACGCGTCCAGCTATCGTTATGTTTATATGAACGTTTTCCTGCAACTTCCGTTGATGGCTGTTCTGATTGGGATCGCAACCGAACGACTGCGTCGCGCCGATCACGTTCGCGATCTGTACGCTTTGAGAGTTTTACGATGGGCGTTGCCGGCCGTCGCAGTCTTGCCCCTGGTTCTCGGGCTCAGTTGCTCGTTGAAGGCCCGGTCGCTGATCTTCAGCCTGGAGCGCGGTCGCGCACAATGCCTATCAGCCATCGTTTCGGGAGACAGCTCGGCGCAGTGCATTTCCAGTATCTACTATCGCCCGGATCCGGCATACGTCCGCCGGGTGTGGGACCTGGTCAATCAGCGACGAGGCGAGTTACAAGGCGGAGCGGAGTCTCTCCTCCCGATAAGGAAGTAAGGGAGTGGACCAGAGACCTCGCTAGTCCTGTATGGGCGGTCCTCCGTGGCCGCCCCTCGGTCGAGAAAGCGCTTCGTCACTAAGGGGCGGCCACGGAGGACCGCCCATACAGGAGTATCCTTAAAATCGGGTAATGCAAACTATCTTGCACTTCGCTCAGGACAGCGACACCAGCGGCTTCTTTCCCCAGCTCGCCCGGTGGCATGACCGCTCGCGGTTCAAGATGTATTTCGCGACGCTCAACCCCATCGATGGTTTGCTGAGAGAGAACCTGGAGTCCCAGGGAGTCGAGTGCTTCAGTTGCGGGTGTCGACGCCGCGCCGAGTATCCGCTTGGTGTAATGCGGCTCGCAAAGATATTACGACGCAATCAGATCGATATTTTGCACACGCACTTGTTCGAGCCTTCAGTCATCGGTCTGCAAGCCGGCGTGCTTGCGCGCACGCCCGTGCGGGTGATGACGCGTCACTACTCCGACTATCACACACGCATAAACAAACGGTGGCACGTCGGACTCGATCGGCTTTGCACTCGCGTTAGCCACTCTGTTATTGCCGTGTCGGAACACACCGCGGAACACATGTTAGCCAAAGAAGGAGCGCCGCCGGAAAAGCTCCACACCGTGTTGAACGGGATCGACTTTGATCGAGTTGCGCTTTCGGGCGCGGATGCGAGCGAACGCATCCGTCGGGAGTTCAACGCCGAAGACACTCACCTTCTGGTTCAGGTTGCGCGGCTTCATCCCGAAAAAGGCCACCATTATTTGTTTCAGGCGCTCAATGAAATCCAGCGCCAGGTTAGCAAGCCGGTGCTGCTGCTTGTTGCGGGAGCTGGTCCGTTCGAGGCAGCTTATCGCGACGAGGTTCGGCGGCTCGGATGCGACAAGATGGTGCGCTTCCTCGGGTTTCGCAAAGACTCGGCCGACCTGATGTCCGCGGCTGATCTGGTCATTCTTCCGAGCGTCGCCGAGGCGTTCGGACTAGTCCTGACGGAGGCGCTTTATCTGGGCGTGCCGGTTGTCGCAACGCGAGCCGGAGGCATTCCTGAAATCGTGGACGATGGCGTCGACGGAACGCTGGTTCCACCGGCAAGCACCAGCGCTCTAGTTAGCGCGATTGTCGATTTGCTTAACGATGAAGACCGGCGCAAGAAGATGGCGGGCGCCGGCCGCGCAAAAGTCCTGGAAAGATTTCGATTCGAGGACATGGTTCGTTCTTACGAGACCATTTATGAAGGATTGGTCGACAACCGACAGCGGGCAATTAGCAGTCAGCGTTCAGCCGAGACATTTGCCGAGCGCTAACATCCGCGGATGACTCAAGCCTGACGACGGCCAGCAATGGAAGTATCTGTCATCATTCCCACATACAATTCGGCGCGGTTTCTCATCGATGCGATCGATAGTGTACTCGCTCAGACCTTCAAGGACTTTGAAGTCATCGTGATCGACGATGGGTCAACGGACGAGACGGAATCGCTCGTTCTCAAGTACGGTTCCGCAGTGCGCTACATTCGCCGGGAGAATCGCGGCGTCGCGCTCACCCGAAATCATGGCATCGAAGAGAGTCGCGGGAAGTATGTCGCGTTTCTCGATGCGGACGATGCATGGCTTCCGCACAAGCTCGAGCGACAGTTGGCCGCGCTCCGCGGCAAAAACGATTTCCGCGCTTGTTACTCCGCCTTTTCAGTAGCTGATGACAACCTGCGTCCGATTGCCGTGAATCGCAGCGATCGGCGCGGCTCAGCGCTTGAAGACCTGCTCTTGCGAGGCAACGTGGTCGCGACACCGTCGACCGTCTTGTGCGAGCGCTCCTTGCTCGAAGTGGCGGGCGGGTTCGATCCGGCAATGAGTCAATGCGCAGATTGGGATATGTGGGTTCGGCTGGCGGCCCTCAGCGAGTTTCTCTATCTCGACGAGGTGCTTGTTAAGTACAGGCGGCACGACGGGAACATGAGCCGCGACGCATCGCTTCTCGAGCGAGACAGTATTCTGGTGCTCGAGAAAGGATTCGCGATGAGCGGGCTTCCGGAATCGTTGCGTGCCGGGCGCCGGTCAGCCTTTGCGCGAAATTTCATGGTGCTTGCGGGAACTTACTTTCACGCCGGCCGCTATGTAGATTTCGCGCGGTGCGCTGTGAGGTCCGTGTCGATGGACGTCAAGCAACTGGCTTACCTGGCCGAGTTTCCGCTGCGTGCAATGAAGCGTTCCCGGCCGCGTCACGCGGTTTGATCTTCGAATGTTGAAACCGAGAGTTCTTTACATCGTTTACTGGGGAGCTGCTGAACCGTTGGGGCAATCGCTTGTCCTTCCGTCGGTCAAGAGACTCGCCGACCTTGGCGCTGATCTGACACTTGTGACATTTGAAAAGCTCGCGGATCTTCAACGCAAGGATCTCATCGCGCGAATAAGAGTGGACCTGGAAAAGAAAAGCGTTCGGTGGATACCGCTGCAGTATCACAAGCGGCCAAAGGCGCCGGCGACGGGCTTCGATTTCCTTCAGGGCTGCGTTCGCTGCGTAGTTTCGCAAGTGGGCGCGAGGCCCGACATCGTTCACTCCCGAACGTTTGTCGGCGGCCTGATGGGGCTCGCAATAACCTCCATTCTGCGATCAAAGTTTATCTATCACAACGAGGGCTTCTATCCCGACGAACAGGTGGACGCCGGAGTCTGGAAGGCGAACTCTACTTCTCATCGCGTAGCGAAGAACCTCGAAAGGCGGATGTATTCGAGAGCTGACGCGATCATAGCCATGTCTCATCGCGGAAGGCGAGTCATCGAAGAAATCCCCGCCGTCCGCCGGAAAGAAACGCCGGTCATTGTGGTTCCCAGTTGTGTGGACCTGGATCACTTTCAACCACAACAACCAAAGTTGCGGGCGGGACACGACGCCGTGCGTTTTGTCTACAGCGGCAGCATCGGAGGGCGCTACAACCTCGATCAGGCCGGAAGGTTTGTCGCCGCCGCTTCGAGCGAGATTTGCAATGCGCACTTGCGGGTTCTTACGCTCCAAGACGCGACGCTCGCCGCTTCGATGTTACGACGCGGTGGTCTGAACGGTGATTCGTGGTCAACGGAAGCTGTCCCCTATTCGGCAATGCCGGCGATGCTGGCGGATCAGGACGCCGGCTTGCTGTTTCTATCACAAGGTCTCAGCGAGCACGGTTGTTCGCCGACCAAGATTGGGGAGTATTGGGCGATGGGGCTGCCGGTGGTGACTACGCCAAATGTAAGCGACACGGATGAGATCATTCGAGCGGAGCGGGTTGGTGTGGTAGTTCGCGAGAACTCTGACGAAGCTTTTCGAAGCGCCGCGAGGGAACTGAAATCGCTTCTGGAAGATGAAGAGCTGCCCGCGCGCTGCCGCCGCGCCGCGGAGAGGCACTACGCGCTGGCGCCGGCTTGTGATCGACAATTCAGGTTGTATGGAGAACTGAGTCCGAAGAGCGCGGGTTCCAACGTCGCCGTCCGCGCATCCGAACTCGGCAAGTCGTGATGAAGAATTCGAGGAGTGCCGATACCGGGATTTCAGTATGTGCATTGGTCCCCTATCCGGCGCACACCAGTCCAAGCCAGCGATTTCGAATCGAGCAGTGGATGCCTTATTTGAAATCGAAGGGCATTGAAGTCGATCTGATTCCTTTTGCCGATGATGACTTGATGGCTATGCTGCACAAGCCCGGTCATCAGACCGCGAAAGCGGTTGCGAACGTGAGCCGTTTTCTAAGTCGCTTCGGGGATGCGATTCGTACGCGCCGATACGACGCCGTTCTCATTCATCGGGCAGCTTGCATTGCGGGACCTGCGACGATCGAGCGGCTCATCGTGGGTCTGGGGCGGCCGGTGATATATGACTTTGACGACGCCATATTCAAGCTGCACACGACCGCTGCAAACCGGCGCTTCGGCTGGCTGAAGTTTCCCGGAAAAACGCGAGCGATTTGCCGCATCAGCGATCACGTAGTCGTCGGGAATAGTTACCTGGCCCAATATGCCCTCAAGCATAATTCGCGTGTCACCGTAATACCGACAAGCATTGACACCGATCTGTACAGGCCGGCGAAGAAGAAATCGAGTGGCAGGGTCGTGGTTGGCTGGACCGGGAGTTCAACATCACAGACTCACCTTGAAATGTTCGCGTCGACGATTGGCCAAATGCTTGCGCGGCGAGAAGTCGAGCTTCGAGTGATCTCGGATCGAGAGCCCGTGCTCCCGGGAATTCAGTATGTGTGGCAGCGCTGGTCGCCCGAGACCGAGGTAGAGGATCTTTCGGGGTTAGACATTGGAATAATGCCCATACCTGATGACGAGTGGGCGCGCGGGAAATGTGCACTGAAGGCGCTTCAGTATATGGCAATGGGGGTTCCGGCGATATGCTCTCCGGTCGGAGCAAACAACGAACTCATCCAGCACGGCGACAACGGGTTCCTTGCGGCAGGTACCGAGGATTGGGTTTCTTGTTTCGAAGCTTTGGTCGACGACGCTGTATTGAGAACGCGGCTGGGCTCGAGCGCTCGAGTCACTGTCGAGGGGCGTTATTCGATGAACAGATGTGCTGAACTGTTTGCGCGCGTTGTCACCGATACCGTCGAACAGCATAGCCGCTCTTTGCGTTCTTTGCGGTCCTTTGCGTCTTTGCGTTGAGAATTCTGAATTGAGAGACGGAAATTCTCAACGCAAAGACGCAAAGAACCGCAAAGAACGCTAAGAATTCTAACCATCACGCGATGAAGAAAAAAATAATCGGGATTATTTTTGCACTTGCCATCGTGAGAGCGTCGCTGTGGCTGGGTAACGATGTCGTAGTGTCAACCAACACGTACATCGCCATCCTGGTCGGGATGGTCCCGGTGATGGCATGTGTGTGGATCATTCTACGTAGTGATACGCCCGATCAACAATTTCTTCTCAGGGTCTTCATAGCGGCGCTCGCGCTTAGATATTGTCTGGCTTTTGTCATATACAGCAGAAACCTGCAGGCATTTCTGGGTGGCGATTCGATCACCTACGATGCGTTCGGATACGCGTTGTCCCAGTCCTGGCGAGGGCTGGTCGATCCCAACGCATTTTGGCTGGTCAGGTATTCCGCTCCTCACACGTCGGGGTTTGGAATGTTTTACTTCGTTGCCGGAGTCTATTACCTGATAGGGCAGAACGCGCTCGCGATCCAATTGATGAACTGCGCCTTCGGAGCCGCCGCGTGTATCGCAGGCTACAAGGTTGCGATGCTGGTTTACCCCAACGAGCGAGCGGCACGATCGGTCGCACTTATGACCGCTTTTTCACCTTCGCTGATTTTGTGGACCTCGCAGGCACTGAAGGACGGCTTGATTGTGCTCTGCATCTGCCTGTGCGTGCTCTATACCTTGAAGGTTCGGAAGAAGGTAGAGATCAAGAGCTTCCTCTTGTTGCTTGTGTTCCTCGGATGCCTCTACGCACTGAGGCACTACATGTCATACATAATGTTCACGGCAATCGCCGGCGCGCTGTTGTTTACTACCAGAAAGAAGTTCACTCCGTTGCGGATGTTGCAGGGCGCGGTCCTCGTAACAATCATCGGTTTCGGATTCAGCTATTTTGGCGCGGGCGAGACGGCCAGGAATACGCTGAATCTCAGCCGGATTCAGAGCTCCCGCGAATGGAACGCGAAGGTTGCTAACTCAGGTTTCGGCGGTGACGTAGATATCACTGATGCAAGAGCGGCGGTCGGGTTTCTTCCGAAAGGGATCGTCTATGTCCTGCTGGCGCCGTTTCCGTGGATGATCACCAATTTCAGACAGCTCATAACATTGCCCGAGCTGATAGCCTGGTGGTGCCTGATGCCCATGATGTTCAAGGGCTATTGGTTCCTGATCAGGAACCGGCTTCGGCAATCGTTTGTCGTCACTACGTTTGTAGTTGGCGTGATTCTGGCTTTCGCTTTGTACGAGTCGAACGCCGGCACCGCATATCGTCATCGCGCCCAACTCTACGTGTTTTTCTTTATCTTCATGTCCACCGGTTTGGAACTCAGGCGAAGCGCAAAGCTCAACAAGAGGCCGAGTCTGCATCCTGTACGTGCCGGCCGGCTCGCTCAAATGCCGGTGGGACTCACAACCAACGCTGCTGACCTTCGGACGCCTTAGCAGGCTGCTCAGGAGACTGCGTACTGTGTGCGGAATCGCCGGTATAGTTGATCCACAAGCGCGGCCCATCGATGAGGCGGTGCTGCGCAAGATGTGCGACGCCATCATCCATCGCGGGCCCGACGACGAGGGTTACTACGTCAACGCTGGCCTTGAAACAGGCCCTGAGAGCCATTTTCAGGGCAGTACTTCGGTTGGGCTCGGAATGCGGCGGCTGGCGATCATCGATCTCGCAACTGGCAAACAGCCGATCCATAACGAAGATCGAACGGTCTGGGTGGTTCTCAACGGTGAGATCTACAACTACAGCGAACTGCGCGCCGAGCTTGAAGCCAGGGGCCACTCCTTTTACACGAAGACTGACACCGAAGCGATCGTACACGCTTATGAAGAGTACGGCCTCGAAGTCCCCAAACACCTGCGTGGAATGTTTGCTTTTGCGCTTTGGGATGCCAGGGAAGAGCGATTGTTGTTGGCGCGCGATCGGACCGGCAAAAAACCGCTGTTGTACTCGCTCGCCGGAGGCAAGCTGATTTTTGCATCCGAGTTCCAGGCAATGCTTCAGCACCCGGACATCTCGCGGGAGATCAACTTCAACGCTCTCAATCAATACTTGTCATTCATATGCGTGCCTGCTCCGCAGACGGCTTTCCAGGGCATCAGCAAGCTCGAACCCGGTCACCTGCTCGTCTGGCAGAAGGGTGTCGCAGAAACCAGGCGCTATTGGTCGCTCGACTTCTCAAAGAAGATAGATATCGGCGAGGACGAAGCGGGCGAGCGCGCGGTAGAGCTGCTCCGCGACGCTGTGCGTGTGCGGCTGATGTCCGACGTCCCGCTCGGCGCCTTCCTGTCGGGAGGAATCGATTCCAGCGCGATCGTCGCTCTGATGAGCGAGCTGTCCAGCGAACGAGTAAAGACTTTCTCGATCGGATTCGAAGAGCAGGACTTCAGCGAGATCGAACACGCGAGGCGCATAGCACATCGCTTCGGCACGGACCACCACGAGTTCATTGTGAAACCGGACGCGTTGGAAATTCTGCCCGAGCTCGTGCGTCACTATGGCGAGCCTTATGCGGACTCATCGGCGATCCCAACTTACTACCTATCGAAGATGACTCGCGGCCACGTTACCGTAGCCTTGAGCGGCGACGGAGGCGATGAGTGTTTCGCCGGGTATGAACGATACGCGGCAATGCGAATCGCCGAAGGCTACAACCAATTGCCGCGCATCATGAAGAAGGGAATCCTCGAGCCTGCTATAGCGGCGCTGCCGGCTGCGAGCGCCACGCGGTCACCTTATGGAAGAGTGCGCCGCCTACTCGGCGTGATGGGGCAGGGCCGAACCGAGCGGTATCTGAAACTGATCTGCGGCTTCAGCGAGGAAATGAAGGGCGAACTCTGCACGCGAGAGTTTAGAGCCCGGACCGCGGAAGCATCGCCGGTTGGTTATATGCATTCGTGGTTTTCGGGCAACGGTGAAGTAGACATCGTCGATCGCCTGATGATGGTCGACACGTCGAACTATTTACCAAACGATTTACTCGTAAAGGTCGACATCGCCAGCATGGCTGTGTCTCTCGAAGTACGAGCCCCCTTCCTGGACCATGAAGTTATGGAGTTTGCCGCGAGCCTGCCCGCACGATACAGGCTGCGAGGGTTGACGACGAAGTTCATCCTTAAACACGGGCTGCGAGGATTGTTACCGGATGAGACTTTGACACGCAGGAAGATGGGTTTCGGAGTTCCGATCAGCCACTGGTTTCGCGGCGAGCTGAAAGGGTTTCTTTCCGACACCATTCTTTCTGAGAAGGCGCATGCGCGCGGCTACTTCGCGCCGGATGTAGTGCGTAGAATGGTCGATCAACATACCGACGGAGCGCGAGACCACGGGCCTCAACTGTGGACGCTGCTGATGCTGGAGCTTTGGCACCGTGAGTTCATTGACTGAGGGATAGGGCTGTGATTAAAAGCCGGACTTCCCACGTAGTAACGAATTTATTCGTTTCTCAGAATCCCAACGAATAAATTCGTTACTACGTGGACGTTATCCGTTGAAAGTCCGCTCTTAATAACGCTCGAGAGATAGCGAAGCCAATGAAAATTACTAATGCCCTGACGGTAGATTTTGAGGATTGGTACCAGGGCCTTGAAATCCCTCATACGGATTGGGGCGGCTACGAAGACCGGATCGTTCCCGCGGGCCGCCGGCTGTTGAGGCTTCTAGAAGAGACAAAGACTCGCGCGACGTTCTTCATACTCGGCTATGTTGCGGAACATCACCCGGAGATTGTGCGCGAGATTGCCGCGGCCGGGCACGAGATAGGAACGCACGGGTATTCGCACACGCTTATCTATCAACAGACCCCCGACCGGTTTCGCTCGGAGATGGACCGCGCGATCAAACTCCTCGAGGATGTCACCGGCCGGCGAATA
>DATNBZ010000232.1:0-53116 GCA_035607285.1 Blastocatellia bacterium | reverse complement strand
GGCGGGTAGTGGTCAATGGGGGTCCGGAATCTGGAATCAGCAAACCCGAGGGAGACTGATGAAAAGAGTAATCTGCTTAACATTGATCGCGTTGTGCCTGGCAAATAGTGCCCTAGCCCAGGGCGCTATTGATATTGCCGTCAAGAAGGGCACTAAAGGGGAACAACAGACAAGGGAACAACTGCAGCGGCTCATGAAGTCCTACGACCTGAGCAGGTGGACCTTCACCAGGTCCATCATAATCGAAGAAGGCGCCATACCGCACAGCCATCCTGTCCTTACCTTGAGTACCCGGCATGTCAGAGACGATGAATTACTCCTTTCAACATTTGTTCACGAACAAGCTCACTGGTTCCTGACGCAAAATGATAAAGCCACCCAGGAAGCAAAAAAGGAACTACGCGTCACGTTCCCCAAGGCGCCGGTCAGTTTCCCGGAGGGCGCGTCAGATGAAGAATCCACTTACTTGCATCTGATCGTGATCTACCTGGAGTACCGAGCCGACAGAGAATTACTGGGAGAATTGAAGGCACGGCAGGTTATGGACTTCTGGGCTACAGATCATTACACATGGATCTACAAAACCGTCCTGGAGCACGCGCGTGAAATTGGTAACCTTGCCCTCAAACACAAACTCATTCCGGGAATACGCGGGTGATTTCATACCCACCTCTCGCGAGAGACTGTTGTGAAAAGCGAAGTTCGTAGTCCGGCCTTCAGGCGGCAGTTTGTATCTTGCGTTTACGCTGAATTACGAACTTCCGCCTGAAGGCCGGACTACGAACAATTGCTTTCTCGCACAGCCTCTGACGGGGTGGGTATGCAGGACCGTGGCATTCGTTTGTAGGCTTCACCATCTACAGATGGGAGGTGGCAGTTCTAGAGATGGAGGTGGCAGTTCTACCGGTGGAGGTGGCAGTTCTACAGATGGAGGTCGCTATTCCATCGATTGGAACGGCCATTCTGTCGGACGGCGTTAAACCTCCCGCGATGGGCATCAAGCGGTATAGATCATGAATTTCTTTATCCAGTGCCGGTAAGCCTCCCCAGTTCTGAGGCTGTAATGTTTTGCGCGGATCACGTTGTGAAGCTGATCCATGAGCTTTGGCTCGGGGCAAAGGGATACCTCGGTATGGTTTTGTTAGTCTACCCAGGAAGGAGTTGCCGCGGATGTTGATATAGTTACTTTAGGGGTCAAGGTCAACTTGATTAGGTGTACTAACGGCGGTAACATCCACACCGCTTTTAGTACGGCGATGTCATGTTGAGCGGACATGGGTGAAAGAGTGCTGAAGCAACCATCCCGCGTGGTTGCAGGAGCGGAGGAAGAATGAAGACGGCAAGCTGGGTGTTGCTCGCATTCGTTGCTGTGGCAACTCTGTTGTATAGCCTTCTTTCAGCGTCAAGAGCGTATGGGACCTACAACGAGCGCCTCGGTGGCGCGCGCGTGAGCGAGTTGGCGGCGGGGCGCCCGGAGGTGGAAACGGCCGTGCGAGCGCGGCGGGCAACGGCGGCGGCATGCAGCGCTGGCTTCGCCACGCTTTTCCTGTTGATCAGCCTTATCCCATATCGTCGAGGAGAAGTATGGGCCTGGTGGGCGCTGCTTGTTGGAATGCTGGTAGTAGCGGTGCTGATCCTGCTGAGGATTCCATTGCTCGGCACCAGCACGGCGGACTCGTTCGGGGGCGGGACTGCTGTGGGGACACTTACCCTGCTTCTCATCGTCGGCGTGGGGTTAGCGCTAGGGGCAGGGCGTTTGCGGCATGGGCGTCCGAGAGACTCGGGCTAAGCCGGGCATGTGGCTCAACAAAGTGCGTCTCCAAGGTGTTACTACGTGGATGCGGCCGCCCAACACTCGATGAAGCGGCGCGCGCGCAGCGCTCTTTATCATCGATTTAGACCTCGAATTCATGGAGCACATCGGCGATATTTCTCACCACATCGACCACCGTGGCTACCACTCCTACGCCTCGGAGAATGTGCGGCTTTGTCTTTCCATCATGGCCACACCTAGACACGCGGTTATCGCCCTCTCTTCAGGGTTCATGGCTTATCCGGAGAGCGTCCATCCGGCATATCCTGCACTTCGTCGGACATCTGCACGAGTCCCACGACTTTCGTGCTGCTACCTTCGCTCGATCTGGAGGCATGCGTGGATGAAATCGTCCGCCGCCAGGTCGCTAGATCAATCGGACGCACACCTGGGAGAGAGGAGGCCGTCATCCGAGAGCGGCACACCATCTACAGGGCGAGTCCAGCCACAAAGATCGAGACCATGCGGCCTGTGACCGAAATCGTGGAACAGATGATCGCCCAGTTGTCGCCTAACAATGTTCGACCGGAGCCGCCGATTCGAGTCTCCTAACGTTACCTGAGTGTTACGCGGCGGCCCGATCAACAGTGGCGTTCGCCATTGAAGATCGTCTATGTCCGTCCCAAACGGAATGGTGCCATCATATGCCGAATACCGAAAACGGCGACGTCAACGCTCACGTCGATCCCTTTGAGCGAACATACGCGCCCGAACAGGCCGTTTCTGACTTCTGCCTTCTCAGAGCGTCTTGGATCCTTCGATCCCGCGGTCCGCTCCCCAAGTACGAGGATGTTCGACAGCAACATCCCGATGCATACTTCTCAGGAGGTTCCGTCCCAAAGTCTGTGATATTCGTTTCTCATCGATGGGATACTCTGGAGTGTCCTGATAGCTCGGGTAAACAGGCAGATGCAATTCGCTACTTCTTGAAGGCAACTCTGGATATTTCGGAAGGCTTGGCAAAACAAAGCACCGCATCCGATATCACGGAGGCATATCTGTTGAGGCACGGGAGTTTTCAGGCCGCCTATTTTTATGAGGAGGGTATGTCGTTCGTCACCAAGGACAACGCGCGAGGCTGGACCAAGTTGCATAGTGAATGCGCGACTCCCGAGCGGATACTGGAAAGCATTGGCATATTCTACGATTACTCGTCTGTGCCCCAAGACAAGAGCTCCAGTAGACTTGTCGAAGTATTGCGACACTTGCAGAACCTGATAGTTACTAGCACCAAGCTCATCCTTCGGCGTCCTGACGATTCGTATGAAGAAAGGGCTTGGTGCGCTTTTGAAGTTGCGGTTAGCCCCAACCTCGATCATATGCAGTGCCTCCCGATTGTGTTGCGTATGGACAAGATTGGAGACCAAATTACCCAAGAAGAGATTTCCGAAACACCGGAAACCGCGGGATTTGCGGCTACGTTGATGGATTCGAGTAATGACTTCAAGAAGACCGTGATTGCCATCGCCGTCTATTACTTTATGACGCTCGACTCACTTGAAGATAGTCGCGAATGCTGCCTCTTCACGACCCGTCGCGCACCTAATCTTTTCAAAGGACACAAGAACCTCCTGTGGACCGCCTACTCTTTGCTCAAGCGTTCAAGCGACGAATTTCGGAGCGGCCGAAGGTCGCGATTATCCGTTGAGGAATTGGTGGTCGCGGCGATGGATTCCGCAGGATTGAGAACTTCTTACCCTCCAGACCTCCTGTATGTTGGTCATATGATTTTGTATCACCGGTTTCGTGGTGATGCACAGCTGGCACGGCTATTTTCCGCTTCACTTGTCCGCGTTTTGGAGGGCAGGTCGACGGTGTTGAATTACTTTTCGTTTGAAGAGTCAACTCCCGTAGCAGGGATGGCGCCATCGAAAGTGAGCTTCACTTTTGATGAATAGCGTAGTTGGCTCGGGCCTTCAATAACATTCACAGCATGGCGAACAAGTGCGCGAACCGGAGCGGCGAATCCGGCGGAATCTGAAACCAACGCGTAACGTCGCCGCCCGGTTACGCTGGACGTTAGGCGGCACGGCCGGCTCGGTAGTGCCATCGTGCGTGTTTGGTGTTCGAAACCTTCGTGGCATGGCGAAAGGAGAACAAGATGCAAGACGTGGTTCCGTATTTGACCTATGAGGACGGCATTGCCGCCCTGGAATGGCTGGCGGAAGTGTTTGGATTCACGGAGACAGCTCGCTTCACGTCTTCCGATGGGAGGCTTTCTCACGGAGAAATGTCGATCGGGGATGGAGTAATCATGTTGGCCAGTCCGTCGCCGGACTATGAAGGCCCCAAGCGACATCGTGGCAACTGCGAGATTGCCGCCTCATGGTCCGCTCTGCCAGGGATCATTGATGGTGTTCTCGTCTTTGTTGAGGACGTCGATGAGCACTATGCTCGGGCTAAGGCCGCAGGAGCCGTTATCTTGTCTGAACCCGAGGATGGGCCGCCAGCGCGACGATATCGAGTTGAGGATCTAGAAGGACATCGATGGATGTTCATGGCACGAAACTAGCCCGCACGCTATTCACGATCGCAACTGTAGTGGAACGCGGCGCCGCCTAACAACAACAACGGCATGCAGCGGACGGCGCTCGCGCCGCCGCTGACGCCGAGCGTTAGGCCCAGTGATGAGCGTTAGTGCATAAATAAGAGGAAGAATGCACCCCATCCATTAATAATCAACTCGAGCTTAGATCGCAGCAATGCAATCCCTTCGAAGGATGCACACGCGTGCTATTTCAGCGCGCCCCCCAGTAGGTTGCCGACGCTTGCCCCGCCTTTGGCTTCGACAAACTTCGTCATGATAGGGACAAACTTGCTCGCCATATCAGGCGAAAGTCCCAGCGACTCAAAGGAGCCTCCGACCGAAGTAAGTCCTCCCGGCTTACCCGGCAGCGCTTTGGTCATTGCACCAAGCCCACCTGCCGCACCCGGCAGCGCTTTGCTCATTGCGCCAAGCCCACCTGCCTCGCCCGGCAGCGCTTTGGTCATTGCACCAAGCCCGCCTGCCGCACCCGGCAGCGCTTTGGTCATTGCACCAAGCCCACCTGCCGCACCCGGCAGCGCTTTGGTCGTTGCACCAAGCCCACCTGCCTCACCCGGCAGCGCTTTGGTCATTGCACCAAGCCCGCCTGCGCTTGCCTGCTTGGGCGCGGCCTTTAAGAGTCCATCCATACCCGGTACGACATCAGACACCTTAGCGAACTCTTCGGGTTTCAATCTGCTTTGAGCGAGACCGAAGAGCGCCCCTGATCCGCCGATGGCCTGCTCCGGCGTGATTGAAAGCTCCTTGGTGAGGTTGCCGACCAGTTCAGGGCTGGGATTCTTCGCGTCTGTAGCTTGCTGTATTGGAGCCGGTATTTGCGCCTGTGCCTGTTGCGCGCTCGCTACTCCAAAATATGTGAAGAAGCAGACGGCGATAACCGTGATTCGTGTTTTGTTCGACATGGTATCTATCCTTTCTTAGAGCAACGAGCCTTCTCACTTTTGTTGAGATTGTTCCGCTCAAATTCAAGTTAATCTCTGTTGCAGTTTAAGGTTGATTTCCAGGAAGCCGGGAGCGATTACCCTGGAAATCAACTTCATTCATTGTTACCAACCTGCCATAATCTTAATGTCATATTCGAAGCATTTATACTGTCAGAATTCATAGTGTTGAATATGAAAATATAGATATGCAGACTATTTGCCTTGCGTCTGATGGTTCAAATAAGTTTGGGTGTGGTCATTGCTATGAAAAAGCGATTTGATTTACGCACCGGCAAAGGCGTTGACGTTGACGAGTTCAGTTAATCGCGCAATCGAACAAGCGCTTGGAGCGGACTCGCCGGTGAGTAGCCTTTATTCGTAGTTGACCTTTGACCACTATTTGGTCACGGTCTCACGAGAAGCGAAGTAGTTCCCGACTTGTTCGGCGATGCGGCCGATTGCGTCTTCCAAATTTGGTCCTACCCCGTTGTGATGGGCGGTGAAGACCGAGATAACGATGTGGCGGTTGGGACTCTCGAGTATTCCGACATCATTGCCGATGAAAGGCATGAAGTCTCCGGTCTTGTGCGGCACGCGAAAACCAGTCACGTATTTTGGCAAGCGAGAGCTGTAAACCTGACCGCGCATGATCTGAAGCATCTGTTCACTGGCCTGCTTGCTGACCGCTTCACCCTTTTGAATCTTTTCGAGCAGCTTGCCCATGTCGCGCGGCGATGAAAGCCCATAAGGCGTCTTACCCTCCGTATGGAATTTCCATACATCGGGTTCGGCCCTCAGCGCTTTGAACCAGACCTCAGAAGGACCGGTCGCCTTGATCGAGTTCAAACCGTAGCTCTGCATGAGTTTGTTGACGGGTTCGACGCCTCCGACTTTTTCGAAGAGCATGTCGGTCGCGGTGTTGTCGCTGACGATGATCATCAGCGTGATCAAATCCTTCACCGTGAGAGTCACGCCGGTATCGAGCGACCGGATGACTCCGGTGCCGGGTCGTTTGTCGGATTCCTTCACCGCGATCTTATCGGTCAGCGCAAACTTCCCTGCTTCGATTTGACGGAAGACTTCGGCCATCAGCGGTATCTTGATCACGCTCATGGTGTCCATCGTCTCGTCGGCGTTGATCGAGATCTCTTCCCCGGTCTCGACGCACTTGAGATAGATTCCCCATTTGGCATTGACCGACCGCGTTACTCGCTCGATGTTAGCCTTCAGACGGTCGAGCGGTGAAACCTGTTGCGGCTGCCGGAAGGCCCGGGCCGGCGCAACAGCAAGAACTACAATGAGCGCGGCACACAAGCGCGACGTTCTTCTGGTCATTTCAGTCTCTTCTCACTTTTTGGTCTAAAGGATTCTCAGCGGCAAGCTGAACGCGAAGCAGGTCCGCATGCACGTCGATCACAAGCCGCCGGGTTTCTTCAGATGTCCCCTGGGTGTTTATTCGATAATCCGCGTAGCGAAGTTTGTCTTCCGAGGACATCTGCGCCGCGAGTCTCTGTTCGGCGAGTTCGCGAGCGATGCCGGCCCGACGCATCAGTCGTTCTATCTGCGTCTCGCGATCGCAGTAGACAACAATCAGCTTGTCGAATCTCTTATAGCCGCCCGATTCAATCATCAGGGCTGCGTCGATCACTGCGATGCCATTAGGATCGCGAGCCTCAGCATCGCCGAGCAACCGATTCTGCTCCTCGATGACGCGCGGGTGAACGATCTCGTTTAGCCGCTTGCGACGCGCTTCATCGGCGAAAACGATTGTGCCCAGGGTCTTGCGATCAATCGAGCCGTCGGCGGCGAGCACACCCTCGCCAAATTCGCGAAGCAGATCGTCGTAGGCGGGACGCCCCGGTTCCATCGCCAGGTGCGCTATCTTGTCGGCGTCAAACGTCGCGCAGCCGAGATCCGCAAGAACCGACAAGACGTAGCTCTTGCCAACGGCGATGCTTCCTGTGAGACCGACCTTCAGCATAAAAATCGAAGAGAGCCTATATCGCGGGTTGTTGGAGGGTCAACGCCGATTCCGACTACTGAATCGTTTCGGTGGTCATCGCAGACTCCTGCTGCTGAGCGTCGGTTACCTGTAGCGGCTGTTCCGCAAACACATTCGAGTTGATCAGCGACTGAACTACGTAGTTGCCGGCGGCAGGAAAATTCACGTTGGCGAAGATCGTTACATTATCCGCATATCCATTGGGCGGAACCTGAAACGGCGACGGCGCCGAAACGGCTATCGGCTGAGTTCGGTCCGGACTCAATATGCGCACCTCGGAGAGGAACTGTCCCTCACCCGACCAGTGATTGAGGATCACCAGCTTCAACAACGTGACGGGCACTTGTGGAACCTGTATCGCATAGAATATTCCCATCAGGCTGAGCTTGTGGTTGATCTCAACCCTGACGTCTTCGCACATGATCGTGTAATGCAATCGCAGATTCGTTTGTGTTGTTTCGTTTGTCATAGTTCTCGCTTTGAAGGGCAAGCTTAACATCTCAAGCTCCTCGAGCGCGACTCAAGCCGGTAAGTAGTTCAACTTACCGCGGCGAACCCGATCACCGTAAGATGAACCGCAGACTGGCGCTGACTTTTTTTCGCTGATCAGCGCAGATCCGCGAACCGAAGGCGGCGCGAATCAGCGGTTCCTTCATCTTCATAGCTGAGACCATCGCCGTACCCAAGGAACGGAGGAGTCTGGCAAAGCACAGAATTGTGTGGTTAAGTGACCAGTCGAAATCTGACTGTGAAGGGAGATCATCGTGAGACGAGCTTTGTCGGTTTTGATGCTGCTTGTATCCATCGGGATCGTGAATGCCGGCGTCGTGTCCGCGCAAACTGGAAAGAAGCCTGCCGATGTCGAGAGCGAGGTTCGTCAGGTGTTTGACAAGTGGTCGACGGCGCTGACTCGAGGAGACAAGAAGACATACCTGGACACGTTTTGGAATTCGCCGCGGCTGGTGATTCGAGTTGCCAGCGGCGAGTGGCGCGGCATCGACGCTTATCGCAAGCGCATCGAAGCCGCCCAGCTTCCGCCTGGCAACCCCACTGACTATCGAAAGGTTGAAGTCGTCGCGCTAGGTGCAGACGCAGCGGTTGTGACTTATGAGCGGCCGGCCCCCGCCCAGGCAAACACAACCGCGGGAGAGTCATTGATCTTTCGAGGAACAGTCGTGTTCACGCGCACGGCGGACGGCTGGAAGATCGCGGCGTGGCACGCCCATTCGGTGCCGGAGAAAAGTTCTTAGCTGTTTAGTCGAGAGATTATTCGACAACCGCGAGGACCTGATTGGCGTTGACTGTCGCGTCTTCGGCTACGCGAATCTCGACGATGCGGCCGGACTTAGGCGACTTGATTTCGTTTTGCATCTTCATCGCTTCGACTACGATAATGCCATCGCCGGCTGCTACCTCGTCGCCGGCGTGACGCAGCACTCGCACGACTCTACCGGGCATGGGAGCGACGAGGTTTTGCCGGCCTTCGATCGCATGCTCGACCTTTGAGCGGCGGTGTTTGCGATCGATTATCCTGGTAGCGAATACGCGCGCACCAATTTGTACTCGCAGCGAAGCTTCATCGAGCGAGCTCACGTGAGCTTCGAAGACTCGCTCTCCCTCCAGAAAAGTGTAGACCCCGTCTTCCGGGGAAAAGTATTCCAGGTCATAGTCGCGATCCCCAACTCGCGCGACAACGCGCTCCCCGCTCTGCTCGAGTTCAACGCTAACCTGTTGGCCGCGAATTTCCATCTCGTATTTCATAGTCAACGTAGCACAGACTTTAGTCTGTGTCTGGAATCCTAAAGACTGAAAAGTCTGTGTCTGGAATCCTAAAGACTGAAGTCTGTGCTACCTCCTCTGCGCGAGTCGCCCGTGCAGCTTCCAGCGGCTCTCGGTGGCTGAGGGAGATCTCGATTCTTGAACTCGAGCTGCGCTCGCGCGAACGTGCAACGCTGACGCAATCACCGCCATATCTTCGAGTGTGGTCTCTTGCCCGGCATCCGGTGGCGTCTCGTTCGCGCGCCCCTTCAGAAAGCGATCTATAAATCCCGTGTCGAACTCGCCTCGCCGAAACTCCTCGTTCTGAACTACGGCGCGAAAGAACGGAATCGTAGTTCTTACTCCCTCGACCGCGTACTCTCCGAGAACGCGCTCTAGCCTGTTGATTGCTCCTTCTCTTGTTTCGGCCCAAACGCAGAGCTTGGCGACCAGCGCGTCATAATAAATCGGGACTTCCCAGCCCAGGTAGCTGCCGCTGTCGTAGCGCACTCCGGGGCCCGCCGGCGGCATCAGCCTTGTGATTCGACCCGGACTCGGCAAGAAATCATTCTCCGAATCTTCGGCGTAAATCCGGCACTCGATCGCGGCCCCTCTCATGGAGATGTCCTGTTGCAAGAAAGACAACGGCTCTCCTGCGGCGACTCTTATTTGTTCATGGACCAGATCGCGTCCGGTCACCAACTCGGTGACCGGGTGCTCGACCTGAAGCCTCGTGTTCATTTCAAGGAAGTAGAAATTGCGATCGGGATCGACGAGGAACTCAATCGTTCCTGCGTTCTGGTAGCCGGCGGCGCGCGCGATGCTCACAGCGCTCTCGCCCATGCGTCGGCGCAACTCGTCGCCGACGACTGGCGAGGGGCATTCTTCGAGGACCTTCTGATGACGCCGTTGCAGCGAACACTCGCGCTCACCGAGATAGACGATATTTCCGAAGCGATCCCCGATCAGTTGAATCTCGATGTGGCGCGGAGACTCGATGTATTTTTCGATGTAGACCGCCGGATCTCCAAAGCTCGATGCCGCTTCCGATTGAGTAAGCAAAAACGCACTGGCCATTTCATTTGGCGAGCGAACTACTCGCATGCCTTTGCCGCCCCCACCCGACGCAGCTTTTAGCATGACCGGATAACCGACTTCGCCTGCCACTTGTTCGGCTTCCGCGGCAGAGGCAAGAGGCGAGACGGTGCCCGGAACAAGCGGAGCGCCCGCCGCCCGAGCGGTTTGGCGGGCGTTGGTCTTTGAGCTCATCAGCTTCATTGCAGACGCCGGCGGCCCGATGAATGCAAGCCCGCTGCGTTCGACTGCTTCGGCGAACTCGGCGTTCTCCGACAGGAAACCGTAGCCGGGGTGAATGGCTTCGGCGCCCGATTTTTTGGCGGCGCCGATGATTTTGTCGATCACCAGATAGCTTTCACTGGAGGGTGAAGGTCCGATGTGTATAGCCTGGTCGGCGACGCGCACATGAAGCGAAGCGCGATCGGCGTCGGAGTAGACCGCCACTGGTGAGATTCCCAATTCGCGACAGGCGCGCGCAATGCGCACGGCTATCTCTCCGCGGTTCGCGATGAGGATTTTCTTGAACATGTTTTCTTGAACATGGAAGATCGAGAGTCTAAACGAAAAAGGCAAAAGTGAGCACGTCACTTTCGCCTATTTCAGCACATTCGTTTTTGAATTCACTCAGCGGAGCTGTTGAGCGAGCGGCTGCCTCTTCACTTCAGCATTGGTAAAGAAGATGCCGTCGCGCATTATGATGTCGTCGTCGGTTCCGATGATTCCGTCCGATCCGGCGGAGCGCAATTCGAAATGATTAACAGGCAGCCCGGTCCGTGCGATTGATTCTCCCCGCTCGGCTAGTTCACCGGTGCTTCCCGCATACTTTAGGTTCTGGTCCCAGTAGTCGGCAGGCAGTGACTCGCCCATGGCTTTCTTGTATTCCTGCGCGTTGTTCGGGTAGGACCCGAAGGTGCGCTTATATTCTTCGAGTTGGTTCGCCACATGATACATAGCGGATTCGGTAGCAGCGATTCGCCGCGTCCGGTAGTTATCCAACGCCTGGGGGATATGAGCGATTCCGTAGGAGGCCAACCCGATGCTTCCAACAATGGTGACCGCAAGCGTGGCCGCGGCGGTCTTGTATCCGCCGTACCATTCCGGGTCGCGCCTGGACAGTATCACCGCGCGCCAGGCGGTCCACATTACGAGCACCGCCCCGAAAGCCACCCATTTCGTCGCAACCAGCGAGGCTGTGATGATCAGCAACAACATCGCTACGGATGTCATCGCCGGTCCGAAGCGCTGAACTTTGATCGGCGCTTCATCCAGCGGTTCGCCTACGAACCGCGCACCGCATCCGCATTCGCGGGCACCGCGAAGGATCGATGCGCCGCAGCATGGGCAGAGCATCGGTTGAATGTCTTTCATTTCTATGCTGAGTCTCGAGCTCACGGTAACCTCACTTACCAGAACCCAGTACTTCAGTTCTGAACGGAGTAATCGACCCTCACGAGCGTCTTCTGGTCCGCCTCTTCTCGCTGTATCCGAGCAACCTCGACCGCTTCGCGATCCGGAGCTCGCAACTCGCGCCAGGTATGATAAACGCGGTGAACCACAGTCCAGTGCGAGAGCACTGCCAGCACCCACAAAACCTGCGGCATCTTGTGCAGGAACGGATTCGCCGCCGGTCCAAACTCAGTGAGCGACCCGACTATCAGCAGAACAACTCGTTCGGGACGCTCGAGGAAGCCTACCTTGCATGCGATGTCCAGCGACTCCGCTCGCGCGCGCGAGTAGCTGATCATCACAGATCCGACCAACGCCAGCCCGGTGAGCGCTACCAACAGCGTAGAATGCGCCGTGGTGTTTCGCGCATAAAAGACCATGATCCCGACATAGACAATCACATCGGAATAGCGGTCGATCACCGAATCAAAGAACGCGCCGAACCGGGTGACTCGCCCGCGGGACCGCGCCACCTGCCCGTCCAGCATGTCAAACAGATTGGCGAGGATCATCAACAGCCCCGCCGTGAAAAATCTCCCGTAGCCGTATAGCACTCCGCAGCCGATGTTTATCAACAAGCCGGTGAACGTCAACGCATTCGGGTTAATCCGGCTGCGAGCAAGCCCACGCACGATGGCGTCAATGACCCTTTTACCACCGGCCCCGATAGCTTCGCTTATCATTTAACAGGGCCTCCCGCCTCGGCCATACGCGCTATCAGCGAAGCGCAACTATCGCAAACGCCCCAACCCATTGTCAACCTTTGCACTGAATCGCGGTTCATTCGACAACAGCCACTCAAACGTCCGCTGATTGATGAATAGTCGTGAGTTTGATTATCTCGAATCGCCTTTTGCCGGCGGGTGTGATTATCTCGACTTCGTCGCCTTCGCTTTTGCCCATCAGGCCTCGGCCCACTGGAGAAGACGTCGAGATCTTGTTCTGTGAGATGTCCGCATCCTCAGCCATCACAAGCTTGTAAGTCAGCTCTTCTTCAGTATCGAGCTCGTAAACCAGGACAGTCGAGCCATATCCGACGCGGTCATGTGGGAGCCGCGAAAGGTCAATCATGGACAGATCGGCGAGACGCTTACGCAAATTGCCGATACGGGCGCGCACATAATCCTGGCGGTTGCGCGCGGCCGTGTACTCCGCGTTCTCGGACAAATCTCCCATAGCCACGGCTATCTTGAGGTCGTGCGGGATCTCGGTCCTCAACTCCGCCTCCAACTGCCGTAGCTCTTCCTGGATCTTCTGTTTAACTTCCTCTGACATAATTTGCGCCTAATAACTAATCAAGTACCGTTCAAGTGTATATCGGCGGAGAGTTTCTAAACAAGCGAATTGGAGCGGTCCGATACTCGGCGTTGGCCGACCCTGTTGATTGTATGGACTGACCTGCGCGCCGTTAGACTACGAGCCGCTGCCTTTATCCGGACCGGGTTTCACAGGGACGGAATTGTCCTGGAGCCCGGGATAGGCGACAACCTACCAACACTGTGACCTAATGCAACGGTGCTGTGAGCCTCTCAGATATTGTCGAATAGAAGTGACGGATTTGGGCGTGGAAAATCTCCTCATCTCCGCGTGTCCATGAGGCAGGAAGTGGGGTTTGTTACCGCAAGGAATTCGTCGCGTTCTCACGGCTCGCGTCCCTGGCCTTACTAAAAAGGGTTACCCAGTGCGCGCAAACTGAACGTCCCGTCAGCGCCAGGGGTACCAGCGTTGACTGGCAGGCCATCCGCAAGATCCAATCGGCGGGGCGACGGATTTCCGCCGTGTGAGACTGATTGACAACCGGCACCACTCTTGCTCAAAGGTCGCTGAATCTTTTGTGACAGAGGTAACACCATGAGCATCTTGAGATTGAATCGAACAAACGGACAGGCCGGATTCAGCGTTATAGAGCTGGCCGTCGTTTTCACAATCGCGGGCATAATGACCGCTTCTTCCGTAGTCATGTTCGCCAAGGGCAAAGCGCGATACCAACTCAGCCAAAAGGCTCAGAGCATGAGCTGGCAGATTGAGCGCGCGCGTTCACTCGCGGTCAAATACAACAAGACCGTGACCCTTGGGTTCACGTCGCAGAATTCTGTCTTTGGCATCACCTGCACCAATTGTTCGGAACCCAAGAGCGAGTTGCCGCCCTTCGTCATACCTGCAGGCCTGAGGTTCTCGACCTATCCCACTATGACCATCAGAGGCAACGGAACCATCACTGCCTCCAACGGAACAATCGTCATCAGCGACGGCCAGGGCCGCCAGGTGCCGATAACCATATCGAATTCCGGTCGAACGTTAGTTGGAGATGTCGCCGACGTCGAGACAACCCAGGATACAACTCATTGATGCCAGCCGGCGCGGAACGATCATGGAACCATCGGTAGCACAACAAGACAATCGCTCCAGCGAATCAGGCGTCACGCTGATTGAAGTAATGATCAGTACGATCGTCTTAGGCGTGATCCTCGTTGCACTGGGTCAGGCATTGACCCTTGGTATCAAGATGAATACCGAGAGCAAGATGAGGGTCTCCAGCCTGAATGCCTGCAAGCAAATCACTGAAAACCTGAAAACCCAGATCTCGCAATCGCAGGGAGTTTTTGACGGAACGGCTGCAAGCAATAGCACCTATTACGTGGACACTGATGGGAACAAAACCTATACCCAGACGGGCGGAAACATAACAGAGGGGTTCAGCAGCTCCTCCGCTTTCCGCGTGAATGTTGTCGTGTCAAACAATAATAGTCTTACGCAGACCGTTGGCGGCGTGACGAGCGTCCTTGTGAAGGCGCTCAGCGTCACCGTAGTTGATGTGCAAAACCGCGATCGAGCTGGGCGTGAAACTACTATGCAAGTTGAAATCATACGCCCGAGTGCGTAAGTGGAGAGAGAATGAAGCAGCGCTCAGAAGAAGGATTCACCGTTCTCGAGTTGATGGTCGGCTCAGTCATGCTGCTGGCCGTGCTGAGCGCCGCGCTTTCCTTCTTTTCAAAAGGTCAGGGCATCTACACCAACGAGCGCGCGACTCTCGAGTTGGTGCAGGACATGCGCACGGCGTTTGACCGTTTCACAAACGAGATTCGCATGGCTGGTTCCGGCCTCCCGGCTCCGCGCGGAGTAATTCAGGGTTCTCCTACGACATTGATCGTAAGAGGAGATTTCAACAACATCTCTACGATCATAACTTCCGTTTCAGCGATTACGGTTTCAGGATCGACTGCGACATTCCCGGTTGGCACAACCAGTGAATTCGCGGCAGGCCAGACAATATCTCTGATAAACAACCTGACTGGTGTGTCAGCTCTCGCGAAAGTTACCGCCGTCAATGCTACAAACCAAACTCTCAGTGTCGATAAAGACGACCTGTTCCCGATAGAATCCGGCGCTCAACTTAGCGATGATCCTGCCACGAATAGTTTCCCTCCCGGCGCCATCATCAACGTCATCGAGCGCAGAACCTACGCCATCATTACGAGTGGAGAGAATAAGGGAGCGATCACGCGAACGGTCACCTATGAAAATACTCAGTCCGAAGGCGAATCAATCCAACCGCTCGAAATAATAGCCAGAAACGTTCTCGATGAGAGCGGTAATCCCGGCCTCAATTTCACCTACTACAAACCTGACGGAAGCAATGCGGGGCTCGACGCTGATGGAAATGTAATCCCGGCAGAAGCAGTAAAAGTCCAAATCACTCTACGGGCGAGGAGCGCTAATCGCGACGTTCAGACAGGAAGATATAGAACGCTCAATTATACGGCTCTTATTCAGGTGCGCGGGCAATATGTGCCGAGAGTGGGTTTCTAGGCAGGGGCAATAGACCCTCCGCTAAGGATTGTGACTATGAAAATCGATCACACAAGCATATCAGGTAAGGAGAGTGGAATAGCGTTAGTAACGACGTTAATGCTCTCGCTGTTGTTATCAATCCTGATAGCCGGAATGCTTCTTGCCTCCACGTCGGATACTCTGATCAACAGAAATGATCTTAGTAATAACCAGGCATTCTACATCGCCGAGGCAGGAATCAACCGAGCCTCGGGATGGTTCACCGCCAGATTTGGAGATCCAAACGCAGGGCTTTATATTCTGCCGGAGAAGTACCTCAACCCGGAGCCGACAATGGTTGGTGGCGTCGATTACGGGATGATGGGCTCGAATACAGCAGGTCAGGCGGGGAAATTCAGCTACACGACCGGAGAACTGAATTACAAAGGCACCCTTAATGAGGATAAGCCCTATTACAAGCCCGGCGTCGTAACAAGCGTACCGGAGCAGGCCATCCCCACCTCGGTGAAGGTGCTCGTCGGCGGCAACCTGCAGAACGTCGTGCTTGCCGGTGATAGCACCAACACCTATCCCACAAGCTATACCGTGAACAGTCTGAACGCCGCCGGAGCAGCGACGGCCTTTAGCTACACGGATGTGGTCACCAACTTTACGAATACGCTGGTCAATCAACAGGAAGGCGAGGGGGCTTTTTCGGTTAAGGCTGTGCTCGTGTCAATTCTTCCACCGCCCGACGCCACTCAGGATGGGACGATTACGTGGCTCGTCGAGTCCACCGGCACACTGACGCGAGGAACAAATACAACGTTCGCGAGCAGCACGATCTCCGCTTACTTATCCGCGCGAGTTAGTCGAGTACAGGGAATAAGAACCGTCCAGTCGACTACTCAGGTAGTTAACGCTGATCCCGGCGTCGTGTCGCGAGGCATGGTCGCAGTCAACGCCAACTCTATCGCCATCGACAGTTATAAGTCTTCAAAAGGCCAGTACGGCATATCGCTTGCGGGTGGCACGTATACTGGGCAGATTGGCGAGCGCAACGTCGGCAGCCGCGGTGACGTTCGCACGAATGACGAGACCATCAACGGCGTAGTTGGTTATATCAATATCTCGAACGGAGTGGTGACCGGTAACGGCTATTCGACGTTCCCCGCCCCATCCTCGGGCGACCAGGATCCCATCTTCATCGATCCTGCCAAGGTCGTGTACACCTCTAGCCCACTTGTTCCATTTGACGCGTCGCACAAGTATTACAGCATGCCACCTCTGACCTTTCCCGACATTCCACCGATCCCGACTCCGGCCTCCGGCGCGAAGGACTACTCCTACAACACAAACGCAAATGGAACGCTCCCTGCAGGCAACTACAGGGACGTCAGCGTCTCGAAAGGCCAATTCACGGTTCCGCCGGGCACCTACGGCACGATGACCATTAGCGCACAGGGAACGGTTATTCTCGGTGTTCCGGGGCAGACGACGACTTACAATTTCCAGGGATTTGTTTCGGGAGCCCAGACGACGATTATCTATAGAGGCCCGGTCGTAATAAACGTCAACAGCAGCCTGGATATCGGGGGACAAGGCGCAACATCTGACCTTACGACTCCCGCATCTGCAATACACTGGAACTTCAAAGGTGGGAATGGTCAGGTCGTCAGCGTCGGCGGCGGCGGCAATACCTTAGGCGTCTTCTACTCGCCCAACAATAATCTGATCTACAAAGGTAACGGAGATTTCTACGGCGCCATCGCTTCAAAGTCCGTAGACGTGAACGGCACCGGAGCGCTGCACATCGATGAAGACGCCTTGTTGCCGGTTACCACAACGAAGCAAGTTGTAGTATCGACCACCATAATAGTTGGATACACAGCTACCAACTATTGCCTGTGGAGAATCACGCAGAACATCGACTAGACGATTCGGATGGTGTGATGAAAACAAGGACGCAGTGAATTCTATCCGGCCGCTGGTAAGTAATGGCATTTATCGAATGTCACTACTTCAGGCTTAACCCCTCCCTTGAAGTAACACGCGAAAGAATCTTTCAGCTAGTTGTTTGTGATGATCGTTTCTTTGTTGACACCAAAACCATGCTGTAGTAACATCGCGCACATCCAAAATGGACTCCGGCGTATTACCTGGAAGTAAGTTTTGAGTTTCGCTTCGCAGCTTTCTCGTCTAGCGATCTTTGAAAGAGAAGATCGCCTGGCTCACACAACCGAACGGCAAGAGCTTCGTTACTTTAACACTTCGTCGCTAAAGGGAGATAAGTAATGGCCAAATCAAAAGCAGCAGGCAAGACAGAACAAAAGGTTGTCATGACAATTCCGGACATGGGATTGTCCACTTCTCAGGTTAACGCTCTGAAAAAGAAGTTTCAAAACGAGATCGTTACAAGCCTCGGCGGCCAGGACCGACTCAAGGCCCGCAACATAGTGATAGTAATCGTTGTCATTATTGTGTACGCGGCGGCAAAATAGAGCGATTGACACCGGTACCGAGTACCTAAGTTTCGTGCGAAGATGGCTTGGGCGCCGTCCACAGACAGAGGCGTCCGAGGTGAGGATTTTTCGCGCGCTATGCGTTGCATCCAACCGTCGATCGGCGCAATGAACGGCGGATTGGTGGGCCTTCAACTGGAGAACCCGCCGGATGAAGGCCCGGGGATCTGGGTTAATGATGAGAGTGTGTCTAATCAGTCCGCCCACCGTAACTGACTTCGAAGACCCGGACGTAGCCGAGTCCGAAGCCATTCGCCTTATTGCGGAGCATGCCCCAATCGGCATCCTGAGCATTGCTGCGGTGCTTGAAGAACAAGGCGTCACACCAGCGGTCATCGATCTCAACCGGTGGTATTACGATTACCTTCGATCTGACGCTTATAACAAGACTGATTTTTCCAACTTCGTCATCGACAAGTTCGATTCGCAGTCCTTCGACCTTGTCGGCCTAAGCACCATCTGCAGCAGCTATCCGCTGACCATCAGGATAGCAGAAGGCATTAAGCGCTCGAATCCGGAAACCCTTATCGTGCTGGGTGGACCGCAAGCCTCCGTAGTAGACGTTCCAACTATGAAGGCTTTCGCGCACGTTGACTTCATCGTGAGAGGTGAAGCCGAAGAAAGTTTCCCGTCATTGTTAAAAGCTGTCTCGCGCGGACAGTCGGTCGATGGCATACAGGGCATAACGTTTCGCCGGGGTGAGGAGGTCGTACGCAACCCAAACGCGCCAGTGATTCATGACCTTGACGCTCTTCCGCTGCCGGCGTTCCATTTGTACGACCACATTGCAAACTGTCGATATGTGCCACTGGAACTCGGGCGTGGTTGTCCGTTCGCTTGCAACTTCTGCTCGACTAACGATTTCTTCCGCAGAAATTTTCGTCTTAAATCTCCCGAACGTTTGATCGAGCAGATGAGGTCCATCAAAGACTCATACGGTATCAATACGTTCGACCTAATCCACGACATGTTTACGGTGGACAGGAAGAGAGTGGCGGATTTCTGTGAAGGCTTGCTGAGGTCGAATGACGAGTTCAATTGGAACTGCAGCGCAAGGACGGATTGTGTCGATGACGACCTGATTGCGCTGATGGCTAAGGCTGGCTGTCGCGGAATTTTCTTTGGCATTGAGACCGGTTCGGCCCGCCTGCAGAAGACTATCAACAAGGGTCTGGATCTTGCCGAAGCTGAGCGAATGATCGAGTCTACGAATAAGCGTAGTATTACGACGGCAGTGTCTCTTATCTACGGATTTCCGGAAGAGACAATGGAGGACGTCAGGGACACGATTGGCTTCTTAATCGACTCTCTACGATATGACTACGCCTCGCCTCAACTTCACATTCTGGCCCCGCTCGCCGAGACACCTCTTCATAGCGAGTATCGAGAGAAGCTTTTCTTCGACGACATATTCTCCGATATGTCGCATCAAGGATGGCGCCAGGATCCGATCGACAGAGCGATGATTAACAATCATCCCGACATCTTTCCAAATTTCTATGCGCTTCCAACCCCTAACCTCGACAGGCAATATCTTAAAGAGCTGAGGGATTTCGTTTTGAAAGGGATGAGTTGGTTCAGGTGGTTGCTGGTCGCCCTGCACTACGACAGCGGGGATCTGGTCCAAGTCTTCGACAAGTGGCGGGGCTGGCGAACTGAGAAGCAGTTGAATGAACCTCTTGACAGCATTGAATTGAGTATCTACTACGGCAAGATCGAGTTCTGTCGGGACTTCCTTGAATTCGTCAAGTCCAGCTACATCGGGCGAAGGGCTAAGACCCGCATAGCACTCTCGGCTCTGGTCGAGTATGAAGTCGCGCTCGCGGAGGGTTTTGCTGATGCCCCCGCTCAGGAGCCGGCGCCGCCAGTCCAGCAGCCCGGAGCGCTCGAACCGGACCTGGTGCCCTGCCTGGCAGAGGGCGTACGCCTTATCCAACTTGAGGTCGACTACAAGAGAATGGTCCGCAGCCTAAAAAGGAGAGGTAGACTGAGACGAACTTCCAGGCATCCCGTTACAATTGCCAGTCGACAATTGAGTCAGAAACCAGATCAGACGAAGACAGACTTCCTGCAGTTGAGCCCCTTATCGGCTCAACTTCTGAATCTCTGCGATGGTTCGCGAACGGTGAAGCAGATCAGCGATCTGTTTTCGTCATCCGTCGAAAGTATTGATGGAGTGTCCGCAGATAAGGCTTGTGTATTCGGTCTCGAGCTGCTCCGATTACAAAACTTGATCGTGGCATCGTCCCAGGATAGTCAACCGCTTCATGTGAAGCACACCTAACGCCTCGGGTCGCCTGACATTGGCCTTACCCGGTGCCGTCCTTGCGGAGTTCGAGCAACACTTGCTTGGCGACTGCCTTCAACGTATCGAACACACCTACGCCGCGATTTGCGACGCCTTCGAAGACAGGCTCGCCCTTGCGGCGGAGCTCCGCGGTAAGCTCCGCGGCTGAGACTACATTAGGCAGGTCTCGCTTGTTGAGCTGAAGCACATAAGGAACCTTCATCAGATCATAGCCGTGTTGTTTAAGATTCAATTCGAGATTGAAGAGTGATTCGACGTTTGCGTCCATGCGCTCGCGCTGTGAGTCCGCGACAAACACCATGCCGTCCACGCCTTTCAATATGAGCTTGCGACTCGCGTCATAAAACACCTGGCCCGGTACCGTGTACAAGTGAAATCGGGTCTTGAATCCGCGGACCGTGCCCAGGTCCAGCGGCAGGAAGTCGAAGAACAGCGTGCGATCGGTCTCGGTCGCGAGGCTGATGAGCTTTCCCTTTGCCTGCGCGGCCGTCGAGTCGTAGATGTACTGGAGGTTGGTTGTTTTGCCACCCAGCCCCGGCCCGTAATAAACAATCTTGCAATTGATTTCGCGTGATGCGTAGTTTATGAACGTCAAGGCCGTTATCCCTTTTTCGCTGCGCCGGTGAAGTTGGGGCCGCTCCCGGTCAATGTGTTCCTGCAGGGGCCTCTTTTCAAACCAACCTAATTGAAGAGGGCGTCGATATCCTCTTCGGTTATCTCGGCGAACGGCGATTCCATCGAGATTCCCAGATCCCGTTCGCGTTCCACCTTGGAATCAATTGACTCGAAGATCGAAGTCATTTCGGCAGTTGCTCGCTTAACGCGCAACCGCACGAGCCCAAGACTCGAGCGCACATCGAAGATGACCACCAGGATAACGCGGGCGGCGATAATCGAAATGTGTATGTTGTCGCGCTCGCCTTCATGCGACAGGACAGGAAAGCCGCGCTCGCCTATGAGGTGAGCCAGCCCATCGGTTGCGGCGACGTTGCCGGCAGTCAGACTCGCCAGACTCGTCGTGTCGAGGTTGAGCATTTCTCCGTGCGATGCGATTTGCTGACCGCTCCTGTCTACGAGAAACACAAATTTCGCGTTCGCATCGGCACACAAGCGGGAGATCGCCCGCTTGAGCTGCTCATACTCCGTTTCATAAAGCACGACCGGAGTCGCCATCATTTCTCCTCAATAATACGAGGGGGTCCGTGCCAGCAATCGCGCGCTCATCAGCCAGGCGCGGGTCGTTCTCTTCCAAGCATTCCAAATCTGGCACTGGATGCGTCCGGGAGGGGCAGTGATGGGGTATGCTTTTTATAGCACGGCGCCAAAACCAACTCAACACTTTTCATTTTCGCGTCGATTCATGTCAATTCGCATCAAACGTGCAACTCCATTCTTGTTTGTAAATAACGCAGCACCTGGCCGCGCGAGATTACGCCTTCGAGCCTGCCTTCCGACACAACCGGCAATTGGTTCAGATCTTCGCGGCCCATTGTCTCTAGCACGTCCACAACCGGAGTACTCGCGGTTACCGTTCGCAATTGGTCGATCGGGCGCATTGCATCGCTGACGGTTTTGTAGGGCCTGATCGCCGGTTCGATCTCTTTGATCTCGTGGGCGGTGATTATGCCGGCTACGTTGCCGTTTTCTACGACAACGAAGCATCGTCGACCCGTGCGCAGCAGAAACTCTTCAATAAACGACTGAAGGTTTGTCAGGCCGTCGACGGTTGGGCAATCGCGCGTCATTATGTCCCCGACCTTTACGCCTCGCAGGCGCTCATTGAGCTCCACTTGTGCATAGGTCGAGCCTGCCGCGTCCAACAAGAACCATCCGATGATCGCGATCCACAACCCCGCGAATCCCGCGCCGGAAAACAGGCGGAACACGCCAACGACGATGAAGAACAGCGCAACCGTCTGCCCGACTCGCGCCGCGATTCGCGTGGAGCGAACCGGGTCTTTGGTTATCCACCATACAATCGCTCTAAGAACGCGGCCGCCATCAAGGGGAAAGCCCGGGACCAGGTTGAAGGCCCCGAGCGCGACATTTATGTAGCCAAGCCATACCATCATCGCAAGGATCGGCGTTGCCGGCGGCGTGGTCGCTGTCCATCCCAGCGCCGATGATAGTCCCAGAAGAACCGCGCCGATGACGAAGCTCGTTAGCGGGCCGACGATGGCGATCCAGAACTCGGTCTTCGCGTCCGTCGCTTCCTTCTCGATCTGCGAAACGCCTCCAAGCGCAAAAAGCGTGATTGATTTGACCGGAAGACCGCGGCTTTGTGCCACCAGCGAATGAGCCAGCTCGTGCGCGATGAGAGCCGCGAAGAAAAGCAAGCCAGTGATTACGGCTGTAGCCAGAACCACGCCGTCACCCCAGTGGGCATTGGTCTCGCGAAAATGCCCTGCCAGCGAGAACACCATAAGCAAGGCAATGACTATCCAACTGTAATGAAGACCAATCTCGATTCCGAAGACGCGGCCAAGTTTGATCTGAGAATGCATGCCTTTGTCCTCCCGACCTTTGCAACGCAACGGACCTGCACAAGCAGCTTCCTTTAGTATACTCCGATGCGGCCTCGCAACTCTGATGTCTACGGCCCTCTTTTGTTACCGACGACACTGGCCCGCCATGTAGGGGCGGCCCTCCGTGGCCGCCCCTCTTTTGTTACCGACGACACCGCGACTCCAAGTGGGGCGGCCACGGAGGGCCGCCCCTACATGACATATTCAATCGCCACACTGGCGTTGTTACATGACAGCTCCTGTCATATTTCTCTGCTAAAGTACCTGCGAGCATCACGACTCAGGAGGCGTTATGAGGGCGGACCGGCTCCTCTCGATTCTATTGTTGCTTCAGGTTCACCGCCGATTGACTGCCCGCGATCTGGCAACCCGGCTGGAAGTCTCAGAGCGAACCATTCATCGCGACATGGAAGCGCTCAGCGCGGCGGGGTTTCCGGTTTTTGCCGAGCGCGGAATTGGCGGCGGCTGGATGTTGGTCGAAGGCTATAGAACCAATCTCACCGGGCTCAACAGGGATGAAATTCAGGCCTTGTTTCTAACCAAGCCCTTGCGATTACTTGCAGACCTCGGCCTGAAAAAAGCTTCAGACGCCGCGTTCATAAAGCTCTCCGCGGCTTTGCCGGCCGCGCATCGAGACAACGCGGAGCAGGCTCGCCAGCGCATCCACATCGACGCCACAGGTTGGAACCACTCCAGTGAATCGATTCAGTTTCTTCCCGTGCTTCAGGAAGCGGTATGGCAAGAACGCAAGCTGCGGTTTACGTATGAGCGCGGCGGCGGCTGCGATTCAGTAGAACGGCTCGCCGACCCGCTGGGCCTGGTAGCCAAAGGCAGCGCGTGGTATTTGGTTGCGGCCGTCGACGGCGAGATTAGAAGCTACCGAGTGTCACGCGTTGTTCACGCAGAGCTGACGGACGATCCCTGCGCTCGTCCTGCCGACTTCGATCTTGCTGGCTACTGGGAACAGTCGACTGTTAACTTCAAGGCGCAGCTTCCCCAGTACACCGCGATCGTGAGGGTGCATCCGGACGTCTTTCCGCGACTGCGGTTCGCTGGGAGATTCGCTCGCATCGGACAAGCCGAACCTCCGGATGCAGACGGATGGATACGAGTAACATTGCGCTTCGATGTTGAAGAAATGGCAATCGAGTGGGCGTTGAGCTTTGGCTCGAACATAGAAGTGCTCGAGCCGGCGACGCTCCGGGAACAAGTCATCGCAGCAGCGGATAGCGTTTTAACCTTTTACGCACAGACTGAACGATGAGGCTCACAGCCTGAGAATTGTAAATAATGTTATATCCGCGCAGATCCGTCGAATCGGCGTCATCCGTGGTCTATTCCTCAGTTGCAATTCAGGGCCAATGGACCACGGGTGACGCGGATTTGACGGACTCACACAGATAGAGCTCTTGCGCCGTCTCTTCGCACTTCATCCGATCCGCAGCTATCTGTTTGGTCGCTGTCATCATTTCCTGTGACCCTTGTTTGCTTCAACGCTCTACCAGGTCACCGGCTTCGAACTCCTGGTTTGAAGCAATTCATCATTGAGCGATAGCCCGTTTGGCTCGCCGCCCGTCCAGAATCTCCGGTAGAGCCCTCGTGCAAAGACTCACGAACACGGTCCCGCCGAACGATTCAATCTCAACGGATTCGTCCTCTGCCTCATCGTTCTGCTTGAGTAAAACGCGCCGCGGCAACCTGACTGTGTGACTTATGTGCGCCTCGGGCCGAGAGCCGGCGATAATGGTTATCTCGTCCTCGCCGATTTCGTTGGGTTCGACCCTGATTCCCACTAGCGGGAGATCGCGAACCTGCACCTGGCGTTCATTTCTCTGCCCGGTCATTTCAACCGTCACAAGCCACGATTGATGCCGCCGGCTAAACTCGTCAAAGAACCGTGCCCACTCGTAATGCGGAACTTCCTGGCTTGGCATTCCAATGCCTCCTTCATCGTGTTGTTGTTGCTGTTTGTCCTGGTTAATGAATATCACCCCTCGTGTTGACCTCATAGCAGTCGACGCATTATGCAGAAATGAGCAACCAACGTGCCTGATTAAGTCATTCGGTTTGAAGGAGCTCGGTAATGATGGATGGGTCGAATTGCGCACGTGAGAGGAATAGTGCGCGAATATCGGTCAGGGTCGCGTCCGACAAGCTGCCAGCTTCTCGAGTATCAGGATCCACGCAGTAGAGTGAAAGTAAGTTCGTAGTCCGGCCTTCAGGCGGAAGTTCGTAGTCTTCAGGCGGAAGTTCGTAGCTTGCATTTGCTGAATTACAAACTTCCGCCTCAAGGCCGGACTACGAACATTGCGACCAGTGAGGCGAGTAGCCTCGACAAGCCGGCAGCTTGTCGGACTCGAATCATCTTACGGGTTAGCCGGAGGTGCGGCGTACACGATTACTTGCGTACCGATCGGCGCCATATCGCTGAACTCTTTGGAGGCAAACATTGGGATTCGAATGCAGCCGTGGCTGGCCGGTTGAACGGGCACGGCGGGATTACCGTGAATCGCGATGCCGCCCAATATGTAATTTGGATAATACAATAATCCGAGTGGACTCTTACGCCAGCCCCGCAGTTTCGCATAGACGCGAAAGCGCCCGGGCGGTGTGACCGCAGGAAGAGTATCGCCTTCGATCTCAAACATCTTCCCGTTGCCGCTCGAGACCGGCAGGATCTTCGAGACAGTTCCGTCGGCATCAACCACAAAAAGAACTTGCCGCTGGAGATCGACCTCAATGTGAGCAAACCCCTTCTCGCGGGGCAAGGGCCGCGCAGCCCCACGCAGGGCCTGGAGCTCGGCTACAGTCAGCCTGCCTGTTCGAGGCCGGCCCTCCACCTTTTGAAATGCCACCAGGCCTTGCCTTGAAGACTCGCTCCATTTGCCGTCCGTCCCTGCGATCCAATAGCCAAGCTCGGTTAATCTTCGCTGAGCGTCCGCGATCATCGTTCGTGTAATCCGCAATGTTGGATTGGGGCGCTTCGATTTCGATGTTTGCTTTTTTGAGTACGGGATTCCGCTCGCGAATGCAGAGAGGTTTATCACGGTCGTCCACAAGACTGCCGTGACAATCACGCTCAGCGTTATTGAAGACCAACTCCGCCTCATAGGTAAAGTATATCGTGTTGCATTCCCCGGAAGTAGTAAAAGCGAGCTTGAGCGACTACGCCGCCCCTCACGCAACTACCGTTGTAGCGCGTCGCCGGACGCCGGTTTCGCGAGCAAAAGGGTGGTGTCCTAAAGTTGTGTTGGCCGACGAGGAAACCGGCGCGACGTTTTTTTGGAGTGCGGCGCGGTCTGTGCGTACGCGCCGCTTTGGCTGCTTTGAATCGCCACCAAGAGCCAAAGCGGCGCGTATGCACAGACCGCGCCGCACTCCAAATAAGTTCGTCAGCCGAAGCACCGGTTATGCGAGCGACCTTCCGGGACGTTTGCACGACTGTAAGCGGCCCTTGCAAGCCGGTAAAGCGTCTTCGTGCCAGTGCCAACCACTGTGTAATCAAGGCTTTCTGCCCACACGTCGCGCCCCCGGTGCATTTTGATTGCCTGGGCTGCGTTATGGCGGCTACAATCAGGTCGCCGCACGTAACCTCGGCCATCCTCCGCGGCTCAGACAGCAAAATTCCAAGGAGCGTTAGCATTGAGGGGATTGTTGGACTGGTGGAATAGTCTTTCGCAAGAACTGCGCAACGGGATCATAAGCACCGTAGGCGGCGGAGCGGTCCTCGCCATTGCTGCTGCTGTTGTCAAACTGACAGGCAGATCACTCACGGCAATGTCTCGGAAACTCTTTCGCAGAGGCCCGAACCCTATTCACGCTGTACGATCTGAAGCGCAGAGCGAAGAGCCAAAACCAGAATTACCAGCAGCACAACTCGCCGAGGCTGCGGATCGCGCTTCCCACAATCTTCCTCGCCCTCCTCAGTTCGGATTCGTCATACGCAAAGACAAAGACGGTCACGAAATTGCCGCGCGATTGAAAGAAGAACTGGCGCCGCAAAAGAATCAGCTCGTCGCATTGTGGGGAGACGGCGGTGTCGGCAAGACTACGATTGCGGCTGAAGTCGCTCGCGCGTTGATAGACGCCTTCAAAATTGTCGTCGTGTGGATCAGCGCCGAAGGCCGGCTCGATTTTGGGCTCTCGGCTTTGCTCGACGAGATAGCCACGCAGTTGGGCGAGGCAGAAATACGCAAGCTGGCAACTGAGCCCAAGAAGGAAGCCGTGGGCGCTTTGATCGATGATTGCAATAAGTCGTTGCTTGTCGTGCTCGACAACTTTGAGACCATAACGCCAGTCGAGCAAAATCTGTGCGCCGCATGGATCGCCAAAGATGCGCACTGCCCCGCGCTGATCACGACGCGCGGTCTCGTGAACGGCGCTCGCAATGTTCCGGTCGATGTGATGTCCACTTCAGAGGCGTATGAGTTCATCAATCGAGTGATCGAGCAGACTCAGAAGGTGCGACACTTCGAGGGTCTGGATCGAGCTCGAATCATCGAAGCGGCCGAGGCAAATCCGCTAGTGATGCAATGGGTGATCGCGCAGATCGATCTCGCACAGCGGCCGGCTGATGTGCTCGATGACCTCGCTCGCGGTGAAGGCGAAGCGGCGCAGAAGATATTCGATCGCTCCTTCAATTTGGCTCAGTTGGGCGACGACGGCCGGGATGCGCTCCTGGCGCTTTCGTTGTTTGTGCCCGACGCGTCGCGCGTGTCTTTAGCCGAGGTGGCCGGATTCAGCAAAGACGAACGTCGCTTGAAAGAAGCGGTGAAAAGCATGGCCGCTTTGTGTCTGGTCGAAACCACGAGCGCCGGAGAGAGATTGGTTGTCAAAGGACTGACCCGTGACTTGGCGAGTGCGCGGCTTTCAAAGGATGAACGTGCAGCCGATTTCCGCCGCCGGTTTGTTGCGCACTTTGTCGAATATGCCGAGTCGCACGCAGAAACAACAAAGGAAGATTTCGATGCGCTCGAGATGGAGAAAGACAATGTGCTCGGCTCGATGGACGTAGCATTCGAGATGAAAGATTGGAGCAGCGTGATGCGCACGGCGTCTGCGACTAACGTCCCTCCTACGGGTTTTCTGTATATGCACGGTTATTGGAGCGAGGCAACGCGCTGCAACAAACAGGCCCTTGAAGCTGCCCGCCTTTCGCAAAGTGAAAGTGGTACAGCGGCCTTCGCACACAACCTCGCAATGATGCACGGAAGTAGAGGAGATATGGATGAAGCTTTGCCTCTTTACAACGAGAGCCTGGAGATCGAAAGGAAACTCGGCAACCAGAGCGGCATTGCCAGCTCGCTGCATCAGTTGGCAATTCTCGCGCAGGATCAAGGCGAGATAGAGGAAGCGCGGCGGCTTTACAACGAGAGCCTGAACATCAAGAAGAAACTCGGCAACCAGAGCGGCATCGCCAGCACGCTGCATCAGTTGGGACTGCTTGCGCAGGATCAAGGTGAGATAGAGGAAGCGCGGCGGCTTTGCATCGAGAGCCTGGAGATTGCAAAGAAACTCGGCCACCAGAGCGGCATTGCCATCACGCTGCATCAGTTGGCAAGGCTTGCGCAGGATCAAGGCGAGATAGAGGAAGCGCGGCGGCTTTACAACGAGAGCCTGGACATCAAGAAGAAACTCGGCAACAAGAGCGGCATTGCCCGCTCGCTGCATAATTTGGCCGCGCTTGCACAGGATCAAGGCGAGATAGAGGAAGCGCGGCGGCTTTACAACGAGAGCCTGGAGATAGCAAAGAAACTCGGCGACCAGAGCGGCATCGCCGACACGCTGGGCGCGTTGGGCACGCTCGCGGAGGACGAAGGTAGTTACGCTGAAGCCATCCAGTTATTTCGTGAAGCGTTGATCATCTTTGAAAGACTCAAGTCGCCCACCGCGGAGCTCGCACGGCGGTCAATTGAGAGAACTCAAAGCGAGATGAAGTAGCTTCGCTTGCATCGGGTGATAGATCGAGCGAGAGCGTCTTCAAATTACTCGCCATCGAACCCGAGCGCGCCTCCACGAATCCCCAACCAGTTGGAAGTCTGAACCTTGGACATTCGAGAATCGCCGATCGGGACTCCGTCAGGAGTCGCATGTCTATAGCAGCCGCGAGACCGCGCTTGCCGGACTCCTTTAGGAGTCTCCTTCTGTTTAATCCTCCACAACACGTCGCCAATCCGGGGCAGGTGACTCCTAAAGGAGTCCAGACAGCGCGAATCGTTTCTGCTATAGACAGGTAACTCCTGACGGAGTTCGGCTGCCTTAATGAGAACGTGTAACCTGATGACTTGCGGCATTGTGAGGGGCGGCCACGGAGGGCCGCCCCTACATGTGTCGTACGTGGCGAAGAAGCGCGCCGCCCCTACATGTGTCGTCCATGTGGCGAAGAAGCGCGGAGATTATTGGCGGGCGTTGACTACTTGAGAGGCGACCCCACCCAGATAAACGATCTTGTGATTAGAGAATCCCAGCTCCGCGGCGTTGTATAGCTCTTCGATCAAGCTGGGTCCATAGCGGGAAAGGAAGTAGTAGACATTCAACTCACGCTCCTGAAGATTCTTGTCCGGGCAGAGCGTTGTGAAGGCTCGCTCGATTTGCCGATACACCGTCGTTTCGCGGTGCGCGCTTGCGTGAATAAAGCGAGTGCGCAGGTGCTCGAGTTGATACATCATCTTCGACCGTGCTGTTTCCAACGGATCGCTCAACGTCGAGTCCGTTTGTTTGAGCGCTTCGTTTAGTTTGTCCAGGTGTTCGTTGAGCGTTCTCTCTGTCTCAGTGAAAGCATCGGCGGTATTCCGATCCAGACTCTGCTCGACGACCTTGGTGACCGCGGGATGCAAGCCCTCGAAGAAGTCTTTCACCTCGAGCCCATACTTCTTCATCGTCTTCTGATGACGGCCCTCGACTATCGTAAAGCTCGCACGCGGCAGGACACAGGGTTCCTGGCGCCCCAGTGTTTCGTAGACCGCGCGAAGCTGGGCGAAGTAGGCGATCTCGGCCGGGCCGCCGATATAAGCCGCAGTCGGCAGCAGGTAGTCCTGAACCACCGGCCGCAGTGTCACGTTAGGGCTGAAGCAACTGGGACAGCGCGCCGCAAGCTCGACCAGTTCAGCCTGGCTGAATGATTTGCCGGAACCCTTTACGACGAATCGATCGCCGTGTTGAGTTATAGCCGCGCGCCGGCCGTCATCCATGATGAACAACGGGACCATATCGTCGGAAACATGAATTTGCGCGTGGTAGCCGGCTTCTTCGAGTTCTCGGCTTCGCGCAACGAGCGCGTGTGCGATGTCGCTCGACTTCTCGAGCGCCTCCGCATAGAGCGGCGCCGCGACCTGCTTGAGTTCTTCGTCAAGCGGATCAAACAGCACGACTCCATACTCTCGAAACAGCCGTGCCATCAATCGCGAAAAGGCTTCCGCGAACCCGACGCCCTCGGCGTAGCTCTCACGCAAGTCCTGTTCGAGCGACGGCATAAACTCCGACGCGGCGAGGCTCGCGATCAGTTCGTCTCTCGTCGCGTTGATGCCGTCGCAAAGCTCGACGCGGCCAACCGGCTCGTCAGGCTTATGGCCGCTCGCTTCGTACTTGATGAGTTTGAGATGTCCATCACGATCGACGACGCGACAATGGTCCACCTCTTCGTAGTCGTGATCTTCGCTGGCAACCCAGAACACGGGGACGGCTTCCACTCCCTGGTCGCGAAGACAAGCGGCAAGCTTGATTACCGTCAGCGCTTTGTGAATCGTGTAGAGCGGGCCGGTGAACAACCCGGATTGTTGGCCGGTGACGATTGCAACCGAGCCGGGACGCCGAAGCATGTCGATGTGCTTAAAGGTCAGCTCCGGAGAACCCACTCGGCGGTTGATTCTCTCGAGCGCATCGGGCACGCGTTTGCGATCGAACTGCTGCGCTCCAATGCGGCGAGCGTGTTCGGCAAGAGGCTCAACCGAGCGGCCGTAGTTTGTATAGAAGCGTGAAACCTTCGGATAGTCGTAAAGAAAATCTGTGAACAGCCGAGTCGTGCGCGGGATCTCAGTGAACCGGAGCGCGTCGGTCAACTCATCAGCGGCAGCTTCGAGGTCTTTACAATTGGCTGTCATAATCGATTTCCGATTGCCGATTTGCGATTGCCGATTTCAATTGGAGATCGAGTAAGAACGAAATACCCAAATCGGCAATCGGCAATCTAAAATCGGCAATCCTCTCATTCGATCTCCGGGAAGAGTCCGGTTTCCCGAATCACCGCCTTGATTCGCTCCCGTTCCGAGCTGTTTACTGGCACGAGTGGGGCGCGCGGAGGACCGCCCGCGAGTCCGAGCATTTCCATCGAAGCCTTCAAACCGGGCACGCCAAGACCCGCGGTCACAATGTGAGATAGAGGCGCGATTCGATTCTGAAGCTCGCGCCCGCGCTGAAGATCGCCGGCCTTCACAGCCTGATAAAGTTCTACGCAGGCACGCGGCGCCGCGCACGCGATCGCGAGAACCGCGCCCGTTGCTCCCATCATCAGAGATGGAAAAAGGATGCCGCCATTACCGACCATTACTTGAAACGAAGCCGGCGCGCGTCGAATCGTTTCCGAAATGGCGCCCATGTTTCCCGCGCTGTCTTTGACGCCGATGATGTTTTCGTGCACGGCAAGTTTCGCGATCGTCGCTGAATCGATCACGACTCCGGTGTTAGCCGGCACGTTGTAAATCAAAACCGGTAGCGGCGAACGATCGGCAACGTCGTTGAAGTGCCGCGCGAAAGCGTCCTGAGTCATCGAGCCCTTGTAATAGTAGGGCGTAACGACGAGCACAACATCGGCGCCCGAGTCCGCCGCGGCGCGCGCGGCATCAATGGCTGCGCGGGTCGAAAGCTCGTTCACTCCCGCGATGATCGTGTGCTCGCTTGCAGCATTGCGCTTTATGGTTTCAATAACACGCGTGCGCTCTTCCGCGGAAAGATGCACGACTTCGCCGTTCGAGCCCAACGCGACATATCCGGCGAGCCCGTCTTCATTGTAGCGGCTGATGTTAGAAGAGAGCGCGGCGTAATCGACGTCTCCGCGTTCGTTAAAGGGCGTGGTAACCGGCGGGAATATTCCGTTGAGCTTGTAATTGGCCATTCGGGTAGACATTGTCCTACGTTTTAGGTCGATGCTCAGTTTCACACAACTTCAAAAGCAAGGTGGGATTATAGGTGTCGACAACTCTCCCGCGCAATGTTGGCGCTTTTCGGGTGCGCCTTTGCGGCTTTGCGGTCCTTTGCGCGCTTTGCGTTGAAATCAGGAATTAGTTTAACGCAAAGCTCGCAAAGGACCGCAAAGTTCGCAAAGGACCGCAAAGCTCGCAAAGGACCGCAAAGCTCGCGAAGGAATGTCGCGCTGTGACTTTGTGTTTAGCAGCGCGTTGGGTTATCAATACCCCCGTGAAACTGATCTTCATGGGAACGCCTGAGTTTTCAGTCCCGTCACTCGAAAGACTGGTAGCCGACGGCCACTACATCGCAGCCGTGTTCACCCAGCCGGACAAGCCGGCGGGTCGAGGTAAGCACTTGCACGAGCCGCCCGTGAAGACCTTCGCGCTCGAGCGCGGCATCGCGGTGTATCAACCCTCTAAGATCAAAACAAACGAAGAAGTCCGCGCGATATTTGAATCGATCTCCCCGGACGCGTGCATAGTCGCGGCTTACGGAAAAATCCTGCCGGGATGGATGCTTGCGATCCCTCGGCTCGGCTGCATAAACGTTCACGCCTCGCTCCTTCCGAAGTATCGCGGCGCGGCGCCGATCAACTGGGCAATAGCTAACGGCGAGCTTGAAACAGGAGTGACGATCATGCAGATGGACCCGGGCATGGACACCGGTCCTATGCTGGCGAAGAGTACAATCACAATCGGCGATGAAGAAACCGCTCCGGAGCTGACAACTCGTCTAGCTCAGTTGGGAGCTGACCTTTTATCGGAGACGCTTCCTCGAATTGGTCGCGGAGAAATAGAACCCGAACCCCAGGACTGCGACGAAGCGACTTATGCGCCGATGCTCAAACGCGAAGACGGCTTGATCGACTGGCGAATGACCGCGCGCGAAATAGCGAATCGCGTGCGGGCGTTTCAACCATGGCCCGGAAGCTACACAAGCTTTCGCGGCATGCGTTTGACAATCTGGCAGGCATATCAAGCGCCTCGCCGCCAGGATGCGTTTTCGGCTGAGAGTGGAACTATTCTCGACATAGGCGAATCCGGAATCACTGTTGTCGCCGGAGCCTTGAGCGCTCTGCTCATCCAGGACCTGCAGATTGAAGGAAGGCGCCGTGTGCCGGCGCGCGATTTCGCAAACGGCGCGCGGTTGAAACCGGGCGACCGAATCAATCCGGTATGACTGAGTATCCGACAAACTTCAGTTTGTCGTCCTACGGGCCTATATCGACAAGCTCAAGCTTGTCGGACATTCAAGGAGAGTGCGGACATGAAACTAATATTAGCAATGGCTTGTTTGTTAGCCGGTGCGCCGGTCTGGGCCGCAGACAACGAATGGAGATCCGTTGACCCCTCCGAGCTTATGCTGAAGACGGCGAAGGTCGAAAAAGACGCCGATGCGGAGGGAATCTTTTGGGAAGTGGTTGTTGAGCCAAAATCGAATCACGCAACGTTCTCGCATTACATCAGGATAAAAATCTTTACCGAGCGCGGCAGAGATTCGCAATCCAAGGTAGACCTCACTTACTTCGGCAACAACAAGATTGAAGATGTCGCTGGACGGACTATTAGACCTGACGGTGCGATCGTTGAGTTAGGGAAGGAAGCGGTATTCGAACACACCATCTCAAAGTTAGGCGGCTTGAAGGTTAAGGCGAAGTCTTTCGCATTGCCGGCCGTCGAGCCGGGGGCAGTCATTGAATATCGCTGGCGCGAGGTGCGCGACAATGAGTTTTTCCTTCGCTTGCCGCTCCAGCGGGACATTCCAATTCAGTCGGTCAAATACTTCTTGAAAGTCGATGACAATGATTATCGTCACATCGCTACCAAAACGTTCAACGCGCCGGACATGGGGTTCGTGAGAGAAAAGAAAAACCTCTTCAGCCAGAGCATACAGAATGTGCCGGCCTTTCACAGCGAGCCGAACATGCCGCCCGACAACGAGGTGCGTCCCTGGATGTTGATCTATTTCATGCCTGACTTTGCTGCCAGCAGCGTAAATAAGATCCTGTACGACGCCTTCAACTCGAGTACCAAAGCCAGCGACGAGCTGCGGAAAGCGGCGGTTTCAATCGTCGGCGGGGCAGCGACTGCCGAGCAGCGGATCGAGAAGATCTTCGAGTTCTGTCGCGCCAGGATCAAAAACACGAGTAAGGAATCATCAGGTTCCAGCGATTCTCTTCGCGGGAAGGTGAAGCAAAACAAAACGGCATCCGATACGCTGCGGAACGGGGCAGGCACAGGCGAGGATATCAATTTGCTGTTTGCGGCACTGGCTATTGTAGAAGGGGTTGACGCGCGGCTCGCGATGATCGCAAGCCGCGACGAAGCTTTTTTCAAACCTGCCTACGCCGATGCCCTGCTCAGGGTTTACTTCATGCACAATCGTAGTATCGCAGTCAATATCGACGGCCGCTGGCGTTTCTTTGATCCCGCCAGCAGTTTCGTTCCTTACGGTATGTTGCTGTGGCAGGAAGAAGGGCAGAGCGCGTATCTAGTGTCCTCGTCCTGGGAGGAGTTCGTAACGACGCCCCTTTCCCAACCTGGAAAGTCCGTTCAGAAACGCACGAGCAACTTGAGCTTGAGCGCCGACGGAACGCTTGAAGGAGATGTAACCATTGAATACACCGGGCACCTCGCCGTTGAGATGAAACAGTTCTACGAGGACGACTCGCCCAACCAGCGCGAGCAAAGTCTGCGTGATCGGATCAAAGAGCGGATCAGTAACGCCGAGCTTTCAACGATTCGAATAGAAAACGTCTCCGATCAACTGAAACCTTTGATCGAGTCTTTTCACCTTCGGGCGGCGGCATACGGCCAACGAACCGGCAAACGTCTCTTCTTTCAGCCCGCCGTCTTTCAACACGGTTTGAGTGCGCGTTTTACCGCCAGTGAGCGGAAGTATCCAATTTATTTTCACTATCCGTGGACAGAAGAAGATGAAATCGAGATTGACTTACCTCGCGGGTTTTCGTTGGATCACGCCGAATCGATAGGCTCACATCCGATAGCTGACTTCGGTAAGTATAGCGCCAACATCGGAATCACCACCGATCAACGCACGCTGCAGTACAAACGAAACTTCACGTTTGGCCTCAATGGAAAGATCCTCTTTCCCGCGACCGCCTACGAGCAACTGAAGCATGTCTTCGATACAACGCACAGGCTGGACAATCATCTGTTAGCACTTAAACAGGAATGACTCGGGCGACTTATCACGAAGTGAAAAAGCAACCGGCTCGGCTTATGAGTCAGATAACGGAAGCGATCGACGAGAGGCAAATCAACAAGGAACTTTGTAAAGCTGTCACCTTGGGGTGAATTAATCGAGTTCAGTCTTCACTCAACGATTGCTAACATCCACGCGTGAGCGGCAGACGCAATCAACGATTGATTCCCGCCATCGTCGGCCCTACTGCTTCCGGCAAGAGCGAGCTCGCCATCAAACTGGCTCGCGAGCTTGATGGCGAGATCATCAATCTCGATTCAGTTCAGGTCTATCGTGGAATCCAAATCGCAACTGCGAAAGTCCCGCCCGCCGAACGCCAGAGCGTGCCTCACCACTTGATCGACATCGTCGAGCCCACTGAGAACTTCACCGCCGGCGATTACGCTCGAATCGCGCTGAGAACAATTCAAGAGATCGAATCGAAAAACAACACCGCGACATAACATTACGCAGTAACAGCATGCGACTCCCATCGAGGGTCAGTTCACTATCATTTCGATCTGAGGGACGTGGCCCAGTAAATCCATAGCACTCTTTCTGGACACTACAGATCTGAGCCTTTACTTGAGGCTCCGGCCCTCCTAAATTAGAGGTAGTGGCGTGAGTGCCCTGCAAGATCACTCGTGAGCTGGACTCTCACTTTTCGCCTTGTGTGCGGCTGAAAATAACCAACCGTTGGTAGACAGGTTTCAAAGGAGATGCACAGACTATGAGGACAAAGCGTTTCTCAGGGATATTAAAAGCTCGCGCGAAGGCTTATCGCCGGCTCGCCGCCGTTTTGGGCCTGGTCATCGCAATGGCCATCGGTTCAATCAAGCTCAACGCTGACACCGGCACCTGCTCAGGCGCAAGCTTTACCTTGCCCTTTACGGATGTCCCGTCGAGCAGCGTCTTTTTCTGCTCGATAGCGGAGGCTTACTTTTCAGGGCTTACGAACGGGACAACGTCAACAACCTACAGCCCTGGCGATGCGGTGCCGCGCGAACAAATGGCTGCATTCACCAGTCGAACGCTGGATCAGTCGGTCAAGCGCTCGAGCAGGCGAGCGGCCTTGCAGCAGTTCTGGAATATCGAAAGTGAAAGTAGTCTTGGATTGACCATAGTTGGTTCCCCGTCATTTGTTCAATCAGACGGGGCAGACCTATGGGTGGTGAACGGCGCCTCAGTATCACGTGTGCGAGCAAGCGACGGCAGGCTGCTTGAGACATGGACGGACGCATCAGCGGCTTCCGGGGTCTTGTGCGCCATGGGAAAGGTGTTCATCACTGGCCGAGGCACTCCAGGCAACCTGTATCAGATAGATCCTGCACAACCCGCGGGGTCGGTGACGACGGTTACCAGCAATTTGGGAAGCAATCCTGAGGGCATAGCCTTCGACGGGCAGCGAATCTGGACCGCAAACAACGGCGACATTTCTTCCGCCGCATCGGTATCAATAGTGACGCTCAACCCTGTAAGTGTCACCACCGTGACCACTGGATTCAACCGGCCCATGGGCATTCTCTATGATGGAGCGAATATCTGGGTATGCGATTATTCAGACAGTGCGATTAAGGAGATGGACTCGAGCGGCAACATTCTTCTTTCCGTCAATGTGGGCTGCTGCCCTCTATTTCCAACCTTTGACGGTACAAATATCTGGGTACCCAGTGTACTGTCAAAGCTTAGCGTGGTTCGCGCGAAGGGAGCGCTCTCAGGAACAGTGCTCGCAACACTGACTGGAAACGGTCTGGACGGGCCAATCCAGGCAGCATTCGACGGAGAACGCATACTCGTCACTAATGCATTCGGTGAGTTCGGTGGCAGCCTTTCACTATGGAAGGCATCAGATCTAACACCGATCGAGACGTTTCCACTCAGCTTGCGTCCAAATGGCGTGTGCAGTGACGGAGTGAACTTCTGGTTCACGCTTTCCAACAAGCTGGCGCGATTTTGAAGACCAGACTATGTTGTTTCAAGCGCTCGCGATGATCCAAGGATCAAAACTCATTGGCGGACGAATAAGCGTTCGCCAGGCGCCTGCGCAACCTCGGGCCCGCGACAAGAAAGATATAGTCGAGCTTCGAGAGCGGCTTAACTTCTCCCAGGGAATGCTAGCCCGCGCTCTAAACGTCAGTCCTTCGACGGTTCAAGCATGGGAGGCCGGGCGCCGAACTCCCAGCGATGCGGCCTTGAAGCTGCTGGCCATAGCCGAGAAGCACCCCGAGGACTTATTTGATTCAGTCTAGATCGCATCGCGTCGTCGAACAGATTTCACGGGAATCGGATTCAAACTTCGCTACGTGATTGCTAACATCGTCACGTGAGCGCTCCACCAACCACAACACGATTGATTCCAGCCATCGTCGGGCCAACCGCTTCCGGCAAGAGCGAGCTCGCCATCAAACTGGCTCGCGAGCTTGACGGCGAGATAATCAATCTCGATTCAGTTCAGGTCTATCGTGGAATCCAAATCGCCACTGCGAAAGTCCCGCTCGCCGAACGCCAGGGCGTGCCTCACCACTTGATCGACATCGTCGAGCCCACTGAGAACTTCACCGCCGGCGATTACGCTCGAATCGCGCTGAGAACAATTCAAGAGATCGAATCGAGAAACAACACCGCGATATTCGCCGGAGGAACCGGCTTCTACTTGCGGGCGTTGGTGAGGCCGTTTTTCGAAGGACCGAAAACTGATCCTGAGCTTCGTCAAAGGCTCATCGATCTACGGGACAAGCGGGGCGCGGACCACTTGCATCGCCTGCTCGAGCGCGTCGATCCGCACACGGCGACGCGTCTCAGTTCAAAAGACTGGTCGCGCACGATGCGAGCGGTCGAGGTTTACTTTCAAACCGGCCGGCGTATCTCAGAGCTTCAGCCCGAAATGCCCGCCGCGCCCGAACTCGCCACGCGCGTCCGAGTCGTTGCGCTCGAACCTCCGCGAGATCAACTCTACGAGCGGATCAATAATCGAGCAGACGAGATGTTCGCTCGAGGCCTTGTCGAAGAAGTCCAGTCGCTCATAGCTTCAGGAATCCCGCCGACAGCGAAGGCATTTCAAGCGCACGGCTATCGCCGAGTCGTCGAGTACTTGCTAGGCAAACGAACCCGTGAGGATGCGTTGAATCAGATGAAGCTGGACACACGCCACTACGCCAAGCGCCAGCTCAGTTGGTGGCGCGGGTGGCCCGATGTCATGTGGATCCGTTGTTTCGGCGACAATCCGCAAGCGTTCGACGAGGCACGCTCTCATCTTGAAGAACAGCAGCGCTAGCAGACGGAAACGAACACACACGATCCTCGAAAGCGCCAAGGAGATATGTCGCTATGGTCGAACCTTTGGGGAATCGTACGACAGGATAAGCAGGAGGATTGCTGTTGCGTTTCCCTAAACGGTCGAGCTAGGCGTTACCTATTCGAACGCAATCCTCCAATTCGCCGGTACAGGCCAATTGAAGACTTCGGAGCCATTGTCGTCCGTAATTACGATCCTCTCGATGTGAGGACGGTGATCGTCAGGGTAAACAATGTAATGCCTTCCATCTCTGTCCATTTCGACCGGAAAGGGGAACGATACCTGGATCCACCTAGGGCCACCATCAAGGATAATAGGTTCCGAGGGGACCGGTGTCGCGCCACCTAGCAACGAGGACGCGATCACTTTGCGCGATCCACCTAAACCTAGTAAGGCAGTGCTCGCTACACCTGTGATGGTTCCAATCTTGATCATTTCTCGTCGTGTCGGTGAAGTGAGATTATTCTTTTTCGTAGCTTTGGTGTCTTTCATGAGTTTTCTCCGCGCTGCAATAGATACCAAGGCGCGTAAGTTACGCAGCGCATTTGTGCAGCTAGAACCTTGCTGCAATAACAATTGGGTTTGCTCTGTCGAAGAGAAACGCCTTCACAGGCAGGTGTTGAAACAGCGCCAAGCCAACGATCACGTCTCGACAACGTGGACGGAAACTGCCCGGGAGTCTATGCCTCCTCCGGCCACAATGCAAGAAAGTTTACACAAGCGACGTCGAGAACATAGGCGGTTGCTTGCGGACCTAGTTTATCGCGACACCATTCTTACTGGGCGAGGCAGACAACAATTGCCATACGGTGCGGCTAGTGAGATCAGACAGCAAAGAGGTCTGCCGCTACGTCATTTCAAGAAAAGTGTAGATTGGCACCGGGCGAACCCGGCGCCTCGTATCCTCATTGTCGACTTCCGGCTCTTAGATGGGTCCGTCCCTTTCTAGCCTCTGTCTATTATTATCTTCCAGCGTTTTGTTAGACCCACATGGTGAAACTGCCGGTTACCGTTTTCGTCGTTGACGTCGATGCTGTTGAAAAGGGGCTCTCCTTGGCTGGGTTCAACGGTAAAGACGCCCGGCGAGACCTGCTTAGAGGATGCCGGAAGCGTGATCGTGATTTTCTGAGCGCCACCCTCGAGGATAATTGGTTCTGCCATTCTGATTCTCCTTGTGAGTTAAGGGTTAAGTTGCTGGTTAAGTGTTTTGCGAAACTGCTGAACGTCCGGTCTCTTCAAATAGCTGTTGTACGCCTCCGAGCCGAATCGTTGCTCGAGATTTGATAGGCGCGCCGTAGCGGTTGAGGCGTATTCGTGTGCCGCTTCGTCCTCGTTGAGGTGCCGCTTGGCTTGCGCTGCGATCAGCCATGCGCGCCACTCCGACTCTAACTGACCAAATCGAGCAAAACTGTCCTTCGCTCGCAATGCAGTGTCCAGGGCGCGTTGTGCTTCGCCGCTCTCGAGCAGCGTCTCAGCGAATGCTAGTAATGCACTGGAGACTAGCTGCGGGTCCCGAGTGCTGGTCGCAATATCAAGTGCTTGTGCGCACAAGCGGGCCCCTGCACGCACACCGCCGGAACGAGTTTCCGCCAATCCAAGCGTCAGCTTTGCTTGCGCGGCTGTATCTGGATACTGGTTACCCGCCAAAGCGAGGGCCTGGTGACTCTTCATTTTGGATTCAAGAGGATGCCCTTCGCTCAGTTCCAGACGACCGCCGATCATATCAATCTCGGCTAGCAATTCTTTATAGGCCTTCTCGGGACCCGCGATCACGGCGGCTTCGTCGAGCGCCCTCCTTGCTTCTTCAAACGATCCTACTTGCCACAGCACGCTTGCACGATACATCAGCGCATACCCCGTGGAGACATTGGCATTCAGAGACTTCCTAATGCTATGACTCTCGTCAAAGTGTAATAGCGCCTCGGGGTACTGTTCTTCAGCAGAGAGTACGCTCCCGATCTCTTGATGTGAAAGCGCCACCTGCGCCTGATCGCCGACTCTCTCTGCAAGGTCGAGTTGTTCTTGCAATGCTCGGAGCGCGTCCTCGTACTCGCCTCTGTCACGATGAATTCGACCTAGCAACACCAGCGCCTGTGACAGCCACTTGCGATAACCGCCTTGCTGATAGAATGGAAGAGCCTGCTCGACATAACGCAACGCTTCATCAGTGTTGCGCTGAAGCGAGCGCAGACTTCCCAGTTGCATCGACGCCCATGCCTGGTTCAAACGCCCGTTATCCCTCTGTGCAAGATCGAGCGCCTGCCTGTAATACTTGTCAGCCTCGTCGTACTCGCCGCGATGAAGGAATAAACTGCCGAGCCAGATAAGCCCGTTTGTGGCCTGGTTCTCGATGCCATTGTTTCGAGCAAGTTGTATCGCTTGCCTGGCCTGCTGCTCTGCTTGAGCGGCTCTGCCTTCGGTGACTGACACGCCGCTCAACACTAACAGTATCCTGATCTGCTGATATTGGCTGACAGGACTACTGGACAGCTTGTACGCCTCATCCAACTGCGCCTGCGCTTGAGGGGGCTTGTTCAGGTTGTGATAAAGGAAGCCGCGTTGATAGAAGACCTCTGCTTCGCCTTCGTTATTCGAGAGAATGTGATAGAGGCTTTCGGCCGTTTTGAATGCCCGGTTCGCCTTTTCGAGATCCTGTTGCTTGCCAAAAAGAATACCTAACCGCAAGAACGCCGCGGCGTCTTGAGGCGCAAGCGCGGTTGCCTGCTCGTAGCTTGCCTGCGCACCCTTGATGTCGTCGTTCTGTTCCTGCGCCCGCCCGAGGTCCAGATACGCCTGCGCTTTTTCCGCGGCCGGCGCTTGCTCCGCGATCTTCCGATACCTTTCGATCGCCGCATCAAACTCACGCAGCACCACATGAGTGATCGCTTGAAGATAAAGCGCGTCACGCGAAGAAAGCGCCGACAGGTCGCGCACCAGCGATCGCGCGCGAAGAATTTCTCGATCTGCTTTATCCGCGTAGTCCAACTCACTCCACGCCTCGGCCAGCCTTGCGTGCGCAAGCGCAAACTTGTCGTCAAACTTGATCGCTTCCTCCAGCGCTTTGCTCGCTTTGTAATACGTGCCGTCGCGTAAAGCCGCAGTGCCTTGCTCATACCACCGTAAAGCATCAGGCTGAGGTCGATACGGGGCAGCGCGCCACCAAAGCGGAACGCTCAACGCTGCGAGCAGTACCAAAGCAGCAGGCACCAGGGGTACGAGCACCTGAGGACGCCGCGCCGCGCCGATGAGGCGAGACATCAAGTCGGCGCGCGATACCCGCAACTTGACCGCCAGCCCTCTGGTCACCTCATCTTGAACGCCAAGTGAACCGCGGACTGCGCGCAGTTCCTTTTGAAGCTCCTCGGCCGACTGCTGCCGCGAGTCGCGGTCCTTTGCAAGCGCCTTGAGGATTATTCGGTCCAGCTCCGGCGGAACTCGATCGTTAGCCGCGGACGGCGGCGGCGGATCGACGTGGATCACCTGAGCGCAGATCTCCAACGGGGTCTTGCCCGCGAACGCAGGTTTTTGAGTGATACATTCGTATAGCACCACTCCGAGGGAAAACAGATCGCTGCGCCCATCGATCGCGATGCCCTTAGCCTGTTCCGGAGACATATATGGAACGGTCCCTACCACAAGACCCGGCTTTGAGAGATCGCTGTCTCGATGGTGTTTGTCTTGTTCCGGTGTTTCAGGCACGACGATTTTGGCCAACCCGAAGTCCAGCACTTTGACCTGGCCTCGAGTGGTGATCATTATGTTCTGCGGCTTGATGTCTCGATGAACTATTCCGCGAGAGTGCGCGAGTGAAAGCGCGTCGGCCACTTGCAATGCCACATCCAGCGATTCCGTCAGTCGCAGGGGGCGGCGCCGCATTCTTGCCGAAACCGTTTCGCCTTCAACGTACTGCATGACGATAAAGCTATGGCCCGCCTGTGTTGCGACTTCGTGGATGCCGCATATATTGGGATGTTCCAGCCGGGCCGCCGCCTTCGCCTCTCTTATCTGGCGTCTGCGCGCCAGTTCATCTTCCTCCATTTCCCTGGGCAGGAACTTGATCGCGACTTTGCGATCGAGTTTGGTGTCCTCGGCAAGATAGACCTCACCCATGCCGCCGGCGCCGAGCCTGGCTTCAATCTTGTAGGAGCCGATTTGCGTTCCAACGAGCGTCTCTTCCGGTTCACCGGCGAACCATCGGGCGGCCACTTCCAGCGCAGGTACCTCCAGAAATTCCTGCGCCTTCGCGTCAAAAGAAATCAGTGACTGGACTTGGTTTCGCGAGTCCTCGTCCCCGGCGCAGGCCTCGTCGAGGAACGCGCTTCGCTCTGAGGTCGAGTGATCGAGCGCCTCCTGAAACAGCCGGTTGATGTGCTGCCAACGATCGGGCGTCATAAATTGCCTTCACTACTCAAGGCGGGATTTGGGACTGGACTCTATCACGGTGGTGAGTTCTTCCGAACTGAGTGCTCTTAGCAGCCACGCCTTGGCCGCCCGCCAGTCGCGCATCACCGTCACCGGCGACACGCCAAGCGCCTCGGCGGTTTCTTCCACGCTCATGCCTCCGAAGTATCTCAACTCGACTGTTTTGCTTTGGCGCGGATCAAGAACGGCCAGTTCGTTCAGCGCTTCATCCAGCGCGACAATCTCCGCCGCCTGCTCTCGCGCAACACCCGCGGCTTCATCAAGCTCGACCATTCGCGCGCCGCCGCCGCGCTTGGCGTAGTTGCGTGAACGCGCGTTGTCCACCAGGATGCGGCGCATCGCCTGCGCGGCCACGCCATAGAAGTGCGCGCGGTTCTGCCACCGCATGCCTTTGTGATCCACAAGCCGAATGTAAGCCTCGTTGATCAGAGCCGAAGTTTGAAGTGTGTGCCCGACGCGTTCCCGGCGCATGTAATAACGAGCCAGCCGGCGCATTTCGTCATAGACGAGCGGAATCAGCCGATCGAGCGCAGTCTCATCGCCATCGCGCCATTCGATCAGCAACTGAGTAACCGACTGCGGAGAGGATGACATCGCGGGTCCTTCGTCGCGAAACCTGATGTTCCTAAAGAGCGCCCTCATTATATCATCTCGATATCCGATTGAGCGTTGAAAGTTTTCTTAGGTAGTGGGGGTGATAGTGTGTTGCTCGCTCACATTCGCATTTCTCCTCTGCGTCCTCGGCGTCCTCTGCGGTTGTTTCCGAGCCACTGAGCGGGAAAAACAGCGGAGGACGCCGGGGACGCAGAGGACTGCTTGCTGGCAACACGCTAATACCCCACTACCTTTTCTAAATCGCGAATGATAGGGATCGCCGCGGAATCCCGCCTCACATCATGAGAGATAGTACAAAGGCAGGGTTCAAACTCCCTTATTTCGCAACAGGAGGTTCCAATGAAGAAAACTTTTCAATTGTTATGCGGTTGCGCAATGGCCGCGTTGATCGCCCTCGTGTCAGTCACTGCTCAGGAACGAACCGGCACAAGTCAGGCGGATCTTCCGAGCTATCGCGCCGCCTATTCGATAGAGAATACAACCGGCGTTACGATCCCCTACGAATGTCGGTGGGGTAAGACCGGCAAGTGGGAGAAGATGTCACTCAGGACCGGAATCACCAAAACGCACTGGTATCCCCTCGACCGGGATGGCAGGGCGCCGACACCCTACGTTCGCTTCGACCGGATTGGCGGTGACAACGGCGTGACGATCCAGGAATACAGGATGGAATTCCATGCGGTTGGATATGCAGGTTACGGCCCGGCGGAGAACAAGACCGAGCCGAAGCGCTATGTCTTCAGCTATGCCGCGAACGGCCGCGACCTCAATCTCAACGCGAAGTAGCCCTAAGCCTTGGCAATCAGCGAGGTGGATCGTTGAACGCGGTGAGGGATTAGCCAGATCCCACAAGACTATTGCGCGGAAGCCCCGTCGTTGGTTTACGGGGCTTCTACTTATGGGGTTAATCACGCTTGTTCACCATGCTCTCGAAGATTCGGCGAGGGGTTCTCCGGGAAGGTCACATCGCGGTAGATCTCACTTAGCTCCAGAACGCAATCGATTGAAGCAAGTTGAATCTTGCCGGTGAGGTCATTGACTTCATCATAGCTCCAAGAGCCATCGTATTGTTTCACGTATTGCGTGATGTGAGGGCGATGCTGGGCAATTAGAAGGTACTCCTTCAAGCTGGGTATAGATTTGTAGTGCGTGAACTTGTCTCCACGATCGTAAGCTTCGGTTGAGTCAGACAGCACTTCAATAATCAACGTAGGATTAGTCACTACATCAACGCCGCCGATCTTTTCGAATACCGGCTTTTCGCAGGTGGCCGACACATCCGCATATCGATAAGGCGGCAGGCTCGGCACCTTGATTCTCATGTTTGCCATGAAGACACGACATTCACGTCCCTCGAGCGCAAGCCGAAGCGCGTGGTAACCGTTCCCCTCGATTTGGGCGTGTTGCTCGCTGACTCCGCTCATCGAAAAGATCTCGCCGTCAAAATACTCGAACCTCTCGTTCGTAGAAAGCTCGAGATCGAAATATTCTTCGAGAGTGTATTTCCGTTTTGGATTTGCCGCCATGATCAGTCTCTGTTTCCCACGGGAATCCTAAACCAGCGCCAATCTCTAATCAAACGCCGTATAGCTCCAACCGAAACTCATCCGCAACCAGCGAGATTCGCGGCTCGCGGCGCGCGATCGCGTGATGAGCGCGTCTCAAAGCCGGTATGCCCCGGTCTACGCGTTCGATTCCGTACTCTCTGCTTGTGAACACGTGATGCAGCCGGGGATTCATATGTTCCGTCGCGCCATACAGAATCGATTTCAGCGTTGCGCCGTTGGTTCGGCTTGGATTGATCAACTCGAGCCTGTCATCGAATATCAAGACTCGCGCGCCCGGTCCCGCGATAGAGTAGTCGCGATGCACGAGCATATTCGTCAGCCCCTCGATCACCGCTGAACGCGAGTAGTTCGCGCGAGCGGGAATCGGCGCGCCCTTGTCGTCGGTTGAGTTCGAGGAAGCGCGCGGCGGGCGAATGTCCCAAAGATCAACGTAGCGCTTCATGAACAGGAGCGCGCTGTCGAAGAGCCGCGTCACATTTCCAAAAACCTCTGTATGTTCAACTGCCGGCGACCCGGTGCTGCTTCCTGAAAACCTCGTCAGCGCGATTTGGCTTTGCGGCACGATCTTCTGAACTGCCGGGCTCCGTCCAAACAGCAGAAAGCCGGCGAGGCTGGGCGCGATGCTGCCTCCGTAGTCGGCTGCGAGCCTCAAGTCACGCATCGCCATTGCCGTCGGGAATCCGTTAGGCTCTCGAAACCCGTCCCCTTCAAGATCGCGGATATAGCTCCACACCAGGGCTTCGTCCACGTCTTCGACCGCTGCGGTGACCAGCGGCATATCTTCGAGCGAGGCTACGCGCGAGCGCGCAAACAATGCGGCTATCTCGCTACCTTCAGCCTCGCGCTTCGTCGATCCTATGCGAATGAAGTAGCGATGATCCGGCGTTTGATGAGGCGCGCGGCGGTCGTCTACCTGAAGCACAACGATTCGAGTTCCGTTATCGTATGAGACCTTATCGATGCGCGGAAAGAGCGGCGGCTTGATCTGATTGCGGCAGATATCGATGAGCTGCTCTTCGACCTGTTCGGGGTTGTCCAATCCTTCGACCCGGCGTTGATCGTTGACGCCGAAGATGATCGCGCCGCCTCCGGCATTGGCGAGCGCGACGATCTCGGCGACAACCTTTTCCGTGTTGACCAGACGGATCTTGAACTCGAGGTGGGTGTCTTCACCTCCGCGAATCAAGCCCAGCAAATCAGTCCGATCCAGCGTGCGCGAATAGCGGCCGGTTAGTTTTTGCTCGAACAGCGAGCGCTCGGTATCCGGAATGCGCCGCGTCGATCGGAACTTTCTCCCGCGTGACATGATGATTCCTCGCCTTTAGCGCCTTATGATAAGAGGGAGTTGTTTGAAGCCATCGGTCTCATGATTATCTGAAATGGGGCCGCTCGTGAGACACATTAGGGGTCACCTTTTGCAGTACGTCTCGGCTTCGAAAAATGATAGCACACCGATTGGAGTACACTGAAACCGACTTGCTGACACCTTGCTGTTGCTCGATGGCGCAATATACACTCTTGCGCGACGAGAGATGCCGAAGGGACATCAGGGCGAAAGGCCAGGGAGGCGGGAATGCCAATAGGCGTTGAGGAGACGACGGATTCTGGTTTGCGATTTACCGACTCCGTGATCGGCGACGGCGAAAGCCCGAAGCCCGGTCAGATGGTAATCGTGCACTACACCGGCACGCTCGAGGACGGCGCCAAGTTCGACAGCTCGGTCGATCGAGGCCAGCCGTTCACGTTTAAGATCGGCGTCGGGCAAGTCATCAAAGGGTGGGACGAAGGAGTGATGACGATGAAGGTGGGCGGCAAACGCAAGCTGATAATCCCGTCACAACTCGGTTATGGCGCGAGAGGCGCCGGCGGTGTTATCCCACCCAATGCAACCCTGATCTTTGAGGTCGAGTTGCTCGGCGTAAAGTAGCCGAAAGTTGCTTTCGGGCGCCGGGCGTTCAGAGTACCGACTTTAGTCGGGTAGTGCGGCACAACACCGAGGCATTGGAATCACAAGGCACTGCCCGACTAAAGTCGGTACTCTGAACGCCTGCTCTTTTTGACGTTGCGCAATGTCCGCAGATCACAGCAAAGCTCATCCTCACAGCCACGGAAGGAACCGCCGCCGTCTCATCGCGGTGCTCGCGCTTACCCTCCTTTACATGCTGGCGGAAGCCGTCGGCGGATTCCTGACCAACTCACTGGCGCTTCTTTCAGACGCCGGCCACATGCTCGCCGACGTAGCCGCGCTCCTGCTTGCGCTGCTTGCGTTATGGTTCGCAGCTCGTCCCGTCACCGCCAGAAAGACTTACGGCTATTACCGAATGGAGATACTGGCGGCGTTGGCGAATGGCGCGGCGTTGGTTGTGATATCCCTGCTCATCTCTTACGAAGCATTCCAGCGAATCAAGTCTCCCGAGGGCGTCCGGGGCTTGGAGGTAATGCTCATCGCAATAGGTGGGCTTGCGATCAATATCGCAAGCGCTTTCGTGCTGCATTCGGCCTCTTCGGAAAACCTGAATATGCGGGGCGCGTTCCTTCACGTGATGGGCGACGCGCTGGGCTCCGTGGGCGCCATCGTAGCGGGCTTTCTTATATGGCGATGGGGTTTGTTGCTGGCCGATCCGGTGATCAGCGTTGCGATGTGCCTGCTGATCATTTACAGCTCGTGGCGGCTGATCGTGGAATCGGTGAACATCCTGCTCGAGGGCACGCCCTCGCACATCAACGTTCACGCGATTGTGGAAGCAATGCACTCGGTGCCCGGAGTGGCTAGCGTGCATGACCTTCACGTGTGGACAATCAGCTCGGGTATGGACGCGCTTTCGGCTCACGTTACGATCGAGCCGGGCGTCTCGCACAAAGCCGCGCTTGAAGGGCTCCAGGAACAATTGCGTTCCGGCTTCAACATCGGACACCTGACTATTCAAATAGAGTCGCCGGACGAATCCGAAGTCGCAGGCGGCAAGCTGTATCAGATCGCGCGAAAAGGCGGCGCGGAGTCAGAAATAAAGAGTTGACCCATGTAGGGGCGGCCCTCCGTGGCCGCCCCTCCGTGGCCACCCCTCCGTGGCCGCCCTCCCTGGCCGCCCTCCTTGCGGTGAAACGTTTGCGCTTCCAAACAGGGGCGGCCACGGAGGGCCGCCCCTACAGGTCATTAATGATCCGCACATTGAAGGTCACACAAGTTGACGGCACGCTGACCGGCGCGTCGCGTATTGAGCAGTCGCTCGCGGCGCCGTTTGCGGTTTTTGCACTGGGCGCCGGTAGCGCGTGTCTTTACTTTTGGGGACGAGACCTTCACCGTTTCACGCAATGGATCGCGGCGTTCATAGGATTGTTTGTCGGCCAACTTGCCTTTTATCTCGCGTCCACTTACGTCGTTGTGCGCTGGTCTTCCAGATCTTCGCGCCTTGCGAGATATCTCACAGTCGGATTGGTAATCTTGTTCGCCGTCGGGTTTCGAGCGATGCTTGTGCCACAGCGCCCTTATCTCTCGGCAGACGTCTATCGCTACGTTTGGGACGGCCGCGTGCAGACTGAGGGAATCAACCCGTACCGCTACGCACCGGACGCCGGTGAGTTGAGCAGTTTGCGAGACGACAGGATCTTTCCAAACATCACCGACGACGACAAGCGATGGTTGTCTCCCTACCCACCCGCGGCTCAGTTTGTTTTTTTTGCGGCCGCGCTCATTCGACCGATGAGCGTGACGACAATGAAGGCGATGATGGCATCGTTTGATTTGCTGACGATGCTGCTGTTGATGCTGGTACTTTCGCGGAGCGGGTTGGATCCGGCGCGCGCAATCATTTTTGCCTGGCACCCGCTTTTGATCTTTGAGGGAGCGCATAGTGGTCATATCGAGGCGGTGTTCATCGCTTTTCTGGCGCTTGCGCTTTTTGCCTGGTCAACACGCAACGATGCGCTGACCGGAGTCGCGCTCGCGATTGCGACGCTGGTCAAGTTTTATCCTGTGCTTTTGCTGCCTGCCTTTTTGATCGCAAGGTCTGATACTGAAATCAACAGCGGCGCCGATTCGCGAGACGGTATCGTACGTCGCCTGCTGAACAGGGTCGCCCACAAACGCAACCTGGTCCTGGTTTCGGCGTTCCTGGTGATTTTGACGGTGGCATACGTGCCGTACATTGGAGCCGGAGCCAACCTGTTCGGGTTTCTCCAAAAATATGTGCAGGAAGAAGGCTTCGTTCAAAGCGGCGCCAGATACTTCCTGCTGGACGCGCTCCGCACCGTCCTTCCGATACCGACGAGTATGTTTCTGATGCTCGCCGCAGCCGGCTTGATCGTTGTCGCGGTCTGGTGTTTGATCCGGCGAAAAAGAGATATGGTTGACGTTGCTCGTGCCGCGACTGCGTTGATTGGTTGTTATCTCCTTCTAACGACGCCGCGCTATGCATGGTACTACGCCTGGCTGGTCCCGTTCCTGGCGCTTGTTCCGCGCGCGGGCTGGCTGTATCTCACTTGTGCTTCGGCGTTGTTGTATCTGGTCTGGTACACGCCGCTGGTATATCCCGAGATCCCGCTGTGGCTGGGCTGGTGTATCTTTTCTCCAGTTATTGGGTGGGTAGCGTGGGACCGTCTCAGCGGGCGTTCAGAGTACCGACTTTAGTCGGGCAGTGCATTACAACTCCGAAGCATTGGCATCATAAGGCACTGCCCGACTAAAGTCGGTACTCTGAACGCCCGCAGTTATTGCAAGTCACTCGACGCTGAAGTCTATTTCCCGCCGGATCACACCGTCCTCTTTTTTCCTCATCTTGTCTCTGACGGAAACCTCGATCGTGTAGTCGTCCGGCGGAAGCCCGAGGAGCTTAATAACGCCGCCGGTGATGAGCCGCGACGGCGGCGTGCTGCCTTCACCGGCGACCACCGGTTTCGCGCCGCCGTTGAAGATCACCCTGGTCCCCTTCAGAATTCGAGTCCTCATCTCCAGCGCCGGCTGCTTCGATTTGTCGTCAAGCTTTGGATTGTAGATCACCAATCTATATGAAAACTCCCCGTTGTGCTGGAAGCGACGCTGAGACGGCGTGCCGCCGATGCCGGCTGTATCGACAACCTTACCCTGTTCGACGGCCTGCCCGCTCAGAAAGAGACTGCTGGTCGTGAGCTTGTTCGATTTCATGTTGGGAATGTCGATGAAGTCATTAGCGGTTCCGATCAACCCCGGCCCGGTTTCGCGAACAAACAAGCGAATCTGATAGGTGCCGGGTTTCATGTTCACCGTCCGTGTCGCAACGAATCCGCGCGTCAGCGCATTCTGATAGCTCTGCGGCAGCAGATTCAGATCGAGCACGTTCGAGAACCTGTCAATCGTATTGCCCTTCGCGTCGAGCACGAATCCCACTTCCTCGAGAGAGTCATGATATCGGCCCTCTGATTGAACGAAGGTCAGCTTCGAAGCATCGATATGAAGCAGAAGCGTAACCACCGGGTCGCGCTGCGCGTTGTCGACGTAGAGCGGCGTCAGCCGCAGATCGATGTCGCGCCGGACGAGCGGCGACGAAATCGCTTCGATGACTTCGGCGGCTTTGGGATCGATGCCTTTTTTCTCGGGCGGCGGAGATTTCGCGAGATAGCTCTTGCGAAAGGAAACCGTCAGCTCAGGATGCGCGCGAACCACTACTTTCACCTTGTGAAGCTTGCCATCCCACTTCCCGGCTTCGGGATAGAACCCGAGCATGTAGTAAGCGGCATTCCCTTCAAGCATCTCGTCGAGCCCGCGCGTGATGTCGTTGTTGTTACCGAAAAACTTCCCGCCGGTATCCAACGCGATGTCGCGCAAGCTGTCTTGCGATTCGTGGAAATCCGACCGCTTGCTCTCTACCGCATCCGTGGCCGCAGTCGCGAAATCCGCATCCGAATCGAGTTCATCAGTTGCGTTGAGGATCAAGGGATCCAACCCTCGCGGATCTATTGTGTAAAACACTACATTTGCGCGTCCGGCCAGGGCCGTCGTTTCGTGGAGGTCCTGAGTAGTCCACGTGGCGGAGGCTCGGATGCCTTCGGATACGAGCAGAGCTACCTTGCGGCCGGGAAGCTTGCTCATCGATTTGATCATCTCCTTCATCGCATTGAGCGTGGTGTGGACATCCGCTTCTTCAAAGGGGTCGGGGTCCTGTCCGGCGCTGGAAATCGGCTGCCTGCCGAATCCGCCATTCCTCGCGCCCTGACCGGGGCGACTGCCGGGCGAAAGGCCCAATCGAGCCATGCTTCTATAAGGCGTAGTGTCGTTGCTGAAAAAAAACGGACGAAGCCGATCTATCGCGCGATGAAGCAGCCGCTGATCCGCCGTAAACTGCTGGAGCAGTCCCGACCCGCCTCCAGTCGGCAGGATTAACACCAGATCGCCCGGTTGCATTTTGTTATCTACGAAGTCGCTGAGCATTTTTCGTGTGCGGCCGATGTTCTCATATTTGATGTGCAGCGTATCTACGACAAAAGCAAAGACGCGCTTCAACTCGCGGGCAGTTATTGCCCTGGGCAAGCGGTGATCTTCAGTAGCCGCGTCTTCGATGCGACGCGACTTCGTTTCTTCATAGGCGAAGTTCGATATGTGCTGAGGCTTGTTGTTATCGAGCAACTCGAAGTCCTCGCGCGTGAGCCCGCTTACCGGCTTGTTGCTCTTGTCAGTGACGAGGACGTCGATCTGCACCAGCTCCGTCGAGAGCCTTATCTCGCCTTTGTCCTGCGCGCTTTTTTCCTGAGCGCCGCCCGTAAGCACAAGTTGGGCGGCGAACAGCAAGACCAGTGAAACAGCGATCTTCTTTTTCATCGGACCCTCCGGACGGAAGCCGGGGAGAGCTTCCCAGCTACGCTCGACCTTCTTCGACGCTGGTACTTGTGAGTGGCTTCTCGATCACAAATGTAACATATTGCCGCCTCGCTATGCTATAAGTAGCGCTGAGCGTTCAAGACTCGGTTAATAAGGCGGCGTTATGCACATCGAATCTCTGAAAGTCTTTTGCGATCTCATCGACACGCGCAGTTTCTCGAAAGCGGCGACCAGGAACTTCATCTCGCAATCCGCGGTCAGCCAGCAGATTCGCGCCCTTGAAGACAAGTTCAATCGAAGGCTTGTCGAGAGAAGCCGGGGCGGCACGATGGTGCCCACGGCAGCGGGGATGACTTTTTATCAGGGCTGTCGCGAAATCATCGATCGATTCAACTCGCTCAACGAGGAGATGAAAGGACTCGGCAACATTGTAAGCGGACAGGTGCGCGTCGCTACGATCTATTCGGTTGGCATCCACGAGCTGTCGCCGGCGCTCAAGCGTTTCATCAAGTCTTATCCGCAGGTAAACGTGCACATCGAATACAGCCGGCCCAACAAGGTCTACGAAGACGTCATCAACCACGGGATCGACATTGGAATTGTGGCTTATCCCACGCCACGATCTCAGATCGATATCATTCCGTTTGGCAACGATCCTCTCGTTCTTGTGTGCAGCCCCGAGCACGACCTCGCCTCAAAGAAGCGAATCGATATCAAGATTCTGGACGGGCAGCGATTCATTGGGTTCGAGCGCGATATTCCCACCAGGAAAGCCGTCGACAAAATACTGAGAGAGCGAGGAATCAGCGTGGAGTACGTGATGGAGTTCGACAACATTGAAACCGTCAAGCGCTCGGTTGAAGCCGACCTCGGCGTTTCCATCGTTCCGCGCGCTACGGTGCAAAACGAAGTTCGGGTCGGCGCATTGCGGGCGGTAAACTTCACCGAGAGCTTCGCGCGGCCAATTGCTATCATCCACCGCAAAGGAAAAATCTTCAGCGCGGCAGCGCGGAAGTTCATCGAGATGCTCACGGACACTCAAGCGACTCCGGCGTAGCCTTCCGCGTGCTTTGCGGTCCTTTGCGTCTTTGCGCTGAGTATTGGGTATTGAAGGAGCAAGACCCAATACTCAGCGCAAAGACGCAAAGGACCGCAAAGCACACGAAGGTGAAGCGAATGCTGCTTTGACAAGCGCTCAACTGCGCCGCTATCATTGCCCTTCGTCAAAACGGGGCGTGGCTCAGCCTGGTAGAGCGCTCGGTTCGGGACCGAGAGGTCGTTGGTTCGAATCCAATCGCCCCGACCATTCAAGCGGGAGCAGAGATGCTCCCGCTTTCACTTTTTCGGGA